>NZ_JBHWID010000009.1:0-281897 GCF_042732175.1 Kitasatospora sp. NPDC059795
GCATGCCCGAACGCCGCACCCACGACTACGTGCGCAACGGCCTGACCACGCTCTTCGCGGCGTTCGACGTCGGCAACGGCAGGGTCATCAGCTCCCTGCACCGGCGCCACCGGGCCCAGGAGTTCAAGAAGTTCCTCGTCAAGATCGACCGCGAGGTCCCGGAGGGTCTCGACATCCACCTGATCTGCGACAACTACGGAACCCACAAGACTCCGGCGATCCGCTCCTGGCTGGAGCGACACCCACGCTTCCACCTGCACTTCACCCCGACCGGCTCATCATGGATCAACCAGGTCGAGCGGTGGTTCGGCTTCCTGAGCGACCAGCTGATCCGACGCGGAGCCCACAAGAATGTTCAGGTCCTCGAAGCCGACATCCGCACATGGATCAAGAACTGGAACGAGGATCCCAGGCCCTTCACATGGACCAAGTCCGCCGAAGAGATCCTGGGATCCCTCGCCCGTTTCTGCCAACGGATCTCAGGCGCAGGACACTAGTTCTTGGCGGCCTTCTTGATCAGGATCACCACTGCGGCGGCGATGCCGACCAGCACCAGGACGTTGACCGCGAAGCCGATCGCTCCCAGCACCGCGCCGACAATGGTCCAGAAGATCTTCCAGGCGATCACCAGCAGGACGATCGGGACGACGATGTTGCGCACCCACGAGGGCAGCGACTTCCAGAACTCAGCCATGTCCGTACCTTCTCCCCTCGGGCTCGGTGCCGGTGGTTCCGGCTGCGTTCCCGCTCCCTCGATCTCGACACTTCGATCGTAGGTCGCCCGGACGGGTGAATCGAGGTTTCCCGGCCCGGAGAGAACCCGGAGATCCATCCCTGAGCCCCGGCCCGGGAGAACCCTCAGGGTCGGGGTCAGACCGGCCAGGTCTCGCCCTGCCAGGCGGCGTCCCAGAACATCCACTCGTACCGCGAGGTGGTGGTGAAGTGCTCGATCACGCGCCGCCGTTCGCCCGCCGAGAGGTCCTCGCCGATGCGGTCGGTGAGGTCCAGGACGCGGCGCACCACGGCCTGGAACTCCTCCCCGCCGTACGCGGCGATCCACTTGGCGTACAGCGGGTCCGGGGAGGAGCGGCGCAGCAGTTCCTCGCCGACCCGGGCGTAGATCCAGTAGCAGGGCAGCACCGCACCGAGCGCCTCCGCGAAGGAGCCGCCGTAGACGGTGGCCAGCAGGTAGCTGGTGTAGGCGCGGGTGGTGGGGAGCACGGGTTCGGCGGCCGCGGCCGCGCCGTCCTCGCCGAAGGCGTGCAGGAAGTCGGCGTGCATCTCCTGTTCGGCGGCGATCGCGCCGACCGCGTCGTTGCAGAAGGCCAGCACCTCGTCCTCGCCGGGGGCCTTGGCGGCGCACACCGCGAGCGCCCGGGCGTAGTCGCGCAGGTAGTGCGAGTCCTGGACGACGAAGTGGCGGAACGCGGTGCGCGGCAGGGTGCCGTCGGTCAGGCCGGCCAGGAACGGGTGGTCGAGGATGCGGCCATAGATCGGCTCGACGGCCGCCCACAGTTCGTCGGTGAGTGTCACTGGCTCGGTGAGTGTCACTGGCTGCTCCTCGTTCGAATGCTCAAGTGCGGTGCGCGGCACGGTCAGTCCTCCGGCGGGGAGAACACCACCAGGACCCGCAGTTCCTCGGTGATGCGGTGGAAGCGGTGCTCCGTCCCGGCGGGGACGAACACCACGCTGCCGCGCGCGACGGTCGCGGTCTCCCGGCCGACGGTCAGCTCGGCCCGGCCGCTGACCACCAGGTAGATCTCGTCCTGGGCGTGCGGGGTCTGCGGGTCGGTGTCGCCGGGGGAGAGCGCGTACAGGCCGGCGGACATCGTCGGCTGCTTCAGGAAGCGCAGGTACGCGCCGTCGCCGGCGGCGCGTTCGGCGTCGAGTTCGTCCAGCCGGAACAGCTTCATCGGGGCACGGCTCCTCTCCCGGTCCGGGCCCATTCAACAACACTCCGCGTCACGGTTGTTCGGGGGAGCTTCCGCACGACGGGCGGGCCTGCCACCATCCGCAGCATGAAGAATTTCGTGATCAAAACGCTCATCAACGCGGTGGCGATCTGGATCGCCGCCTGGATCGTCAATGGGATCACGCTGGCGGGCGGCGACTGGCAGCACAAGACGGTCACCGTGCTCGCGGTGGCACTCGTCTTCGGTGTGGTGAACTTCGCCGTCAAGCCGCTGGTGAAGCTGTTCTCGCTGCCGCTGTTCATCCTCACGCTGGGCCTGGTCACCTTCGTGGTCAACGCCCTGATGCTCTGGCTGACGTCCTGGGCGTCGGACCGGCTGAACCTGGACTTCCACGTGGAGGGCTTCTGGGCGGCCCTGCTCGGCTCGCTGATCATCAGCCTGGTCTCCTGGGGCCTGCACCTGGCCTTCGGCGACGACGACTGAGGCACGTCGGGGCCGGCGGCGACCGACCGGCCGTCGGACAGCTCCCTGCGGCTGTCGGACGGCCGGTCGCGCCACCGGCGGTGCGGTGTCAGCTCTCGCGGCCGGTGGCGGACAGGATGCCGGCCAGCTCCTGGGCGAGGTCGCCGGCGGCGGTCTCCTGGCCCATCGGCACCACCAGGTCGGTACGGGCGAGGAAGGCCAGCAGCGGCGGGGCGGCGGCCCGCATCCGGGCGTCGCCGTCGGGGGAGCGCAGCACCAGGTCGACCTGGGAGAGGTCCTCGCCGACGGGGTGGATGAGCACGTCGCCCTCGCCGCTGGCCCCACCGATCCCGTCGACCAGCAGTTCGCGCGCGAAGACCCAGGTGACCGGTTCGTCGCCGGGCAGGTGGAACGTGAGCCGGACGGCGAACGGGTCGCCGCCGTCGTAGTCCAGGTCGACCGCGATTCGGAAGGAGAGCTCGCTCGACACCACGAGGTGCATCGCCATATGGGCTCGGACCGTGCTGTGCATGCGCCAGTACCTCTCGTTCTGCCCGCCCGGCACGCCGAGGGTCGAGCGGTGGGGTCGGGCATCTATCGGATGGCTGTCGGTTCTTTGTCCCCGGATTCCCTGTTCGGACCTCATCGTCCTGGTTTGACGGCGATGTGGACAAGGTGTGCTTTTTCAAATGGTGAACGAACCGCCCCGCCGGGGCGGGCGCATGATGGCGACGAGGGGGAGGCCGGCGGAACGGACTCCTCCGATCCGTTCCCGCGTGCGGGTTTCGTGCCCACCGGCGCGCGGGAGACTCCCGCACAACGCACGCGCCACCGGAGGTGGGAGCCATGTCGGGCCCGGTCCGTCCTGTCGTCAAGCGCACCGCCCGCGCGATCCTGCTGGAGTTCGATCCGGCCGCCCCGCACGCCCCCGCCTCGCTGGTGCTGATCCGCCGGGTCCGCCCCGGCTCCCCGCACCCGTACTGGATCACCCCCGGCGGCGGCGTCGAGCCCTCCGACGCCAGCGTGATCGACGCCCTGCACCGCGAGGTGGACGAGGAACTCGGCGCGAAAATCACCGACGTGGTGCCCGCCTTCGTCGACACCGTCGCGCACTCCCACCACGAGGACGGGACGCCCGCCCACCCGCACGGCGTGAAGGTGCAGCACTTCTTCGTCTGCCGGCTCACCGACTTCGACCCGTCCCGCCGCCACGGCCCCGAGGTGGAGCAGCCGAACGGCGAGTACGCGATCGTCCGGGTGCCGTTCACCCGCGAGGGCGTGACCTCGGTCAACGTGGTCCCGCCCAGCCTCCGCGCCTACCTCGCCGCCAACATCGAAGGCATCCGGGCCCTGCTCGCCGAAGACCTCGGCTAGTCGGCCAGGTCGTGCCGGACGGCGTCGGCCGGCATCCCGCAGCGGCGCAGCGCGGCCGCTCCGGCGCGGACCATCGCCTCCGGGCCGCTCAGGTACGCCGCGTAGCCGTGCCACGGGGCGTACCGGGCGACCACGTCGGGGAGCTCGCCGGCCAGTGTCCCGTCGGCGCCGCCGCCCTCGGAGAGCACTGCCCGGACGGTCAACCAGGGGTGCCGGACGGCCAGTTCGCGGAGTTCGGGGAGCCGGTACAGCCCGGCGGCCCGGCGCGCGCCGTAGAACACCTCGACCCGGCGGCCGCCCGGCCCGTGCGCGGCGACCTCCTCGACCAGGGCGGCGATCGGCCCGATGCCGGTGCCGCCGCCCAGGCAGAGCAGGTTCTCCCCCGAGCTGTGGTTCACCGTCATGCCGCCCTCCGCCGGGCCCAGCCGCAGCACGTCGCCCGGCCGCGCCCGGTGCACCAGGGCGTTGCTCACCCAGCCCGCCGGAACCGCCTTGACGTGCAGCGTCAGCAGCCCGTCCGCGCGCGGCGCCGACCCGAACGAGTAGGGCCGCCAGACCCGCGGCCACCAGGGCGTCTCCACCGCCGCGTACTGCCCGGCCCGGTACGGGTACGCCTGGTCGGGGCGGAGCGTCAGCACCGCGACGTCGTCGGAGGCCTGCCGGTGCCCGACCACCTCGGCCTGCCACCACGCGGGGGTGGCCCGCGCCTCCTCCAGGCCCTCGACCAGCAGCCGCGACACCAGCGCCAGCAGCCGCCGCCAGGCCGCCTCGGCCCGTTCGTCCCAGGCGTCGCCGCCGTACCGGGCCAGTGCCTGCACCAGGCACTCCTCGGCCGAGGCGTAGTACCCGGGCAGCGCGCCGTAGGTGTGGTGGCGGCGGCCCAGCGGCACCAGGTGGGCGCGCAGCGCGGCCGGGTCGTCGCCGTGCCGGACGCACTCCTGAAGGGCCCGGAACAGCAGTTGGCGCTGCTCGTCCATGGCGGCCGGGAACACCGCCCGCAGCTCCGGGTGGCGCAGGAACATCAGCGCGTGGAACTGCGCCATCGTCCGGTCCGCGACCGGCTGCACGGCCGCCAGCACCGCCCGGATCGACGCCAGCTCCGCCGCGTCCGGCGGCTCCACGGGCGCGACCGGCCGCACCGCGCCGACCGGCTGCACCGGGGCGGGCCCCGGGCCGGGCATTCCCCATGCTCGGGCCCAACGGTCGCCCGGGCCGACCCAGTTGGGCGTCCGGGTCGGCCGGAACAGCGACTCGACCGCGGCGGGCGAGGGCGGCGCGGGGGCCGGCGGCGCGGGCACCGTCGGCGGCCGGGTGGGCTTCGCCGGGACGGCCGGCACGGGGGTGAGCGGCCTGGTGTCGAGTGCGAGCTGACGAGTAGCCAAGGGAATCGTTCTGCTTCCGGTCGACCGATCTGCTGACGCCGTCAGCACAGTGCCACCGACCGCACAGCAGATCAGGCAATTCCGTCAAAATCCGGACAACCGGACCCTCGGACCGCTACCCTCCCCCGCCCGGGTGCGGCGCGCACCGGGCGCTCCGCACCCGAACCGGGCTCACAGCCCCCGCAGCAGCATCCCCGGGCGCTCCACGCAGTCCGCGACGAACCGCAGGAACCCGCCCGCGGTGCCCCCGTCGCAGACCCGGTGGTCGAAGGTGAACGACAGCTGGGTGACCTGACGGACCGCCAACTGCCCTTCGTGCACCCACGGTTTCGGGGTGATCCGGCCCACCCCGAGCATCGCCGCCTCCGGATGGTTGAGGATCGGCGTGGAGCCGTCCACCCCGAACACGCCGTAGTTGTTCAGCGTGAACGTCCCGCCGGTCAGCTCGGCCGGGCCCAGCGACCCGGCCCGGGCCGCCTCGGTCAACCGGGCCAGCTCCACCGACAGCCGTTCGGTGCCCAGCAGTTGGGCGTCCCGCACCACCGGCACCAGCAGCCCGCGCTGCCCCTGCGCCGCGAAGCCCAGGTGGACGGCGCGGTGCCGGCGGACGGCGTCGCCCTCGACGCTGGAGTTGAGCTCTGGGAAGCGCTCCAGGCCGGCCAGGCAGATCCGCGCCAACAGCGCCAGCACGCTCACCTTCGGGCCCGGCACCTGGTTCAACTGGGCGCGCAGCGCCATCAGTTCGGTCGCGTCGGCGTCCACCCAGCAGGTCGCCGCCGGGATCTCCCGGTGGCTGCGGGTGAGCTTCTCGGCGACGGTGCGGCGCAGTCCGCGCAGCGGGACCAGCTCGTCGTCGGTTCCACGTGGAACCTCCGCCGCCCCGACCACTGCCGCCCCGACCGCTGCTGCCCCGACCGCTGCTGCCTCGACGGCCCCCGCCCGTTCGATCGCCCGCTCGACGTCCCGCCGGGTGATCAGCCCCTCGGGGCCGCTGCCGGCCACCCGCGCCAGGTCGAGCCCGTGCTCGCGGGCGATCCGGCGCACCAGCGGCGAGATCACCGCCAGCACGGCCGGGGCCGGCGGCACGGACGGGGCGGGCGGGGCCACCACGGGAGCGACCGGAAGGGCCGACGCCGCGGCGCCGCCCGGCACGACCCGGCGGCGGCCGGCCCGGCGGGTCTCGGCCACGCCGTAGCCGACCAGCGGCCGTTCCACCTCGGGCTCGGGCGCGATGTCCTCGGACACGTGCCCGGGCGCGACGGCCACGGCGACCAGCGGCGCGCCGACCGGCACCTCCTGCCCGACCTCGCCGAACCGCGCGGTGACCACGCCGCCGTACGGGCAGGGCACCTCGACCACCGCCTTGGCGGTCTCCACCTCCACCACCGGCTGGTCCACGGCGATCACCTCGCCGACCTCGACCATCCAGCGCACCACCTCGGCCCCGGTGAGTCCCTCACCGAGGTCGGGCAGCGTGAACTCGCGGACCACCGGCATCGCCATCACTCCTCCCACTGCAGCCGGGCGACCGCGTCCAGGATCCGGTCCACCCCGGGCAGGTGGTGGTGCTCCAGCATCGGCGGCGGGTACGGGATGTCGAACCCGGTGACCCGCAGCACCGGCGCGGCGAGGTGGTGGAAGCACTTCTCGGTCAGCCGGGCGGCGATCTCCGCGCCGGCCCCGCCGAAGCCGGTGGCCTCGTGCACGACCACGGCCCGGCCGAGCGAGCGGACCACCTCGCAGGCGGTGGCCTCGTCGAACGGCACCAGCGAGCGCAGGTCCAGCACGGCCAGGTCCCAGCCCTCGGCCTTCGCGGCCTCGGCGGCCTCCAGGCAGACCGGCAGCGACGGCCCGTAGCTGATCAGCACCGCGGAGGTCCCGGGCCGGCGCAGCACCGCCTTCCCGATCGGTTCGACGCCCGCCGCCGGGTCCCACTCGGACTTGCCCCAGTACAGGCGCTTGGGCTCCAGGAACACCACCGGGTCGTCCGAGGCGATCGACTCCCGCAGCAGCCCGTACGCGTCGGCGACGGTGGCCGGGGTGACCACGTGCAGGCCGGGGGTGTGCGCGTAGTACGCCTCGGAGGCGTCGCTGTGGTGCTCGACGCCGCCGATGCCGCCGCCGTACGGGACGCGGACGGTGATCGGCAGCGGGAGCTTGCCGGCGGTGCGGTTGCGCATCTTGGCGACGTGCGAGAACAGCTGCTCCAGCGCCGGGTAGGCGAAGGCGTCGAACTGCATCTCGACGACGGGGCGCAGCCCGTACATGGCCATGCCGACGGCGGTGCCGAGGATGCCGGCCTCGGCGAGCGGGGTGTCCAGGCAGCGGTCGGCGCCGAATTCGGCGGTCAGGCCGTCGGTGATCCGGAAGACGCCGCCGAGGGCGCCGACGTCCTCGCCGAGCACGTGCACGGACGCGTCGGCGCGCATCGCGTCGCGCAGGGCGGTGTTCAGGGCCTGCGCCATGGTGCCGGTGCGCAGGCCGTGCTGTTCACGGGTGGCGGTGGTCATCGAGTGTGCACCTCGGCCTCCGCGGCCAGCTCGGCGGCCAGCTGCGCGGCCTGTTCGCGCAGCTGCTGGGTGGGTTCGGCGTAGACGTGCGCGAACAGCGACATCGGGTCGAGGTCGGGGTCGGCGTGGAACTCGGCGCGCATCCGGGCGGCCAGTGCCTCCGCCTCCTCGGCGGCCTCGGCGACCAGTTGGTCGTCCAGCAGGTCGCGTTCGCGCAGCGCGTCCGCCAGCAGCCGGATCGGGTCGTGGGCCTGCCAGGCGGCGACCTCGTCGGCCTGCCGGTAGCGGGTGGCGTCGTCGGCGTTGGTGTGCGCCTCGACGCGGTAGGTGAGCGCCTCGACCAGGGTGGGGCCGCCGCCGTTCCGGGCGCGTTCGACGGCCTCGGTGAGCGCCTGGTGGACGGCCGCGGCGTCGTTGCCGTCGACCAGCCGGCCGGGCATGCCGTAGCCGACCGCCTTGTGCGCCAGGGTCGGCGCGGCGGACTGCCGGGTCAGCGGGACGGAGATCGCGTAGCCGTTGTTCTGCACCAGGAAGACCACGGGGGCGTGCAGCACGGCGGCGAAGTTCAGGCCCTCGTGGAAGTCGCCCTCGCTGGTGCCGCCGTCGCCGAGCAGGGCCAGCGCGACGGTGTCGTCCCCGGCCAGCCGGGCGGCGTGGGCGAGGCCGACGGCGTGCGGGACCTGGGTGGCCAGCGGGGTGCAGAGCGGGGCGGTGCGGGTGGCGCGCGGGTCGTAGCCGGTGTGGGCGTTGCCGCGCAGCAGGGTCAGCGCCTGCAGCGGGTCGACGCCGCGGGCGACCACGGCGAGGGTGTCGCGGTAGGAGGGGAACAGCCAGTCGTCCTCGCGCAGCGCCAGGGCGGCGGCTATCTGGCACGCCTCCTGGCCGGTGGACGCCGGGTAGACGGCGAGCCGGCCCTGCTTGGTGAGGGTGGTGGCCTGCTGGTTGTAGCGGCGGCCGGCGACCAGCCGGCGGTACAGCTCGCGCAGCAGGCCGGGGTCGGCCTTGTCCGCGGCGGGGGTCCCCAGGACGCGCAGCGGTTCGGCGTCCGGCAGCAGCGGGGCGGGGTCGGTGCGGGGCGCGGTGGCGCCGGGCAGCCAGCCGGGCACCAGGTCGGGGTCGGCCTGGTCCCTGTGGTCCAGAACGGTCATGTGGGGCACCTCCGGGGTGGTGGGGGCTCCCTACCGATTGTTCGGTCGCCTGTTCATCTTGACCATATCCGCGCCAAGACGGTGGACAGTCGGCCGAAAGGGCGGTCTGCTGGGGCCAGCACGTCCAATCGCGAGGGGTGGGGGGCCATGTCGGCTGAACAGGTGTCCAGACTCGACCGTGTCGACCGGTCGATCCTGCGGCTGCTGCGGCAGGACGGTCGCGCCTCGATCCGCTCGGTCGCCGAGCGGGTGCACGTGTCCCGGGCGAACGCCTACGCCCGGATCTCCAGGATGGTCGAGGACGGGGTGATTCGCGGCTTCACGGCCCGGATCGACCACGAGCGGGCCGGGCAGGCCGCCTCCGCGTACGTGACGCTGCGGATCGTCCAGAACTCCTGGCGCGCCGTGCGCGAACAGCTGCTGCAGCTGCCCGGGGTCGCGCACATCGCGCTGGTCGGCGGCGACTACGACGTGCTGATGCTGGTGCACACCGCCGACAACCGGGAGCTGCGCGAGCTGGTGCTCGGCAGCATCCAGTCGATCCCGCAGGTCCTCGGCACCCGCACCATGCTGGTCTTCGAGGAGACCGACCACATCCCCTCGGACGCCCCCTGAGCCCGGCCGACGGCGACCGGCTCGTCCCGGTGCGCGGCCCGTTCGGCGAGCAGGTCGCGCAGCGCCCCGGGTTCCTCCGGATCGACCGCGCTCACCGGGCCCGCAGGCCGCCGAAGGCCAGCCGGACGACGGCCTCGGGCAGGTCCTCGGCGCCGCGTTGGCCGGGGCGGTACCACTCCACCACCGAGTTGATCATGCCGAACAGCAGCCGGGTCGCCAGCCGCGGTTCCACGTCCGACCGCAACTCGCCCGCGCCGACGGCCTGTTGGACCAGTTCGGCGACCCGGTGGTCGAAGTCGCGGCGCCGCTCCAGCGCCCACTGCTCGGTCACGGTGTTCCCGCGGACCCTCAGCAGCAGTGTCACGTACGGCAGTTCGGCCAACAGCACCTCGGCGGTCCGCCGCACCACGTGCTCCAGCCGGTCCACCGGCCGACCCTCGACGGCCGCCGGCTCCTCCAGGATCGCGAACAGCGCGTCCAGCGCCCGTCCGACCGCCAGCCGCAGCAGTTCCTCCTTGCCGCGCACGTGGTGGTAGATCGAGGACTTGGAGATCCCCGCGGCCCGGGACAGGTCCTCCATCGAGGTGCCGTCGTAACCGCGCTCGTTGAAGACCCGCACCGTGACGGCGAGCAGCGACTCGACCGTGTAGGAGGCGCGCGTGAGGTTTTCGGCCATGGCAACGAGTATCGCCCCGTCCGCTCCGCCCCGTCAGCCGGGGTACGGTTCCCGGCCCGCCGTCGAAACGCCCGGCCCGGGAGTTCCGGCCGCCCGAAATCGGCGCAAAAATGAGGAATGGCGAGTCACGTCCGGCCGCATTTGCCAATACGTGCCGGGTTCCGCCCGGGAATTCCCCGCTTTGCTTCGGCCGTACCGCAGACCGGCCCGATCGCCGCTGGTACGGCCGCTACCAGGAGTGGTTCCACCGGTGGCCCGGGCGGCGCCGCGCGGAGGCCGACCCACCCGCCCCGCAAGGCCTTTGGCCAGCCCTGACGCAGCCTTACACTGTCCGCACCGCCGCCCCCGGCGGCCCGAAATGGCACAGGATGGAGGCGGCCCGTGGGTGTCGTCCGGCAAGGGATGGCGGGTCGTCCACCGACCTCCGCCGAGAGCGCGACCGAGAGCGCGACCACCACCGAGGGCGACCTCCCGGTCGAGGCGGACGAACCGGCGGAGGAAACCGCCGACGACCGCGAGCCCGGCTCCGCGACGGCTTCCGGATTCCGCGCCGCCGCGCACCGTTTCGGCCCCGCGCTCGCCCTGTACGGCGCGGTGAAACTCGCCGGATTCGCCGCTTTCATGTGGCTGCTGGAAACCAGCGGCCACTACCGGACCACCGACCCGCGTTTCGGCGGCGGCGTCCACCCCTGGGATGTGCTCGGCACCTGGGACGGCCTCTGGTACGAGAAGGTCGCGCAGCTCGGCTACGACCCGCAGCTCATTCCGGAGCAGGGTTTCTTCACCATCAAGCAGAATTCCGCCGCGTTCTTCCCGATGTATCCGGGGCTGATCCGCCTGGTGACGAACACCGGCCTCGGCCTGTACGGCGCGGGCATGCTGGTGTCGATCGTCGCCTCGTTCGTCGCCGCGGCCGGCATCTTCGCCGTGGTGTCCCGGCTGTACGGCCACCGGGCGGGCGTGATCGCGGCCGGCCTGTGGGCGGCGTTCCCGGGCTCCGGCGTGGAATGGGCGGTCTACTCGGAGTCGGTGTTCGTCGCGCTGGCCGCCTGGGCCTGCTTCTTCGTCATCGACCGCAACTGGCTGAGCGCCGCCGTGGTGGCCTTCATGGCCGGCCTGGCCCGGCCGAGCTCGGTGCCGCTGATCGCCGGCGTGGCGCTGGCCGCCGCCGTCGCGCTGTGGAGACGCCGCGACGGCGTGGTCGGCCCGCTCACCGCGATCGTGCTGCCCCCGATCGGCTGCCTGGGCTACCTGGCCTGGGTCGGCTACCGGATGGGGCACCTGGACGGCTACATCACCCTGCAGCGCGGCGGCTGGCTGCACTTCTTCGACTGGGGCCGCTACACCCTGCGGGCGGCCACCAACGTGCTGCGCGGCGAGACCAACTACCTGTTCGCGTACCCCACCGAGGACCTGATCGCGGTCGTGGTGCTGCTCTCCCTGCCGATCCTGCTGGTGTCCCTGATGTCCAAGCGCCCGCCGCTGGTGCTCGTCGTCTACACCCTGGGCACGCTGGTGATGGTGCTCGGCAGCCAGCAGATGTTCGGCACGCTGTCCCGCTTCGTCCTCCCGATCTTCCCGCTGCTGATCCCCCTCGCGGTCGCCCTCGCCCGCGTCCGCCTCCGCAACCTCGCCACCGTCCTCGGCGTCGCCGCCCTCTCCTCCGGCTGGTACGCGGGCTACGTCATCTTCCAGCTCGGCATCCCGTAGACCGCCGAACCGCCGCTCGCGCCCGGCCGGTTCGGCGCGAGCGGCACCGCCGGAAGTCCGTCGAACAGGCAGGCGCAGCCCGCCGGGATCGCCGACCGCCCGCACCCCGAGCAGCGCCCACGCAGAAGTCTCCGCAAGCGACGAGGACCGGGGGTTTGAAGAACCCTTGCACCGACCGATCGTTCGGTTACCCTGAGCTGTGTCCCGCCCCGCCCCCGTGAGGAGCGCACCATGGCCGCCGCGACCCCCCAGCCGGTCGACGAACTGATCGCCCGCCACCAGGACACCCTCGACCACGCCGTCGCCGCGGCCGGGTCACGCGACTACTGGTCGCCGTACCCGGAGTTCCCCAAGGCGTACGGCGAGAGCGCCGCCGCCGACGGCAAGGCCGCCTTCGACGCCCTGCTGGGCCGCGAGTTCGAGCTGCCCGGCCACCCCGACGGCGGCGAGCCGGTGACCGGCGAGGCCTCCCCGTACGGCATCGAACTGGGCATCGGCTACCCGCACGCCGAGCCGGACGCGCTGCTGGCCGCACTGGAGGCCGCCCGCCCCGCGTGGGCGAAGGCCGGCCCGGCCGCCCGCGCCGCGGTCTGCCTGGAGATCCTGGCCCGGATCAACGCCCGCTCGCACGAGTTCGCGCAGGCCGTGATGCACACCACCGGCCAGGCCTACGGCATGGCCTTCCAGGCCGGCGGCCCGCACGCCCAGGACCGCGGCGTCGAGGCGGTGGCGTACGCGTACGCCGAGCAGACCCGGCTGCCGCGCTCCGCGCAGTGGACCAAGCCGCAGGGCAAGCGCGACCCGCTGGTGATGACCAAGGAGTTCACCGCCGTCCCGCGCGGCACCGCGCTGCTGATCGGCTGCAACACCTTCCCGACCTGGAACGGCTACCCGGGCCTGTTCGCCTCGCTGGCCACCGGCAACGGCGTGCTGGTCAAGCCGCACCCGCGGGCCGTGCTGCCGCTGGCGCTGACCGTGCGGATCGCCCGCGAGGTGCTCGCCGAGGCCGGCTTCGACCCGAACCTGGTCTGCCTGGCCGCCGAGCGCGAGGGCTCCGCGATCGCCCAGGTGCTGGCGGTGCGCCCCGAGGTGAAGCTGATCGACTACACCGGCTCCACCGGCTTCGGCGACTGGCTGGAGAACAACGCCCGCCAGGCGCAGGTGTACACCGAGAAGGCCGGCGTGAACACCGTCGTGGTCGACTCCACCGACGACTACCGCGGCATGCTGAACAACCTGGCGTTCTCGCTCAGCCTGTACAGCGGCCAGATGTGCACCACCCCGCAGAACCTGCTGATCCCGCGCACCGGCATCCGCACCGAGGACGGCGAGCGCTCCTACGAGCAGGTGGTGACCGACCTCGCCGCCGCCGTCGACGGCCTGCTCGGCGACGACGCCCGGGCCGCGTCCATCCTCGGCGCCGTGGTCAACCCCGGCGTGCTGCAGCGCAGCGCCGCCGCGGCCGGCGGCGAGCTCGGCGAACTCGCCCTCGCCCCGCGGGTGGTGGCCTCGCCGGAGTTCCCCGGCGCGACCATCCGCACGCCCGCCCTGGTGAAGGCCGACGCCGGCAAGCCGGACGACCTCGCGCGCTTCCTCACCGAGTGCTTCGGCCCGATCGCCTTCGCGGTCGCCGTCGAGTCCACCGCCGCCGCCGTCGAGCTGCTGCACCGCACCACGGTCGAGCACGGCGCGATGACGGCCGGCGCGTACACCACCGACCCCGAGGTCGAGACCGCGCTGATCGACGCCTGCCTGGACGCCGGCGTCTCGCTGTCGCTCAACCTCACCGGCGGCGTGTACGTCAACCAGACCGCGGCCTTCTCCGACCTGCACGGCACCGGCGCCAACCCGGCCGCCAACTCGGCCTACTGCGACGCCGCGTTCGTCGCCAACCGGTTCCGCACCGTCGAGATCCGCAAGTAGTCGGCATCCGCACGTAGTCGGGATCCGCAGGCAGCGGACGCGCACCGCGGGCCCGGACGAATCCGTCCGGGCCCGCGGCGTTCCCTTCCCCCAGGGGGAGTTCGGCAGGGAGTCAACAGGGCCGCCCGCGGCGCGGGTTGAACACCCACGCCCGCAGCAGCACGAACCGCACCACGGTGGCCGCCGCGTTGGCCGCCACCAGCACGCCCAGCTCCAGCCCGCGCCCGGCCCGCGACGAGGCCGCGTGCAGCGCCGCCACCGCCCCGCTGGTCAGCGCCAGGCCCACCAGGAACGCGATGCCGCCCTCCAGTTGGTGCTTGAGGGCGTTCCGACGGCCCGTCACACCGAAGGTGAAGCGCCGGTTCGCCGCGGTGTTGAACACGGCGGTGACGCCCAGCGCCAGCGCGTTGGCGAGCAGCGCCGGCAGCGGCCGCCGCAGCACCAGGAACAGCAGCAGGTAGGCCAGCGTGCAGAGCACCCCGATCACCGCGAAGCTGACGGACTGCCGGCCGAGCCCCGGCGGCGCCTGGGCCTGCCGCACCCGGGCCGGCAGGTCGACCGCGCCCCGGCCGGCCAGGGTGTGCCGGGCCACCCGCAGCATGCCCTTCAGGTCGTCCAGCGCGGTGCGGACGATGTCCACCCGGCTGTCCGAGTCGTCCACCCAGTCCACCGGCACCTCGTGGATCCGCAGCCCGGACGCCTCGGCGAGCAGCAGCAGTTCGGTGTCGAAGAACCAGGCGTTGTCCTCGACCCGTTCCAGCAGCCGCTTCACCACCTCGGTGCGCCCGGCCTTGAACCCGCACTGCGCGTCGGAGAACTTCGCGGCCATGGTGGCCCGCAGCAGGAAGTTGTAGGTCCGCGAGATGAGCTCCCGCTTCGGACCCCGCACCACCGCCGAACCCCGGTGCAGCCGGCTGCCGATGGCCAGGTCGCTGTGCCCGGACAGCAGCGGCGCGACCAGCGGCAGGAACGCCTCCAGCCCGGTGGACAGGTCGACGTCCATGTAGGCCACCACGTCCGCCCCGCTCTGCCCCCACACCTGCCGCAGCGCCCGGCCGCGCCCCTTCAGGTCCAGGTGCACCGCCCGGACCTGCGGGAACCGCTCGGCGAGCGCCGTGGCGACCTCCCAGGTGCCGTCCACCGAGGCGTTGTCGGCCACCGTGATCAGCCAGTCGTACGGGAAGGTCTCCGCCAGGTACGCCTGCAGCCGCTCGACGCAACGCTCCAACGAGTGCTGCTCGTTGTACACCGGCACCACGATCTCCACGAGCCGGGTTCTGACCGCGGCCCCGGCCGCGGACCGGCCGTCGACCGCCGGAACGGAGCGGAGCGGGTGACGCATCGCTGGCTGAGTCATGGGAAGGAGGTTCACAGCCCCGAATGGGGCCGCGATGATGGCAGTCTGAAAGCGCTCTGAGAACCCGAAAGCCGTGGGACTCCGGTCCGTTGACCACCGGCCGACGGGGGATGACGACGGGAGAGACGGATGTCCGAGACGGAGTTCACCGCAGACGTGGTGGTGGTCGGGGCCGGCCCGACCGGCCTGCTGCTGGCCGGCGATCTGGCGGCGGCCGGACTACGGGTGACCGTGGTCGACAAGCGTGCCGAGGAGTCCAACCTGACCAGGGCGTTCGCGGTGCACGCCCGCACGCTGGAACAGCTCGACGCCCGCGGCGTGGCCGACGAGCTGATCGCCACCGGCCTGACCATGCCGTCCCTGCAGGCCTTCGGCGGGCTCCGGGCGGACTTCTCCGCGCTGCCCACCCGGTTCCCGTTCGTGCTGGTCACCCCGCAGTCCCACACCGAACGGGTGCTGCGCGACCGGGCCGTCAAGGCGGGCGCCGAGCTGCGCCGCGGTTCCGAACTGACCGGCCTGCGGCAGGACGCGGAGGGCGTCACGCTGACCGTCCGCACCGCCGACGGCGAGCAGCGGCTGCGTTCGCGCTACGCGGTCGGCGCCGACGGCGTGCACTCCGCGGTGCGCGACCTGCTGGGCATCCCGTTCCCCGGCGAGTCGGTGGTCCGCTCGGTGATGCTGGCCGACGTCCGGCTGGAGCACCAGCCGGAGGAGCCGCTGACGGCCGGCGCGACCGAGCGCGGCTTCGTCTTCCTCGCCTCCTACGGCGACGGCTGGCACCGGGCGATCGGCTGGGACCGCGACCACCAGGTGGCCGACTCCGAGCCGGTGGTGCTCGCCGAACTCGCCGACCTGATGCGCGAGGTGACGGGCCGCGACCTGGGTCTCGCCGAGGCCCGCTGGACGTCCCGCTTCCACAGCGACGAGCGGCAGGCCCCGAGCTACCGCTCCGGCCGGGTGTTCCTGGCCGGCGACGCCGCGCACTGCCACTCCCCGGCCGGCGGCCAGGGCATGAACACCGGCCTGCAGGACGCCGCCAACCTGAGCTGGAAGCTGGTCGCCGCCGTCCGCGGCTGGGCCCCCGACGCGCTGCTGGACACCTACCAGACCGAGCGCCACCCGGTCGGCCGGACGGTGCTGCGCAGCTCCGGCGCCCTGGTGCGGCTCGCCCTCGGCCGGCACGCCACCACCCGGGTGCTGCGCACCGCGATCGGAGCCGTCGCCGAACACCTGGGCCCACTGGCCGAGTTGGGCGCCAAGCAGATCTCCGGCATCGGCTACGCCTACCCCGCCGAGAAGGGCGCCCACCCGCTGGCCGGCCGCCGCGTCCCGGACCTGCGGCTGGCCGTGGACGCGCCCGGCGGCCCGTCCCGGCTGTACGAGGCGCTGCGCGCCGGGAAGGCCGTGCTGATCAGCAACGACGAGCTGTCGGTGGCCGACTCCTGGGCGGAGCGGGTGGTCACCGCCGCCCCGGCCGACCCGCACGGCAAGCTGCGCGACACCGTGCTGCTGGTCCGCCCGGACGGCTACGCGGCGTGGGCCTGCGTCGACCCGACCCGGGGCGAGCTGCGGGCCGCGCTCAGCCAGTGGCTCGGCCGCCCCTGATCCTTATTCACTGAATTGATCTGTGGACATTCTGTTCATTCACTGAAGCCGTGCAGCGCTCCACAGTTGACTGTTCTTTAGTAAGCAATTGCTCAGGCATGGGCCAATTCCTGAAGGTTCTCTGAAAGATTCTGGCGAGCGTTTTCGAAAACCGGAACGCCCCCAGACTTCCGGAGGACCCCGTGCGACCCCGCTCGCTCGCCCTTGCCGCAGCCCTGGCTGTCCTGCCCCTGACCGCCGTCTCGCTCGGCGTCGGCACCGCCCAGGCGGCGCCGACGCCGAACGCCAGCTCCCGGGTGGCGCTCCCGCAGACCGTCACCCCGGCGGTGGCGCGCTCCCACAAGCAGGGAGACGTCCCGGCCGACCGGAAGATATCCGTGGCCGTCAGCCTGAAACTGCGCAACACCGCCGAGTTGGACCGATTCCTCGCGGCGGTCGGCACGCCCGGCACCGCGGAGTTCGGGCACTATCTGACGCCCGAGCAGTTCAACGAGCGTTTCGGCCCGACCCAGGCCGACGTCGACCAGGTCCGCGCGTTCCTCGCCGCCCAGGGCCTGAAGGTCGACTCGGTCAGCGCCAACCGCCAGGTGGTGAACGCCAGCGGCTCGGCCTCGAAGGTCGCCGCCGCGTTCGGCACCCACGAGTCGACCTACAGCGATCCGCAGCAGGGCAACCGGACCTTCTTCGCCAACGACGCCGCCGCCACGCTGCCGGCCTCGCTGGCCGGCGTGGTCGAGGGCGTCAGCGGCCTCAACGACCACACCGTGCGCACCACCCGGATCGCCAAGCCCGACGCGGCCACCCCGCACGCCACCCCGAGCGGCTTCGGCCCGGCCGGCTACGACGGCGCCTACCGCCTCGATCAGCTGGGCGCGGACGGCACCGGCAGCACCGTGGCGCTCTGGGAGTTCGACGGCTACAAGTCCTCCAACCTGACCACCTACGACAGTCAGTTCGGCCTGTCCGGCCCGGCGGTCAGCACCGTCTCGGTGGACGGCGCCAACTACGACTCGAAGCCCGGCGACGGCCAGGGCGAGGTCGAGCTGGACTCGGAGATCGTCCGCGGCGTCGCCCCCAAGGCCACCCAGCTGGTCTACGAGGCCCCCAACAGCGACCAGGGCGAGATCGACATGGCCGCCAAGATCGTCTCGGACAACCGGGTCCAGGTCATCTCCATATCCTGGGGCTCCTGCGAGCCCGACACCACCGCCTCCTCGATGACGGCGGTGAACAACTCCTTCAAGCAGGCCGCCGCCCAGGGCATCTCGATCTTCTCGGCGTCCGGCGACGACGGCTCCCGGGACTGCACCCGCTCCACCTCGGGCTCCTCCGTGAAGGCCGTGGACTTCCCCGCCTCCAGCCCGTACAACACCGGCGTCGGCGGCACCAACCTGAAGGTCTCCGGTACCGCCTACAGCTCGGAGAGCGCCTGGAGCACCGCCGGCGGCGGCGTCTCCACCCAGTTCGCCAAGCCGACCTGGCAGACCGGCACCAACGTCACCGGCACCATGCGCACCGTGCCCGACATCGCGTCCAACGCCGACCCGAACAGCGGCTTCGCGATCTACACCCAGGGCACCAGCAGCGCCGGCTGGCAGGTCTACGGCGGCACCTCCGCGGCCGCCCCGCTGTGGTCCGGCTTCGCCGCGCTGTACAACCAGAAGGCCAAGGCCGCGTCCAAGCCCACCCTGGGCGAGGTCAACCCGAAGCTGTACACCGTCGCCAACAGCAGCTCGTACGGCACCGCGCTGCACGACGTGACCAGCGGCTCGAACCAGGACTTCGCCGCCAAGACCGGCTACGACCAGGTCACCGGCTGGGGCACCCCGATCGCCGACGGCCTCGCCAACGCCCTGCTCGGCACCGGCGGCACCACCCCGCCGCCCACCGGCGGCTGCACCGCAGCCCAGCTGCTCGGCAACCCCGGCTTCGAGACCGGCACCGCCGCCCCGTGGACCACCAGCACCGGCGTGGTCGACAACTCCGCCTCCGAGGCCGCCCACAGCGGCTCCTGGAAGGCCTGGATGGACGGCTACGGCTCCGCCCACACCGACTCCGTCTCCCAGTCGGTGGCGATCCCGTCCGGCTGCAAGGCGACGCTGTCGTTCTGGCTGCACGTCGACACCGCCGAGACCAGCACGACCACGGCGTACGACAAGCTCACCGTGTCGGTCAACGGCACCTCGGTGGCCACGTACTCCAACCTCGACAAGAACACCGGCTACACGCAGAAGAGCATCGACCTGTCCGCCTACGCCGGACAGACCGTCACCGTGAAGTTCAACGGTGTCGAGGACGCCTCGCTGCAGACCGGCTTCGTCATCGACGACACCGCGCTGAACGTCTCCTGACCCGCGTTCAACGCGGGTGCCGGGAGGGTCTCCACGGGCCCTTCCGGCACCTGTGTGTCAGGAGTGTTTCCAGTGCGATCCGTCTGCGAAATACTTGTCGTGACCACTGTCATATGTCCTGATTGATGACGTAGCCTCTCAACCCTGCATAGGGTTCCCCCACACTCGGCGGCGCACCTCCGACGCACCGCGGAGCCGGGGCGAACCCACCGAACCCGCCGGGTGGGGAAGGTGTCGCATGGGCTCACAGCAACCACAGCACGCCGGCCGGCTCCGCCTGGTCGGCCAGCGCGAACACGGCGGTGACCGGCCACCGGCCGGACCGGCCGCGCCGGCCGGCCCGCAGGCAGCCGTCCGCAACTCCGCCTCATCCATATCCGCTCCCGCGGCACAGGCCGCCGTCACCGCACAGGCCGCCGTCGCCGCGACGGCCACCGCCGCTGCGGCCGCCGCCGTTCCCGTCGTTCCCGCCATTCCCGTCGCGCCCGTCGCGCCCGTCGCGCCCGTCGCACCCGCAGCACCCGCTTCCCCGCAGGGAGGCTTCGCCGAGGTCCTCAACGCCGCGATCGAGCACAGCGGGCTCAGCCTCGACCGGATCCGCGCCGCGCTCGCCAAACAGGGCGTCAGAGTCAGCGTCACCACGCTCAGTTACTGGCGTCGCGGCCGCAGCCAGCCCGAACGGGCCACCTCGCTGCGCGCCGTCCACCTGCTCGAAGAACTCCTCGGCCTGCGCCACGCCGCCCTCACCGCGCTGCTCGGCCCGCCCCGCCCGCGCGGCCGCTGGGTCACCCAGGGCCCGGCCCCCGACGGCCTGCGGGTCGAACAGGTCTGGCCCGGCCAGACCGAACTCGGCGAGGTGTTCGCCGAACTCGACGCCCCGCCGGCCGGCCAGCTGGAGCGGCAGTCCATCCACGACGCCTACTACGTCGACGCCTCCCGCCGCGGCCACCTGCTGCGGATGCGCCAGGTGGTCCGCGCCACCGTGGACGGCGTCACCCGGCACGTCGTGGTCCACAAGTCCGACGAGGGCACCGACACCTGCCCCGAGATCACCAACGTCCGGCACGCCCGCCTCGGCCGGGTCCGCCGCCGCCCGGAGAGCGGGCTGCTGGTCGCCGAACTCCTCCTCGACCGGCCGCTCGCCCTCGGCGACTCCACCGTCCTCGAGTACGAGGTGCAGATCCCCGACGCCGGCCCGACCGCCGACTACGGCCGGTACTTCGCCGCCCCCGTGCGGGAGTACGTCCTGCAGGTCCACTTCGACCCCGCCGCCGTCCCCGTCCAGTGCGAGCGCTTCGACCGCACCCCGGGCGCCGAGACCGACCGTCACCGCGAGCCCCTCTGGATCGGCGCCTCCGCCAGCGCCCACGTCCTCACCGCCGACCAGCAACCCGGCCAGGTGGGCATCCGCTGGCAGTGGGAATAACCACCGGCCCGAATCCTCCGACCGACCGACCGTCAGCCCTGCTGCACCACCGCTCCCCCGGCCCGATGCCACGCCGCACGGTCTCCCCGCCGTTCACCCGTTCTGCCCAGTCCGACCGCCCATCAGGTGGTCCGCGCTGCTGCCTCCGTGAAATGTGAGACCCACTCACCGAGGAAAGGCAGGTCCCCTGTGCTGATGGAGTTCAGCGATGTCGAACCGGACGAGTCCTGTGCCTGCGGCGGCTGCACCGCCCGCCGCCGGGCCAGGCACCTCGCCGTCCGGTCGGGCCGAGGCGTCTCGGCGCAGGCCCGCGGCGCGCGGCGGGCGGCGGTGCTGCTGGCCGCCGTCGGCAGCGTGTTCGGCGGCGGGGCGGTGGCGTCGATAGCCGCGGCCGCGCCGCGCACCGACAGCCCGCAGACCGCCACCACGCCACAGGGCGGGGTCGCGGGCCTGTTCGGCGCACCGCCGACGGCCCGCCGGTCACTGGACCGGCCCGCCACCACCCGGACGGACATCATGCGGCGGGCGCAGTCCTGGGTGGACCAGAAGGTGCCGTACAGCATGTCGCAGTACTGGTCGGACGGTTACCGGCAGGACTGCTCCGGCTTCGTGTCGATGGCCTGGGGCCTGGGCAGCAGTCAGACCACCTGGACGCTGCCGGACTTCGCCGACCGGATCTCGAAGGACGACCTGCAGCCCGGCGACGTGCTGATCTACAACAACGCCAACGACCCGCAGGGCGGCTCCCACGCGGTGCTGTTCGGCGGCTGGGCGGACGGCGCGCACACCAAGTACACGGCCCTGGAGCAGACCCGCCCGGGCACCACCGAACGCAGCACCCCGTACGCCTACTGGCACAACTCCGGCGGCTACCAGCCGTACCGCTACAAGGGGTTGACCCGGCCGTCACCGGCCCCGGACGGCTCGGACGCGTTCCCGGGGGCGGACGCGTTCGGGCCCGGCAAGGTCAACGACTACGTGACGCGGCTGGGGAAGCTGCTGGTGGAGCGCGGCGGCGGCCGGTTCTACCGGGAGGGGCCCGGCCCGGACTGGGGCGAGGCCGACCGGAAGGCCACCGAGGCCTTCCAGCTGGCCCAGGGCTGGCGCGGCGCGGAGGCCGACGGCTACCCGGGCAAGGACACCTGGGACTTCCTGGTCCACCACAAGGGCAAGGACATCCCGCCCGCCGCCGGCGCCCCGGCGCCGCCCCCGCCCACCACCCAGGCCCCGCCGCCGTTCCCGGGCGCGGACACGTTCGGACCGGGCAAGGTCAACGACTACGTCACCCGGCTCGGCCGGCAGCTGGTGAAGAAGGGCTTCGGCGGCTACTACCGCGAGGGCCCGAGCCCGGACTGGGGCGAGGCCGACCGGAAGGCCACCGAGGCCTTCCAACGCGCCCAGGGCTGGACCGGCGCGGAGGCCGACGGCTACCCGGGCCCGCACACCTGGAAGCTGCTGTTCTCCTGACGCACGGCGACCGACGACCGACGACCGACGGATGCTCAGCCCTGCGGGAGCGCGCCGACGGCGGCGTGCTCCCGCACCCACGCGTGCATGGCGATCGCCGCGGCCGCCCCGGCGTTGATCGAGCGGGTGGAGCCGAACTGGGCGATCGAGCAGACCGCCGTCGAGTGCGCCCACGCCTCGTCGGTCAGCCCCGGGCCCTCCTGGCCGAACAGCAGCACGCAGCGCTCGGGCAGCGGGTAGGTCTCCAGCGGCACCGCGCCGGGCAGGTTGTCGATGCCGATGATCGGCAGTCCCCGTTCGGCGGCGTACGCGGCCAGCGAGGCCACCGAGTCGTGGTGGCGCACGTGCTGGTAGCGGTCGGTCACCATGGCCCCGCGCCGGTTCCAGCGGCGCCGCCCGACGATGTGCACCTCCCCGGCGAGGAAGGCGTTGGCGGTGCGCACCACGGAGCCGATGTTGAAGTCGTGCTGCCAGTTCTCCACGGCGACGTGGAAGCCGTGCCGCCGGGTGTCGAGGTCGGCGACGATCGCCTCGTGCCGCCAGTACCGGTACTGGTCGGTGACGTTGCGGCGGTCGCCGGCGGCGAGCAGCTCGGGGTCGAGCCGGGGGTCGTCGGGCCACGGCTCGGGGTGCGGGCCGACGCCGATCTCGCGGTCGTCGGCGAGGTGTCCGTCGTCGTACTGCTCGCCCTGCTGGGGCACCGAGGTGTCGCTCACGCAGTCGAGGGTACGGGCTCCTCCCGGGCCGGCTGCGGGCGCGTCCGGACGGCCTTCTCCAGCTCGGTGAGCGCCTGCATGACGAGTCGGGCCCCGGCCCGGGTGACGTCGATGCCCTCGTCGCGGGGGAGCGAGGCCAGCAGGTAGTCCCAGCTGCGGTGGGCCTCGCGCAGTTGGGAGAAGTCGACGTTCTGGCCGAGCAGGATCGCGGCGGCGGCGATCGCGGTGGCGTCCCGCAGCTCCTCGCCGAACGCGCCGGCGCCGGGCAGCGGCGGGGCGTCCTCGGCGGGCAGGTGGGCCTCCAGCAGGACGGTGGAGCGGTCCAGCATGCCGACCGCGGAGCGGGCCCGGTCGAACTGCTTGCGGCTCAGTTCCGGCGTCCTCGCGAAGTGGTGCACGGGCTCCAGCTCGGCCCGGTCCAGCGCGGCCAGCATCTCGGCGCGGGCCTCCCGGACGTCCAGCAGCGCGGCCCGCACGTCGCCCTCGGCGTGCCCGCCGGCCGGCTCGCCGTACGCGGTGAACACGGCGGCCGCGTACCGCCCGGCGGCGGCCAGCCACTCGGCGAGCCGCTCCGGCAGCCGGGCGGTCTGCCAGGTCGGGAACAGCGCGTACGCGCCGAGCGCGACCGCGCCGCCGAGCAGCGTCATCGCGACCCGGTCGAAGGCCAGCTGCACGGGCTCGCCGGGCTGCAGGCCGAGCAGGAACACCACGTAGGAGGAGATCGCGGCCGTCAGCAGCGCGTACCCGGTGCTCAGCATCATGTAGGACATGCCCATCGAGAACACGGCGAGGGCGGCCAGCACCCAGTCGTTGGGCTGGAACACCTGCACGATCGCGGTGGACACCAGCACGCCGGCGACGGTGCCGGCGATCCGGGCGACGCCGCGGCTGAAGGTCTGCGCGAAGTCGGGGCGCATCACCATGGCGGAGGCCATCGGCGCCCAGTAGCCGTGCTCGATGCCCAGCAGCCGGGCCGCCAGGTAGGCGGAGGTGACCACCGCGGACATCCGCACCGCGTGGTGGAAGATCGCCGAGTGCTGGTGCAGCTGCCGGCCGACGGTGGCCAGCGCGGCGGGCGCGACCTTGACCAGCGGGGGGCGGCGCAGTCCGGTGTCGGTGCGGGCCGGGAGGGCGGTCCGGTCCTGCCGGTCGAGCCGGTCGGCGGCCCGGCCGAGCAGCGTGGACAGCCGGCGCGCGGAGCGGCGGGCGCCGCCGCGCAGCAGGTCCTCGCCGGTGCCGGGGCGGGCCAGCGCCAGGCCGGGGGTGTCCTTGGGCAGGCGCACCGCCTCGCCCGTGCGGATCGCCCGGGCCAGCGCGTCCAGCACCTCGGCGGCGGCGGCCAGCACCTCACGAGCCCGGTCGCGCTCGGGGCCCTCCTCGGCGGCGCCGACCCGCGGGTCGGCGAGCGCGGCCAGCGCGGGCCTGATCCGTTCCGCGACGGTGCGCAGGCCGCGCAGCTCGGCCGGGCGGCGGCGGGCCTGCCGGGCGGTCAGCCGGGCGGCCTGCCGGGCGACGATGAACGGCTCCGGGTCGACGTGCGCCACCGGGTCGTGCCGCAGGCTGCGGGCGTAGTCGCCGAGCCCCGCGTAGATGTCGGCGAGGGCGTCGCGCTGCGCCCGCCAGCTGTCGATCGGCCACACGGTGACCACCAGCGCCTGCACGCCGCCGCCGATCGAGCAGAGCAGGGCGTGGCCGAGCGCGGCGGACACCGACACCGGCAGCTGCACCACCACCAGCATCACGGACAGCGTGTTGGCGGAGACCACCCCGGCGGTCGGGCTGATCGCCCAGGTCAGACCAGCGCCGAAGGCCCACAGCGCGAGCAGCACCGGGAAGGCCCCGGGGATGCCGACGGCCAGGTAGCCGAGGAAGGTCGACACCCCCAGTCCGGCGCCCGCCACCAGGGCCAGCGACGCACGCGGCCGGAACGAGCGTTGGAAGGTCGCGACCCCGGCGATGAACGCGCCCATCGCGGCGGACGCGGCGTGCGCGGGCCCGTAGATCGCCATCGTCGGGAAGATCACCAGCGCGGCGGCGACCGCGGCGCGCAGCGACCGGCGCGGGTTGGTGAGCGAGAAGTCCACGGTCAGCCCGGCCTTCGCGGTCTCGCGCAGGGCCGTGAACCAGGACATAACGGGAGCTTAGCGACTTTTCCGCCGCCGGCCCGTCAGCGCGCGCTCCACCGCCAACAGCGCCCCGGTGGGCCAGAACACCGCGTCCGCGGAGAGCATCGCCAGCGAGAAGAACGGCAGCCCGAGCACCACCGCGATCGCCAGGTGCTCGGCCCCCATCAGCACCAGCAGCACGTTCTTCAGCCGCCTGCTCGCCAGTGCGAACGGGAAGCCCACCTGCGCGAGCACCGTCCCGTAGCTGAGCAGGAAGGTCACCAGCAGGCTGCCGCCGAGCAGCGCCGACAGGCCCGGCCAGGGCGTGAACGAGGCCAGGTGCAGCGGGTAGTGGACGGCGGTGCCGTCCTGCCAGCGGGCGCCCTGCACCTTGTACCAACCGGCCGTGGCGTACACCAGCACCACCTGCGCGGCGATCACCAGCATCGCGCAGTTGTGCAGCATCGCCGCCAGCGCGTCGGCCAGCGCCCGCGGCTCGCTCCGGGCGTCCGGGTCGGGGGCGGGCCGGCGGGCGCGACGGCGGGCGTCCAGCGACCAGACGGCGCCGCAGCGGGTGAACACCAGGTAGATCGCCAGCAGGTGGACCAGGTTGTCGCCGCCGTCGCCGACCAGCACGTTGCGGTTCTGCAGGGACAGCACGGTCAGCGCGAAGACGACGGCGCTCGCGCGGGTGCGCCAGCCGAGCGCGAGGGCCGCGGCCGAGACCAGCGCCAGCAGGTACACCGCCTCGAACCACCAGCGTCCGTCGCTCCACGACAGCGCGGTGAAGGCGTGGGTCTCGGCGAGCAGCCGGTCGTTCAGCTCCGCCGACCAGGGCGAGCGGTCCCCGTACAGCAGTCGGCGGTTCGGCCACTCGCGCAGCAGGTAGGCGCCCCAGGTGCCGGCCACCCCGATCCGCACCGCCGCCGCCTGGTGGGGGGCGAGGGTGGTCAGCAGCCGCGGCAGGGCGGCCCGGAACGCCTCGAACCTCACGACAGGCCCCGCCGGTCCTGGTCCTGCACCGGCCACCAGGGCAGTTCCCGGGCGTGCGGGGAGGTGTCGACCTGCTCGTCGCTCCAGGCGGGCGGGGCGACGGCCCGGGTGTCGGCCCGCAGCTGCACCTGCAGCACCCGCTCCCCGCCGGCGAGGCCGATCCGCTGCAGGGCGATCCGTTTCAGGTACTCCTCGGCGAGCCGGCCGCGCGAGCCGGCGGCGGACGGGCCGTCCCCGTCGGGGTGGGTGGTGGCGTAGAAGTCCCAGGCGCGGCGCAGCAGGTTCTGGTCGAGGTGGCTGGGCGCCGGGTCGTGCCGGATCGCGGCGAGGTCGCCGGCCGTCAGCGAGCGCCAGTCCCGGGTGGTGATCCGGCCGTCGTCGGCGATGGTCTGCACCCGGGCGAACACCGTGACCTCGCGCTGCAGCGGGTCCGGTGCGAAGAGCTGCCAGTTCTGCTCGAACTCCGGGTACACCACGGCGTTCAGCTCGGCGCGGTACTCGCGGGACAGCGCGTTCTCCGGCGCCACGTGCAGGAACAGCGCGGCGAGGAACGCCAGGGTGCCGGCCCCCAGCCCCGCCCCGGCGAACGTCAGCACCGCCCGGGCGGGCTTGGACCAGACGCGCACGGCGGCCATCCTGCCGCACCGCGCACCCGTTCGAACAGGGGCGGGAGGGGCCGCTGTTACAGGACGAAGGCGGCCTGGCCGCCGCTGCCCACCATCGGGCGGCCGGCGGCCTCCCAGGCGTACATGCCGCCGTCCACGTTCACCGCGTCCCGGCCGTTCCCGACCAGGTACTGCACGACCTGCGCGGAGCGGCCGCCGACCCGGCACAGCACGTACAGCCGGGCGTCGGGCAGCTCGTCGAGGCGGGCCACCACCTGGCCGATCGGGATGTGCAGCGCACCGTCCACATGGCCGGCGTCCCACTCGTCCTGCTCGCGGACGTCGAGCAGGACGGCGTCGGCGGGCACCGAGGCGGCGTCGGTGGTGGGCAGCTGAGCGAACATCGGGGCGGTCTCCTGGGGTCGGGGCGAATCGTTCGGGCCATTGTCCGGCAGCAGCGCGGCCAGCCGGGACTGCCGGTCGGACGCGGTGGCCAGCAGCTGCTCGGCGAGGTCCTCCAGCAGGCGTTCCGGCTCGTCCGGGCGGAGCAGCAGCAGCTCGCCCATCGGGGTGCGCTCCAGCCGGACCTGCTCGGTGGCGAGCGCGGTGATCCGGCCGGTCAGCCACTCCAGGCGCTGGCGCAGCCAGGCCAGCCGGTCGGGGGAGTCGACGGCGGGCGCGGACTCCGGGTCGGTGGACCACTCCTCGGCGAGCCGTTCCAGCCCTTCGGTGTCGGCCAGCGCGTACGCCTCGTTGACCCGGGCGATGAACGCGGAGCGGCGCTGCTGCTCGGCCGGGTCGGTGGACAGGTCGGGGTGGGCGCGGCGGGCCAGTTCGCGGTAGACCCGCTGGGCGTCCCGGTCGGGCCGCACCCGGCGGGCCTCCGGCTCGCCCTCGCGCGGGCCGCGCTGCTCGGCGGGCTCGACCCGCTCCCGGGCCTCGGCCGCCCGCCGCAGGTCCTCGGGGTCGCCGCTGAGCGCCGCCACCGCCTCGGCGATCAGCGCGTCCAGCTCGTCCAGCTCGGCGTAGAGCGGGCCGAGCAGCTGGTGGTGGGCGAGCGCGAAGTTGTCGATCTCCACCCGCAGGGTGGCCACGTCCACGTCCAGGGTCAGCCAGGCCAGCTCGGCCGCCGCGACCCGCTCCTCCAGCTCCTGCCGCTCCGGATCCGCCCACACCTCGACGCTCGGTACGCTCACCCGGGCAACCCTACCGGGGCCGCCGCGCCGCCCGACCGGGTGATGACGGAGCACACCGGGGGCGCGCCGTCAACGACACGCAACTGATACGGACGAATCTGCCCGATTAACTACCTCCCATTGGCATCTCCGTGCTTCATTGGAGGACGCACGCAAGGACGCGCGCACCGGCCAGGAGGAGCAGCAAGAACTCAAAGGGGCAGACCGATATCCATGGTGGACCAGCCCATTTCCGCACCCGACCGGGCGGACCTGCCGGGCGGCCTCCCCGCCGGGGTGGTGGCGCTGCTGCGGGTGGCCGCCGTGCTGGTCGATCCGGACGGCCGGATCGCGGTGTGGAACCGCACCGCGGAGGAACTCTTCGGCCATCGCGCGGCCGTCGCCGTCGGCCGTACCGCGCACGGCCTGCTGCCCGCCCTCTGCCCCCGCCACGACTCGGACGCCCCCGCACACCGCTGCGACGCCTTCGACACCCTCGACGACCTCACCGCCGACGGCCCGTGGGCCGGCGGGATGACGGTGCACGACCGCGAGGAACGGCCGCGCGACATCCTCTGGTGGGCCTACCCGCTGGCCGAACCGGCCGGCCGCGCACTGCTGGTGCTGGCCGCCGACGCCGGCCCGCTGCGCGCCGCCGGCCCCCGGATCGCCCTCGGCGAGCGTCTCGTCCCGTACACCGCCGCGCCCGCCTCGGCCCGCCCGCAGCAGGTCGCGGCCGCCCTCGCGCCGCCCGTCGGGCAGGCCCCCGAGGCGCTGGCCGCGCTGCTGCCGCCGGGCTCCGCGGAACGCCGTGCCCGCCTGCTGGCCGCCCTGTCCGCGGCCGGCCCGCCGGCCCTGCGGGTGGACGGCGCGACGCTGCTCGCGGTCGCCCCGTACCAGTCCTCGCCGGGCGGGCCGTCCGGCACCGCGCGGGTCGCCGCCGGCATCGGCCGCCGCTACCCGACCCCGCAGCAGCGGGCCGCCCAGCAGCGCGAGCGCACCGTCCGGCGCCCTGCGGAGCCGCAGCGCGGCACGGGTGCCCGCGCCCCGCTCGGGGTACGGATACAGGCTGCCGGGTCCGCGGAGAACGCGCGGGTGCCCGGCAGCACCGTGCCCAGCCCACGCGAAGCCGCCGCCCACGGCCCGACCCCGGGAGGCCCCGCCATCGACCCCGCCGCCGCCCCACCCGAACCGGCCACCGCCCCGGCCGCCGTGCCCGGCCCCGCCAGGGCCGCCCGCGCCGGCGTCGAGGTGGTCCGCGGCCTGCCCGACGACGGCGACCTCGCGCTGCTGGCCTCGGTCGGCAGCCAGGTCGGCACCACCCTCGACCTGGACACCACCGCCCGCGAGCTGTGCGCGGTGCTGGTCCCCCGGGTCGCCGACTTCGCCTGCGTGGACGTCCTCGACGGGCTGCTCTCGGACGGCGAACTGCCCGCCGACCCGCCCGACGACCGCACCGTGCTGCGCCGCGTCGCCCGCACCTTCAACGCCGGCTCGCCGCGCTGGAACCACGTCCTGGACGAGGGCTCGCTGCTCACCATGCCGCGCGCCACCCCGCCCGGGCTGGCCCTGCAGGAGAACCAGCCGGTGCTGGTGCCGCTGATCTCCGCGGACGTCGCGGTCGACTACGCGGCCTCGCTGGGCGGCCCCGAACTGGAGCCGACCGTGGTCGGCCGGTCGATGCTGGTGCTGCCGCTGTCCGCCCGCGGCGCGGTGCTCGGCATCCTCAAGCTGCTGCGGCTGTCAGACCGGGCGCCGTTCACCCGCGCCAACGCCGACACCCTCAAGGAGATCGCCGCCCGCGCCGCCCTGTCGCTGGACAACGCCCGGCTGCACCGCGCCGAGTCCAAGGTCGCCACCACCCTGCAGCGCTCGATGATCCCCACCCGCCCGCCGAAGATCCCCGGCGTGCAGATCGCCCACCGCTACATGCCGGGCGACCGCAAGGCCGAGGTCGGCGGCGACTGGTTCGACGCCATCCAGCTGCCCGGCAGCCGGGTCGCCCTGGTGGTCGGCGACGTGATGGGCCACGGCCTGCACTCGGCCGCCGCGATGGGCCGCTTCCGCACCGCCATGCAGACCCTCGCCGCCCTCGACCTGCCACCCGGCCAGTTGCTGCGCCACCTCGACAACCTGGCCCTGAAGATCGGCGACGACCACCTGGCGACCTGCCTGTACGCCGTCTACGACCCGATCAACCGCACCTGCGAGCTCGCCTCGGCCGGCCACGTCCCGCCGGTCCTGGTCCACCCCGACGGACGCGGCGAACTGCTCGACCTGCCCTCGGGCGCGCCGATCGGCGTCGGCGGGGTGCCGTTCGTCGCCACCCGGATCGACGTCTCGGACGGCTCGATGCTGGTGCTGTGCACCGACGGCCTGGTCGAGGTCCGCGGCGGCGACATAGGAGAAGGTCTGGCCGCGCTGTGCGGCAACCTGATCGACCCCAAGCAGACCCCCGACGAGGCCTGCGACACCGTGCTGAACACCCTGCACTCGGACGACCGGCAGGACGACATCGCGCTGCTGGTGGCCCGCTTCGACGGCGTCCCGCCGACCGAGGTCGCCACCTGGCAGCTGGGCGTCACCGAGGCCGAGGTCGGCCGGGCCCGCCGCCTGGTGCGCGACCAGCTCGCCGCCTGGCAACTGACGGCCATCGGCGAGACGGTCGAGCTGCTGGTGTCCGAACTGGTCACCAACGCCGTCCGGGTGGCCCGCTCCGAGGTGCAGCTTCAGTTGATCAGGGTCGACAAGCTGCTGGTCGAGGTCAGCGACGACAACCACAACCTGCCGTCGCTGGAGCCCGCCGACTCGCTGTCCGAGCACGGCCGCGGTCTGAACCTGGTCAGCAAGCTGGCCGAGAAGTGGGGCACCTCCCGCAAGGCGGTCGGCAAGGTCGTCTACTTCGAGATGCCGCTGCCCCGCGGCTGAGCCCCCGTCGGGGTCAGGGCGTGACGGCCCTGGCCCCGCCCTGCGCCACCGAGGCGGCCGCGCCGACCCCGGACAGCACCCGCGGCCAGTAGTCGCCGAACACCTCGACCCAGACCGCGATCACCACCGCCGTGCTGATCGCCACCAGGTGCTCCAGACCCGCCAGGTTCGGCAGCAGCGCCGCCTCCGCCACCATCGCCAGCACCACGGCGCCGCCCGTCCACCAGGCCCGGCAGCGGAACGCCACCACCACGGCCAGCGCCACCACCGCCGCCGACGGCCCGGTGTCGCGCACGTGCGCCACCCAGCGCGGGAACCCCAGCAGGTGGTGCGGGCCGAGCGCCACCGCGAGCCGGGCGAACAGCGTCCCCGCCAGGGTGCAGACGTACGCGACCACCAGGGTCAGCCGCCGCCCCAACACGATCTCCGCCACCCCGAACACCAGGAACACCTGCGCCAGCGCCCCCCACACCGGCAGGTCCAGGGCCGGCACGTACAGCGACAGCGGCGTGCGCAGCAGCGACAGGTCCAGCGGCAGCGCCGCCTTCACCACCCCGATGTCCGCGACGAACCGGTCCCCGCCCGGCAGGTGCTGGACGATCGAGAACAGCAGCACCAGCGCGGTCGCCGCGGTCGCCAACGGCACCGCCGCGAATTTCCGCCGCAGCACCTGTTCCTTCACGGCGCCGAACAGCGCCCCCCACTCGGCGACCGCGGCCCGGCGGAATACCGCCCCGGGCCCCGATCGCACGCCCCCCGCGTGGGTGTTCTGCTTCACGTCCCGGTTCTCCCGTTTCCGACGTACGGCTTTTCCCGACGTCCGTCCTGTTTCGCGCCTCGTTCCACGCCTCTTCTTCGACACTACGCAGCGGACGTATCAAGGGCATCAGCTTCGAAGCCCGATCACGTCCTACCGGAGTCTGATCTCCCGGCCCACTCCGCCCCCCGGCGGAGGGACCACCGTCCCGGACCCGTCGGGCCCGGAAGCCCGTGGCTCAGCCCTTGCGGGCGTGCCGTCGCCGGAACAGCGCCGGCATGGTCGGCACCGTGATGAAACCCTCCGCGCGGGCGGAGGCGATACCGATCCGCGGAATCTCGCTGCTCTTCTGGAAGAGCAGATACCGCGGCTCCCAGATCGGCCGGTATTTCGCGTTCGCCCGGTACAGCGACTCGATCTGCCACCAGCGGGAGAAGAATCCCAGCACCGAACGCCACAGCCGCAGCACCGGTCCGGCGCCCAGCTTGGAGCCGCGCTCGAAAACCGACCGGAACATCGCGAAGTTCAGCGAGACCCGTTCCAGTTCGACCTCCTTCGCGCGCTGCAGGAGTTCGATGACCATGAACTCCATCAGGCCGTTCTCGCTGTCCCGGTCGCGCCGCATCAGGTCCAGCGACAGGCCGTGCACGCCCCACGGGACGAAGCTCAGCAGCGCCCGCAGCTCGCCGTCCCCGTCGAAGCACTCCAGCATCACGCAGCGTCCGTCGCACGCGTCGCCGAGCCGGCCGAGCGCCATCGAGAAGCCGCGCTCGGTCGCGCCGTCGCGCCAGTGGTCGGCCTTGGTCACCAGCTCGGCCATCTCCGTCTCCGGGATGTCCTCGTGGCGGCGGATCCGCACCGTGTACCCGGCCCGCTTGACCCGGTTGTAGGCCTGCCGGACCACCCGCATCGCGCGGCCGTCCAGCGAGAACTCGTCCAGTTCGACGATCGCCTCGTCGCCCAGTTCCAGCGCGTCCAGGCCGTGCCGGGCGTAGATCACCCCGGCCTCCTCGGAGGCGCCCATCACGGCCGGCACCCAGGCGTGCTCGCGGGCCTCCGCCAGCCAGGCGTCGATCGCGCCTGGCCAGGCCTCCGGGTCGCCGATCGGGTCGCCGGACGCCAGCGTGACGCCGCCGACCACCCGGTAGGCGATCGCCGCCTTCCCGCTCGGCGAGAAGACCACGGCCTTGTCCCGGCGCAGCGCGAAGTAGCCCAGCGAGTCCCGCTCGCCCTGCTTCTCCAGCAGCTCGCGCAGCTTCTGCTCGTCCTCGTCGGTCTGCAGCTCCTCGCCGCGCGGCGAGCGGAACGTCACGTACACCACGCCCAGGAACAGCAGCGCGCCCATCACGTTGATCGCCGCGTTCACCCAGGTCGGCACGGAGACCACGTCGATCACCTTCGCCGACGGCGTCACGGTGATCATCCGGTGCACGGAGTAGCTGAACCGGGTGCCGAAGCCCGCCCCGCTGATGTGGTTGGTCAGCTGCACCAGCACCGAGCCGATCAGGCCGCCGAGCAGCACGCCGCCGACGCCCGCCGCGACCGCGGTCTTCGGGTTGGAGCGGTCGCCCTTGGAGGTGAACTCCCGGCGCGAGACCAGCAGCGCCACCAGGAACAGACCGGTCAGCACCACCGAGAACCAGTTCAGGGGGTGCGAGGTGAAGTGCTCCCCCCAGACCAGCAGCGCCAGGAAGGTGGCGAAGGTCAGCCCCGCCGCGACGGTGTTGAAGATCCACGCCGCCCGCTTGCGGCGCCGCATCGCCACCGCCAGGAACAGCGACAGCGCGACCGCGGTCAGCCCGGCGGTGACCAGGTAGGGAGTGAAGAACTCTCCCTCGTTGTGACGCTGCACCTGGTTCCGGAACGGCACCGACAGCACCGCCACCAGGTTGAGCAGCGCGACCAGTCGCAGGTACCAGACCGTCGATCCGGCGGCCCGGCGCCGCCAGCGCTCCAGCGGACCGGGGCCTTCGCCCCGGGTGGGGGACACGGCCGAGGCAGCCGTCTTCACTGTGGACACAGCAACCATTCCAGACGATCGAAACTCGGGGCGCATCCGCGCGCAGTCTGCGCACTCGGCCCCGATTTCCATGGTTGCCCAGCGGAGATGAGAATTGCGTGAATCCGGTAGCGGATTCCCACCCCCGCCGATCGGCGGGGGTCCCGGGCCGTTCCCGGGACCGAACCGAAACCCCCACGAGGGAGAGACATGCCGCCGACCCGGGTCCTGATCGTGGACGACGAGGTGCTGGTCCGCTCCGGGCTCGGCCTCATCGTCGGCTCCGCACCCGACCTGGAGGTCGTCGGCGGCTGCTCCGGCGGCCAGGCCGAGCAGCAGACCCTGGCGCTCTCCCCGGACGTGGTGCTGCTCGACGTCCGGATGCCCGACCTGGACGGCATCAGCGTGCTGCGCCGGCTGCGCGCGCTGCCCGACCCGCCCGTCGTCGCGATGCTCACCACCTTCGACACCGAGGAGTACATCGGCACCGCGCTGCGCGCCGGGGCGGCCGGCTTCCTGCTCAAGGACACCGCGCCCGAACAGCTGGTGCACGCCGTCCGGGTGCTCGCGTCCGGCGGCAGCGTGCTCTCCCCGACCGTCGCCCGCACCGTGATCACCGGCTACGTCGACGGCGGCGGCCCCGACCTCACCGCCACCGCCCTCACCCACCGGCTCACCGGCCGGGAACTCGACGTGCTGGCGCTGCTCGGCGAGGGCCTCTCCAACGCCGAGATAGCCGACCGCCTGTTCCTCGGCACCGGCACCGTCAAGGACCACATCAGCGCCATCCTGGCCAAGCTCGGCGCCGCCAACCGGGTCCAGGCCGCCGTCGTCGCGCACCGCGCCGGCCTGGTCCGCGAACGCCGGGACGGGGAGTGACCGACGCCGCCGCCGCGGCCGCCGTCCCGCGACGCCGGGCCTGGCTGCGCTCCCCCCGCACCACCCTGCTGGTCCCGGTCGCGGCCGCCGCGGTCGACTCCGCCCTGGTCGCCAAGGGCTCCGAACCCTGGCAGATCGCCCTGTCCGCGCTGTCCGTCCTCGCCCTGCTCGCCCGCCGCCGCTACCCGCTGACGGTCGCCCTGCTCGCGCTGCCCGGCGCGTTCTTCAACGAGATCTGGCTGGCCCCGCTCACCGCCGTGTACGCGGTCTCCGCCGCCTACCCGAAGCCCCGGATCCCGGTCGCCTGCGCGGTCTCCTTCGCCCTGGTCGAGTTCTTCCACTGGCCTTTCGCCCCGGACCTGTTCGCACTCAGCCGGGACAACGCGCTGTACGCCATCCAGTGCGTGATGCTCGGCGCCGGACCGGCCGCGCTCGGCATGCTCACCCGCACCCGCCGCGAACTCGACGAACGCGTCACCGAACTCACCCAGGGCCGCCGGCGCGAGAGCCGGCTGATCGCCGAACGGGTGCTGACCGCCGAACGCGCCCGGCTGGCCCGCGAGATGCACGACGTGGTCTCCCACCAGGTCAGCCTGATCTCCATCCAGGCCGGGGCGATCCAGGTCGCCAGCACCGACCCGGCCGCCCGGGAGGGCGCCCGCACCGTCCGCGAACTCTCCGTCCGCACCCTGGACGAACTCCGTCAGATGGTCGGCGTGCTGCGCGCCGACGGCGCCCGCAACGGCACCCCGCTCAGCCCGCAGCCCACCCTCGCCGACCTGCCCCGGCTGATCGGCGGCAGCGGCCTGCCCGTCGCCCACCGGCTCGACCCCGGCCGCCGCGACTGGCCCGAGGCCGTCGAACGGGCCGCGTACCGGACCGTCCAGGAGGGCCTCACCAACATCAGCAAGCACGCCCCCGGCGCCCAGGTCACCGTCCGGGTCGCCGCCCGCGGCGAGAAGCTCCACGTCGAGGTCCGCAACGGCCCGCCGACCGGCCCCGCCCCCGCCGCGCCGCTGCCCGGCGGCGGACACGGCCTGGTCGGCCTGCGCGAACGCGCCGCTCTGCTCGGCGGCACCTTCACCGCCGGCCCCACCCCCGACGGCGGCTTCACCCTGCACGCCGTGCTGCCCGCCTGAGTCCGTACTGCCCGCCCGAGCCCGCGCCGGCGACGCGGGCTCGGGCGGCATTTCCGGGAACAACAAAAAGCCCCGCAGATCCTGAGATCTGCGGGGCTTCGCTGTGCGCGAGGGGGGAGTTGAACCCCCACGCCCTTTCGGGCACTGGAACCTGAATCCAGCGCGTCTGCCTATTCCGCCACCCGCGCATGGGTGTTGTCTTCGGGAGCTTGTCGCTCTTTCGACTCTTCGAGAAGCTTAGCGCATCTCTCCGGGTCTTCCGTTCGGCTCCCTTGCGGGTGCCCCTTCCGACATGGAAAACATTAGCACGCCCCGAGCCCCACCTGCGAATCCATTCCGCCGGGCCCCCTGCACGCCTCCCGCCGGGCCGCAACCGGGGGCCGGGCCGAACGGGTGAGCGGACCGTCCAGTGGGTACCCTCCGGGCGCGACCTGGCCGGGGAACCGTACGGAAGGGCCGGGCGTGGATACGATCAGTACGGAAGTACCGCTTTCCAGCCGAGAAGCCGGCCCGACCGACGCCCTGAAAGGGGGTGCACCGTGGGAGTCCTGAAGAAGTTCGAGCAGCGACTCGAAGGTCTCGTGAACGGCACCTTCGCCAAGGTGTTCAAGTCCGAGGTCCAACCGGTGGAGATCGCCGGCGCCCTGCAGCGCGAGTGCGACAACAACGCCAGCATCTGGAACCGGGACCGCACGGTCGTCCCGAACGACTTCATCGTCGAACTCAGCCCGCACGACCACGAGCGCCTCAGCCCCTACGCCGGGCAGCTCGGCAACGAGCTCGCCGGCATGGTCCGCGAGTACGCCGAGGCGCAGCGCTACACCTTCATGGGCCCGCTGCAGGTCGCCCTGGAGAAGGCCGACGACCTGGACACCGGCCTGTACCGGGTGCGCAGCCGCACGCTGACGGCCGAGGAGCCGCAGCAGCAGCCCGCGCCGCCCGCCGCCCCGCCCGGCTACGGCCGCCCGCCGACGCCGCCGGCCCCGGGCGCGCCCTGGCAGCAGGGCGGCGGCGCCCCGTACGGCGCTCCGCCGCCGCCCTCCGCCCCGCCCGCGATGCCGCCCGCCCCGCCGGCCCCCGGCAACAACGTCCGGCCGTTCCCCGGCGCGGGCCACGGCGGCGCCGGCACCCGGCGCTGGATCGAGGTGAACGGCGCCCGCCACCAGATCAGCCAGAACGCGGTCGTGCTGGGCCGCTCCACCGAGGCCGACATCCGGATCGACGACCCCGGGGTGTCCCGCAAGCACGCGGAGATCCGCCCCGGTACGCCCGCGATGGTCATGGACCTCGGCTCCACCAACGGCATCGTGGTGGACGGGCAGCACACCCAGCGCGCTACGCTCCGCGACGGCTCCCGGATCGTCCTGGGGTCGACCACCATCGTCTACCGACAGGTCGAAGGGTAGAAGCGGGCCGGTATGTCTGATCTGACCCTCACGGTCATGCGGCTGGGCTTCCTCGCCGTGCTGTGGCTGTTCGTCATCGTCGCGGTGCAGGTGATCCGCAGCGACCTGTTCACCACCAAGAGCGCCGCCCCGCGCTCCGGGCACCGGGCCGCGCCCGCCGCCCCCACCGCGGCCGGCGCGGGCCGCCCGCCGCAGGGGCAGCCCGGCGGCGCCCAACAGCAGCAGCAGGCCCGGCAGCGCCGCGGCCAGCCCACCCACCTGGTGGTGACCCAGGGGTCGCTGGCGGGCACCACGGTCGCCCTGCACGGCCAGACCGTGACGCTGGGCCGGGCACACGACTCCACGATCGTCCTGGACGACGACTACGCGTCCTCCCGTCACGCCAGGATCTACCCGGATCAGGCTGGGCAGTGGACCGTGGAGGATCTAGGCTCCACCAACGGCACCTATCTGGACCGACAGCGGCTGACCACGCCGACGCCGCTCCAGATCGGGGTGCCGATCCGAATCGGCAGGACCGTCATCGAACTGCGGAAGTAGTCAGCGCATGAGGACCAGCTCCACCCGAAGGAGGGCCCGGACAGCATGAGTCTCGTGCTGCGCTTCGCCGCCGGCTCGCACAAGGGCCTGATCCGCGAGGGGAACGAGGACTCCGGCTACGCCGGACCCCGGCTGCTCGCGGTGGCCGACGGCATGGGCGGGGCGGCGGCCGGTGAGGTCGCCTCCTCCGAGGTGCTGGGGTCGATCGTCCGCCTCGACGAGGAACAACCCGGCGCCGACCTGCTGTCCCTGCTGGGCGAGGCGGTGCAGACCGCCAACGACCGGCTGCGCCAGATGGTCGACCAGGACCCGCAGCTCGAAGGCATGGGCTGCACCCTCACCGCGCTGCTGTGGGACGGCCACCGGATGGGCCAGGTGCACATCGGCGACTCCCGCGCCTACCTGCTGCGGGACGGCCGGCTCGACCAGATCACCCAGGACCACACCTGGGTGCAGCGGCTGGTCGACGAGGGCCGGATCACCGCCGAGGAGGCCGAGACCCACCCGCAGCGCTCGCTGCTGATGCGTGCCCTGGACGGCCGCGGCCAGGTCGAGCCCGACCTGTCGGTCCGCGAGGTCCGGGCCGGCGACCGCTACCTGATCTGCTCCGACGGCCTGTCCGGCCCGGTCAGCCACCAGACCCTGGAGGAGACGCTCGGCAGCTACTACGCGCCGCAGCAGACCGTCCAGGAGCTGATCCAGCTGGCGCTGCGCGGCGGCGGCCCGGACAACATCACCTGCATCGTCGCGGACGTGATCGACGTCGGCGCCACGGACACCCTCAGCGGCCAGGTCAAGCAGGCCCCCGAGGTGGTCGGCGCGGTCGCCGACACCCAGGCGAACCCGATGCACGACCCGCACCTGCTGGACACGCCCGCCGGTCGCGCGGCCGGCCTCGGCCGCGCCCCGCAGGCCCCGCAGGGCGCCTTCGGGCCCGCCGAGGGCTACCAGGGCGGCTACGACCAGCCCGGTGGCTACGGCGCCCCGGCCGGCGACTTCGGCCCCGCCGAGGGCTACCAGGACGGTTTCGACCAGTCCGGCGGCTACGGCGACCCGGCGGGCTTCCCGCCCGGCGACGGCGCCGAGTACGGCGACCCCGACCCGTACGAGGGCGAGGCCCCGCCGAGCCGGCGCAAGAAGAAGAGCGGCCTGAAGTTCACCCTGATCGGGGTGCTGGTGCTCGCGCTGCTCGGCGGCGGCGGTTTCTTCGCCTGGCAGTGGAACCAGAGCCAGTACTACGTCGGCACCGACAACGGCCACCTCGCCGTGTTCCGCGGCACCGACCAGAACCTGGCCGGACTGAAGCTCAGCTCGGTCTACCAGCAGTTCACCGACGTGGAGCTGAAGTACCTGCCCGCGTTCCAGCGCGACCAGGTCGCCAAGAACATCCAGGCGAGCAGCCTGGACGACGCCCGGAAGCAGGTCGAGACGCTGCGCGCGCAGGCCGACGTCTGCAAGAAGGTCGCCGAGTCCAAGGCCGCCCCGGCCACCGGGGACGCCACGCCGTCCGCCCCGCCGTTGACCGAGCAGGAACAGCAACTCGCCGTTTCCTGCTCCGGGCAGTAGCCGCGGGCGATCCCGGGGGTTTTCCAGGCATGAGCACATTCGACGTGAGCAGCGGCCGCACGCCCACCACCGGGCGGCGCCGCGCCGTCGGCCGGTCCTCGGCGGGCGACGCCCCGAACCGGCGCAACACCGAACTCCTGATGCTGGGCTTCGCGCTGGCGATCCCGATGCTGGCGTACGCCAACGTCGGCCTGGCGATGGACGGCAGCCTGCCCGCCGGCATGCTGAAGGTCGGGCTGGGCATGAGCGCGCTGGCGCTGGTCGCGCACCTGGCGGTACGGCGGTTCGCGCCGTACGCGGACCCGCTGCTGCTGCCGCTGGCGACGCTGCTGAACGGGCTCGGCCTGGTGATGATCTGGCGGCTCGACAAGGCCGGCAAGCTGCTGATCAAGAACTTCCCGGCGGCGCCCAACCAGCTGATGTGGTCCGGGCTCGGCGTGGCGATGTTCATCGGCGTGGTGATCCTGCTGAAGGACCACCGGATCCTGCAGCGCTACACCTACATCTCGATGGTGGTGGCGCTGGTGCTGCTGGCCGCGCCGGCCTTCTTCCCGTCCCGGGCCGAGGACTTCGGCGCGAAGATCTGGATCCGCTTCGGCTCGTTCTCGATCCAGCCCGGCGAGTTCGCCAAGATCATCCTGACGGTGTTCTTCGCCGGCTTCCTGATGGTCAAGAAGGACGCCCTGGCCCTGGCCAGCCGCAAGTTCATGGGCCTGTACCTGCCGCGCGGGCGCGACCTCGGCCCGATCGTGGTGGTCTGGCTGCTGTCGATCCTGATCCTGGTGTTCGAGACCGACCTGGGCAGCTCCTTCCTGTTCTTCGGCCTGTTCGTGGTGATGCTGTACGTCGCCACCGAGCGGACCAGCTGGATCGTCTTCGGTCTGACCATGTCGCTCGGCGGCGCGGCCGTGGTGGCCTCCGCCGAACCGCACGTGAAGACCCGTATCAACGCCTGGCTCGACCCGATGGCGGCGTTCGGGCCGAAGCCGCCCTCGCAGTCCTCGGAGCAGATCGGGCAGACCCTGATGTCGCTCGGCTCGGGCGGCACCCTCGGGACCGGACTGGGGCAGGGCCGCAGCTGGCTGATCCAGTTCGCGGCGAAGAGCGACTTCATCCTCGGCTCGTTCGGCGAGGAGCTGGGCCTGGCCGGCCTGATGGCACTGTTCATGGTCTACGGCCTGGTGGTGCAGCGCGGCCTGCGCACCGCACTGGCGGCCCGCGACCCGTTCGGCAAGCTGCTGGCGGTCGGCCTGAGCTCGGCGTTCGCGCTGCAGGTGTTCGTGGTCGCGGGCGGCGTCACCGGCCTGATCCCGCTGACCGGTATGACCATGCCGTTCCTCGCCCAGGGCGGATCCTCGCTGGTGGCGAACTGGGCCCTGATCGCCATCCTGATGAAGATCAGCGACACCGCCCGCCGGCCGGCCGTCGAACCGGCCGCCATCCCGGAACCGGCCGGGCCGGAACGGCTCGGGGCCGGCCCGGGCGCGCCGGACGAGAGCAGGGGAGCGACCTCGTGAACAAGCCGATCCGCCGGGTGTCGATCTTCTGCCTGGTCCTGATCCTGGCCCTGATGCTCCGGGTGAACTGGGTGCAGGGCGTTCAGGCGTCGACGTGGGCCAACAACCCGCACAACGACCGCACCAAGTACGACAAGTACGCCTACCCGCGCGGCAACATCATCGTCGGCGGCCAGGCCGTCACCAAGTCCGACTTCGTCAACGGACTGCGCTACAAGTACAAGCGCTCCTGGGTGGACGGGCCGATGTACGCGCCGGTCACCGGCTACTCCTCGCAGACGTACGACGCCAGCCAGCTGGAGAAGCTGGAGGACGGCATCCTCTCCGGCACCGACTCCCGGCTGTTCTTCCGCAACACCCTGGACATGCTGACCGGCAAGCCCAAGCAGGGCGGCGACGTGGTCACCACCATCGACCCCAAGGTGCAGAAGGCCGGCTTCGAGGGGCTGGGCAACAAGAAGGGCGCAGCGGTCGCCATCGACCCGAAGACCGGGGCGATCCTGGGGCTGGTCTCCACCCCGTCGTACGACCCGAGCACCTTCGCGGGCGGCACCAAGGACGACGAGAAGGCCTGGACGGCACTCGACAGCGACCCGAACAAGCCGATGCTGAACCGGGCGCTGCGCGAGACCTACCCGCCCGGCTCGACCTTCAAGCTGGTCACCGCGGCGACCGCGTTCGAGACCGGCAAGTACCAGAGCCCGTCGGACGTCACCGACACCCCGGACCAGTACATCCTGCCCGGCACCAGCACCCCGCTGATCAACGCCAGCCCCACCGAGGACTGCGGGAACGCCACCGTGCAGCACGCGATGGACCTGTCCTGCAACACGGTGTTCGGCAAGATGGGCGCCGAGCTGGGCGGCGACAAGCTGCGGGCGCAGGCCGAGAAGTTCGGCTTCAACAAGGAAGTGACCGTCCCGATCCGGGCCGACGCCAGCCACTTCCCGTCCGGCTCCAAGCCCGACGGCACCGCGATGGACGCGATCGGCCAGCACGACACCCGGGCCACCCCGCTGCAGATGGCCATGGTGGCCGCGGCGATCGCCAACAACGGCTCGCTGATGGAGCCCTACCTGGTCGCCCAGGAGGGCTCGGCCGGGAACGTGATCTCCACCCACACCGAGCGCCAGATGTCGCAGGCGGTCTCGCCGGCCACCGCGCAGAAGCTCCAGCAGCTGATGGAGTCGGTGGTGCAGCACGGCACCGGCACGAACGCGAAGATCCCGGGCGTGACGGTCGGCGGCAAGACCGGCACCGCCCAGCACGGCCAGGACAACTCGGGCCTGCCGTTCGCCTGGTTCGTCTCCTACGCCAAGGGCCAGGACGGCAAGCAGGTCGCCGTCGCGGTGGTGGTCGAGGACGGCTCCAGCGAGGCGCAGCAGATCTCCGGCGGCTCGCTGGCCGCGCCGATCGCCAAGGCGATGATGCAGGCGGCGCTCGGGAAGTAGGTCGGTCGTATCCGTCACATTCCGGCCATCGATCCTCGATCGGTGGCCGGAATTGTCACAATGGGACGGTCCTGGTCGATACCGGTCTGGTCTCAGCTGGCTGCCTGCACGAGGGCGGTGAGGTTCGCCCGGTAGCGTATTCGCCAGCAGCGGGTGTACCCGCAGCCGGCCCGCGGCCACCCCGCGGGCTCGCCGACACCGTGAAACCACCGCGGCGGCGGCCGCGTCAAGACAGAGCGTGCGGGGACACTACGTCATATCCTCACCGGCCGGTGGGGGAGAGGGTCGGAGATATGGAAGAGCCTCGTCGCCTAGGCGGCAGGTACGAGCTCGGCGGCGTTCTCGGACGCGGTGGCATGGCCGAGGTGTACCTCGCCCACGACACCCGGCTCGGCCGCCAGGTCGCAGTGAAGACCCTCCGCACCGACATGGCCCGCGACCCCTCGTTCCAGGCCCGCTTCCGCCGTGAGGCACAGTCCGCGGCCTCCCTCAACCACCCCGCCATCGTTGCCGTCTACGACACCGGCGAGGACTACATCGACGGGATCTCCATCCCGTACATCGTGATGGAGTACGTCGAGGGCTCCACCCTGCGCGAACTGCTGCACACCGGGCGGCGGCTGCTGCCCGAGCGCGCGCTGGAGATGACCATCGGCATCCTTCAGGCGCTCGAGTACTCGCACCGCGCCGGCATCGTGCACCGCGACATCAAGCCCGCCAACGTCATGCTGACCCGGCAGGGCAACGTCAAGGTGATGGACTTCGGCATCGCCCGTGCGATGGGCGATGCCGGCATGACGATGACGCAGACCTCCGCGGTCATCGGCACCGCCCAGTACCTCTCCCCCGAGCAGGCCAAGGGCGAGACCGTCGACGCCCGCTCCGACCTGTACTCCACCGGCTGCCTGCTGTACGAACTGCTCACGGTGCGTCCCCCGTTCGTGGGCGACTCCCCCGTCGCGGTGGCCTACCAGCACGTCCGCGAGGAGCCCTCGCCGCCGTCCGTGTACGACCCCGAGGTGCGCCCGGAGATCGACGCGATCGTGCTGAAGGCGCTCGCCAAGGAGCGCGACTACCGCTACCAGTCCGCCGACGAGATGCGCGACGACATCGAGCGCTTCCTCGACGGCCTCCCGGTCGCCGCCGCCCAGCAGGCCGCCTACGGGGCCGGCCCGGGCGGTTACGGCTACGACCAGGGCGCGCAGTACGACCCCTACGGCCAGACCAACATGCTGCCCCAGCAGGGCGGCCCCACCACCATGCTGCCGCCGGTCGGCCACCAGCAGCCCGCCCCCTACGGCGGCTACCAGGACGACGGCTACGGCAACGGTGGCGGCGGCTACGACGACGACGGCTACGAGGGCCGGGCCGGCCGCCGGCGCGAGGAGCAGCCGAAGAAGAGCAACACCTCCTGGATCGTGCTCGCCGTCGCGGCGGTGCTGGTCCTGGTCGGCGCGTTCTTCGTGGTGCAGGCGATGGTGAAGACCGGCTCCACCGCCAAGACCACCGTCCCGAACCTGATCGGCAAGACGCTCTCCGACGCGGAGGCCGCGGCCAAGTCGCAGAACTCCTCGCTCACCGTGGTCGCGGGCGACCCGATCGCCTGCCCCGACACCAAGATCCAGAAGGACCAGGTCTGCACCCAGGAGCAGGCCTCGGGCACCGAGATCGCCGCCACCGGCAAGATCACCGTGCACCTGTCCTCCGGCCCGGCCCAGGTCGACGTCCCCGACGTCACCGGCCAGACCAAGGACGCCGCCACCGCGACCCTGACCGGCAAGGGCTTCCAGGTCACCGTCAACTACAGCAACGACGACAAGGTCGAGCCGGACAAGGTCATCTCGCAGTCGGTGAACGGCAAGGCCGCGGCCAACGCCAGCATCACCCTGGTGGTCTCCTCCGGCCAGCAGAAGGTCACCGTGCCGAACCTGGTGGGGCAGTCCCAGGACAACGCCTCCCAGGCGCTCTCCGACCTCGGCCTGCAGGTGGCCGTGGTCACCAAGACCGTCAGCGCCGCCGACCAGGCCAAGGTCGGCCAGGTCATCGCCCAGGACAAGACCGGCCCGGTCGCGAAGAACACCAAGGTCACCCTCACGATCGGCAAGCTGGCCGACAAGATGACGGTGCCGCCGCTGCAGAACCTCAAGCTGTCCGACGCGATCAAGGCGCTGACCGCGAACGGGATCACGAAGTACCAGCTGATGGGCCCCCAGGACCCGCAGGCGATCGTCTACAACTTCACCCCGAGCGCCGGGACGCAGATCACCGCGGACGACACCGTGACGCTGTGGCTCAAGCCCGCCGACAAGACGCCGGGCACGCCCTGACCGGCACCGCACAGTGAGAGGGGCCGCACCGTCCGACGACGGCGCGGCCCCTTCTCGTCGACCGGGCGTCAGCGGATCTCGGGCGGCGGGGTGCGATGGGTGTCCATCGCGTCGATGCGGACGAGCTGCGCCCACACGGCCATCCGGTAGCGGGAGGTGTACACGGGCGTGCAGCTGGTCAGCGTCAGGTACTTGCCCGGGCCGGTGAACGGCGAGCCCTCGGGGACGGGCGCGACCACGCCCACGTTGTACTTGGAGGTCTGCTGCAGCGTCCCCGCGACCCGGTACACGTACCAGGCGTCCCGGGTCTCCACCACCACCGCGTCACCCTCGCCGAGCCGGTCCAGGTCGTGGAACTTCGCGCCGTGCCCGTCCCGGTGCGCCGCCAGCGCGAAGTTGCCCTCGGCGTCCCAGGGCATCGCCGAGCGGTACGGCTCCTCGTAGACCCCGGCCACGCCCTCGTTGAGCACCTCCGTGCTGGTGCCCATCCGGATCAGTATGGTCTGGTCGCTCTTCTCGAAGGCCGGGACGTGCAGGAAGCCCACGCCGTCCCCCGCCTCGTACTGCGGGGCGGGGGCCTGGTCGCCGGGCGCGGCCGCCGGGGCGCTCCAGGTCTGCCGCAGCCGGTCGCCCTGCCGGCCCGCGGCCGCCTCGGCGACGACGTCCGTCCACCAGAGCGAGTACCCGACGAACAGGGCCAGCACCAGGCCGAGGGTGATCAGCAGCTCCCCCATCAGGCCCAGGGCCGTAGCCACCCGTCCGCGTCCTCGCCCGCCCCGAATGGCTTTGCCCATGGTGCCGTGCCTCGCTGCTCAGTGTTGCCCGGTCAGCGCCTCCGGCTGCCCCTGGCTCCTCGGCCGTTCGTCGACCATCTTGCCAAACACGATCAGCCTTCCCCGGGCACTGAACTCCGGCGTGCATGTCGTCATGGTCAGATAGCGGCCCGGCGCGGTGAACGGCGAGCCCTTGGGCACCGGTTGGATCACCGACACATTGCTCGGCGGGGTCTCCGGGATGCCGCCCGCCACCTCGTACGTGTAGTAGGCGGTCGCGGTCTCCACCACGATCTTGTCCCCCGGGACGAGCTTGCCGATCTCCCGGAACGGCTGGCCGTGCGTGGTGCGGTGCGCGGCGACCGAGAAGTTGCCGGCCTGGTCGGAGGGCATCGCGGTGCCGGAGTAGTGGCCCACCAGCCCCTTGTCGAGCACCTGCTGCTTGTTGGTGCCCTCGGCGATCGGGTAGCTCAGGTCCAGCTTCGGGATGTGGATGATCGCGAAGCCCTTGCCGGGCTCGAACGTGGTCGGCGGCGCGGGCGTGGTCCCGTCGGTCGACGGTGCGGCGGGCTGCGCCCACTGCTGTTCCAGCTTCTTGCCGGCGGCGTTGGCGGCGTTGTCGGCCACCACGTTGGTCCACCACAGCTGGTAGGAGACGAACAGCAGCATCACCACGCCGAGGGAGATGAACAGCTCCCCCAGCACGCGGGCCAGCACCACCCGCTTGCGTTCCTTGGGCCGCGGCGGACGCGGCCCCTGGGCCCGCCCGGACGCCCGCCGTCGGCCGGTGCCCGCCCGCAGGCCCACCGGCCCCTGGGCGCGCCGCCGTCCGGCGCCGTCGTCCGGCCCGGGTATCGCGGCCCGGTCCGGCTCGGTGGGCGGCAGCCGCAGCTGCAGGGTCTGTTCCGGGGCCGGCTCGTAGACGCTCCAGCCGTCCGGCTCGCCCATCTCCTCGGGGACGCCCCGCTCCGGGCGCACGGCGGTCATCCGGTCAGCTCCGGCCGATCACCGGGGCGAGGCCGGCCGAACGGCCGACCGCCTCCGGGAACCCGCACTCGGCCAGCCAGTTGGCGAGCATCCGATGCCCGCCCTCGGTGAGCACCGACTCCGGGTGGAACTGGACGCCCTCGACCAGCAGTTCACGGTGCCGCAGGCCCATGATCACGCCACTGTCGGTGCGCGAGGTGACCACCAGCTCGGCGGGCACGGTGTCGGGCTCGACGGCCAGCGAGTGGTAGCGGGTCGCGGTCAGCGGCGAGGGCAGGCCCTCGAACACCCCGCCGTCCTCGTGCACCACTGGGGAGGTCTTGCCGTGCAGCAGCTCGGGGGCCCGGCCGACGACCGCGCCGTACGCCACCGCGATCGACTGCAGCCCCAGGCACACCCCGAACAGCGGCAGCCCGATCCGCGCGCAGTGGTGCACCATCTCCACGCACACGCCCGCCTCCTCCGGCGTCCCGGGCCCGGGGGACAGCAGCACGCCGTCGTAGCCCTCCGCGCCCTCCCTGGGCCGGGCGTGAGCCACCGTCAGCCGGTCGTTGCGGACCACCTCGCAGACCGCGCCCAGCTGGTACAGGTACTGGACGAGGTTGAAGACGAAGCTGTCGTAGTTGTCGACCACGAGGATCCGGGGCGGGTGGCCGGCGGAGGTCATCGCTAACTCCTGGGGTGTGCGTGCGTCGAAGGGCGGGCGGAACCGGAGCCGGTTCAGCCGCCGGCGCCCTGGTCCACCGTCACGTTCCCGAAGGGGAGCAGCGGCTCGGCCCACGGGAACACGAACTGGAACAGGACGTAGACCACTCCGAGGACGAGCGCCAGCGCGATCAGCGCACGAACCGGCGAAGGGCCCGGAAGATGCCGCCAGATCCAGCCGTACATGGTGCTCCTCGTCACTCGGGTCGCCCCAAGCGTAGACGCCCACCCGCCCGCCCCAGGCGGGTATCCGCGCAACGAACCCCGCGCGGCGGCCTACTGGGCGGAGGCGGCCCGCAGGTCGATCGATCCGGCGTACCCTGGCAGGCTCAGCTCGTTGCCCTCCTGGACCTTCCAGCCCAGTCCGTAGGCGGCCACGTAGCCCAGGTAGTTGCGGATCGTCGGGTCGGCGTCCACCGCGGCGCGCAGCGCGTCGCTCCGGCCGACCGCGCGGATCACGTACGGCGGGGAGTAGACCCGGCCCTGCAGCAGCAGGGTGTTGCCGACGCAGCGGACGGCGCTGGTGGAGATCAGCCGCTGGTCCATCACCTGGATGCCCTCGGCGCCGCCCCGCCAGAGCGCGTTCACCACGGCCTGGATGTCCTGCTGGTGGATCACCAGGTCGTTCACCCCGGGTTCGGGGACGCCGGGGATCCGGGCGGTGGCGTTCGGCGGGGCGTCGTCCAGCGTGACGGTCAGCCCGGGCCCGTGCAGCGGGTCCAGCCCGGCGGCCTGCTGCAGCGCGGCCAGCCGGGCGGCGTCGTCCGGGCTCTGCCCCTGCTCGCGGGCCAGGCCGTCGGCCCGGTCCTGGTCGGCGGCGACCTGCTCCTGGAGCTGCTGGTTCTGGGTGGACCGCTGCTGTATGACGTCGCTGAGCTTGAGCAGCGAGTTGTCGGTGCGCAGGTCGGTGCCGTGGGCGGTCCGACCGCTCACGTAGAACAGCAGACCGGCGAGTGCGAAGACGGTGCAGGTCAGGGCACGTCCGACAATTCGACCCCGGCGCGGGCGCGCAGCCGGGATCGGCGAAGAAATCGTGGAATCAGGCACCGTACCCTTATCTCCCTCAGACCCGGCGAGCCACTACGCTAACGGACGCCGGTGGCATGTGCGGAGCTCCGACCGTACGGATCCGGTCCCGTGTGCCACCTCGCCCCCACTGACCACCTGCGCGGTCACAGCGCATCGACAGGAGAGCCCCTCGTGCCGAAGTCTCGACTCCGCAAGAAGGCCGACTACACGCCGCCGCCGACCGCCGCGACCCCCGTGAAGATCGGCTCCGGCAACCGGAGCTGGGTGGCACCGCTGATGCTGGTGCTGTTCCTGATCGGCCTGGCCTGGATCGTCAGCTACTACGTGACCAGCGGCACCTGGCCGGTCCGCAGCTGGGGCAACTGGAACATCCTGGCCGGCTTCGGCTTCATCGCGGCGGGATTCGGCGTCTCCACGCAGTGGAAGTGAGGCCCCTGCCGCCCACCGGGCGGCTGTCGGCCTGATCCGCCTCCGCACCGCCTCGACCTCCGGGCCGGGGCGGTGTTCGGCGCGCCCGGGCGTCGGCCGGTCACGGAGCGTCCGAACGTTTATCCACAGGGTTGTCCACACTGGGGAAAACTTCGCCGGTCCTGTGGATAACTCGCAACGCAGCAGGATAACGCGCGTAGACCGGGGAAATCCAATCGCCGCCGCGCACCGCCTGTGGACAGCGCGGGAGGACGCCGATCAGCCCGGCAGGCGGGCCATCCCCAGCAGCACCAGCGCCAGGCCGACGGCCAGCACCGCGACCGTCGTCAACCCCTGCACCAGGTTCCGGTGCGCCCGTGGGGCGTACATCATGCCCGCGGCGATGACGGCGCCCGCCACCAGGCCGCCGATGTGCGCCCGCCAGTCGATCATGCTCTTCAGCGAGAACGTGATCACCAGGTTCACCACCAGCAGCGCGATCACCGGCTGCATCGGCACCCGGCGCACCCGGAACAGCACCGCGGTGGCGCCCAGCAGACCGAAGATCGCCCCGGACGCGCCGACCGTGAACAGCTGGTGGGGCCCCGCCGTCAGCAGGAACGACAGCGCGTTGCCCACGATGCCCGACACCAGGTACAGCACGACGAACCGCACCCGGCCCAGCACCCGTTCCAGCTGGGGCCCGAGCACCCAGAGCGAGAACATGTTGGTCGCGATGTGCAGCAGGCCGCCGTGCACGAACATCGCGGTGACCAGCCGGTACCACTCCTGCGGACCTTCGGCCATGCCGTACCGCAGGCCCGGCAGCGGCGCCCAGCTGACCAGGCCCAGCTTGACCTGCCAGTCCCTGGAGACGTACTCGGTCAGCAGGAACACCAGCAGGTTCAGACCGATCAGCACCTTGGTGACCAGCGCCCCGTCGCCGAGCGCCAGCACCCCGCCGAACGAGGTCCGCTGCCGGGGCGCCTGTTCGGCCGCGCCGCGCACGCAGTCCGGGCACTGGAAGCCCACCGAGGCGGACACCATGCACTCCGGGCAGACCGGCCGCCCGCACCGGGCACAGGACACGCCCGTCTCCCGCTCCGGGTGCCGGTGGCACCGGGGCAGCCCGGATCCCTGGCTGTCCACGGGCATCGGCCGCACGGGTTCCTCCGGAAGCATCGGCGCAGTCCCTCCTCGACGAAACGGTCCCGGCGCCGCCGCCGCGCGAAACGGGGCACCGCCGGGACCGTCCAGGCTACTGCGCGCCGGGGCGCGCGGGACCGCCCCGAAGGGCGGCAGGGTCGCGAATCAGCCGCGCGAAACGACGACCGACTCGATCACCACGTCCTGGACCGGGCGGTCGTAGGGCTTGGTGGTGGCGGTGGTACCGATCGCGTCCACGACCTTCTGGCTGGCCGCGTCCACGACCTCGCCGAAGATGCTGTGCTTGCGGTTCAGCCAGGTGGTCGGGGCCACCGTGATGAAGAACTGCGAGCCGTTGGTGCCCGGGCCGGCGTTGGCCATGGCCAGCAGGTACGGGCGGTCGAACGACAGGTCCGGGTGGAACTCGTCGGCGAACTTGTAGCCCGGGCCGCCGGTGCCGTTGCCCAGCGGGTCGCCGCCCTGGATCATGAAGCCGTCGATCACACGGTGGAACACGGTGCCGTCGTACAGCGGCTTGGCGGCCACCTCGCCGGTCTCCGGGTTCTTCCACTCGCGAGTGCCCTCGGCCAGCTCGACGAAGTTCGCCACGGTCTTCGGGGCGTGGTTCGGGAAGAGCTTCACCACGATATCGCCGCGGTTCGTCTTCAGGGTGGCGGTGAGTTCCTCGGCCACGGGAGTACCTTCCTGTCTTTCAGCTGACTATCCGGGGAATCATCCCATGATCGCCGCAGACGGCTCAGTCGAAGGTGCTCGGCAGATAAGCAGGATGCATGATCTCCTATCAGGTGGAAAGGTGCATACCGGACAACGCCGGACACCCGCCGAGAAGGAGAAGCCCGTGAGCCGTACGGACACTGCGCGCGAGACCGCCGCACGGGCGAAGGACGCCGTCGCGCCCTACGCCGCCTCCGCGAAGGAGACCGCCCTGCACTACGCCGAGGAGGCCAAGCAGGTGCTCGGCCCCAAGCTGGAGGCGCTCGGCCCGAAGGCCGCGGCCGCCGGCGCCCAGGCCCGCAGCGGAGCCGGCCAGGCCGCGCAGGCCGCCCGGGTGCAGTACGTCAAGCACCTCGCCCCGCACCTGGAGCAGGCCTTCTTCAGCCTCCCCCCGGACACCCAGAAGGCCGCCCTGAAGGCCGTCCACCGGGCCCAGGAAGCCGCGCTCGCCGCCAAGCTGTCGGCCGGTCAGGCCGCCTGCCAGGCCCGGACGAACGTCGCCCCCAAGGTCGTCGAGACCTTCCACGCCGCCAAGGACAGCGTCGTCCCGCTCGCCCAGGAGGCCCAGTCCCGCGGCGCCGCCGCGATCACCGCGCTGCAGGGCAACGTCAGCGCCGCCGAGATCGGCGAACTGGCCGCCAAGAACGCCAAGAAGAAGCGGTGCAACGGCTGGGCGACCGGCCTCGCGGTGGCCGGCGCCGTCGCCATCGGCACCGGCGTGGTGGCCTGGCAGTGGCTCCGCAAGCAGAACAATCCCGAGTGGCTGGTCGAGCCCCCGGAGCCCGCCACCGCCCCATCCGCCACCGCCACCGCCACCGCCGCCGGCGCCGCCCGGCCCGGCACCGCCACCGGCGCGCCGGTCGGCGGGGCCACCCTGAACGGCTCCGTCCCGAACGACGGTCCGGAGGCCGCGGACGCCGCCGAGGCCTCGGAGGCGGCCGGCGCCTCGCCCGCGCCGAAGTCGGGCCCGTCGGTCGGCCGTCCCGCCGAGGAGGACGACCGTCCGAAGCCGCACGACCCGCGCAAGCCGCACTGAAACGGCGCAGGCCCGGAGAGCAGAAAACGACTCCGCCCGACCGCAGCTGGTGCGGTCGGGCGGAGTCGTATCGAGTGGAGCCTAGGGGAGTCGAACCCCTGACATCTGCCATGCAAAGACAGCGCTCTACCAACTGAGCTAAGGCCCCGAGCAACGGGCACTAGCCTACCCGCTCCTGGGCAACGCCCCACGCGGGTTTCGGACCGGCCCCGGCAGGTGCTCCGCGGGCCGGTCCGAGGAAGACTCGTGCGTCAGCTCAGCGGCCGGCCGGGACCGGGTCGGTCGCCTCGGTCCACAGGTCCTGCTCGGCGCGGTCCGCCTGGACCTGACGGTAGACAAAGAAGCCGCCGAGGGCGACCAGGGCGACCAGGAGAAGCTTCTTCACCGCGGGACCTCGTCCTTCTTGCTTGCTTGGATGTAAGGGTACGAACCAGCGGTCAGGCTGAAGACCGCCCTGGGGCCGATGATACACACCGGTAACCGGTTCAGAAGCGGCCCCCGCCACCGTCAACCGGCCGATCTGCAAGCGCCTTTGACGCTTCCGAACCAGTACGGTCATCGGACTGCGAGCCCACTCCCTCCCCCGAGTACCGACGAGTCGGGCCCGCCGTCGGTTCCGCACCGGCGACGGGCCTTTCGAACACCCGGCAACTATCCGCGACGACGCCTGCGCAGAAGGGCGACATCCCGCCGGATCGCCCGGACGTCCTCGCTCAGCGCGTCCAGCCGGCCGCCGTGGGCGTCCAGCCGCGACTCCTGCCGGGCGACCCGCGCACTGATCGCGGAGATCACCACGCCCTGCGCCTCCAACCGCCGGTCGACCGACCCGAGCGCGTCGGCCGGCTCGGCGACATCCACCCACTCCTCCCCCACCGGCGGCGCGGCCGGCAGGCACTCCTCGAACGGCTCCAGCCCGTCGATCCGCCGCCGCCACGCCGCCACGGCCGGATCCCGCCGCACCGCTTCCTCCTCGTCCCACCGCAGCTCGCTCCACCGCTTCCACGGCCGCGCCCGGAACGGCCGCACCCCCGGCGGCTCCGCAGCCCGCTCGACCAGATCGAGCAGCCGGCTGCGGACCGCACGGGCGACCTCGCTGTCCCGCAGCAGCATCGCGACATTCAGCACGGCCCGCCGCGAGTACAGCGCGATACCGTTCCCGCCGCCCTGGGGACGACGCCCGGCGGGGCCTTCCAGGTCACTGACCTGCCAGACCTTCATCTTGAAGGTCTGGTCGGCCGAGTTATCCACAGGGCTCACGGACGGATCGCCCGCTTCCGCCTGCGGCAGGCCTCCGACCTGCCAGAGTGACACCTTGTCACTCTGGTTGTCGGGGTTGCCCACAGACCTGAGGACGACGTACCCGTTGCTCTCCAACTCTTCGCGGTGGCGGCCGACGAGGCTGTAGACGGCCTTCTCACCGACCCCGAAGTAGTCGGCGACCATCCGCGTGGTGACGTGCAGTCCGTCGGACAGCAGGACGAGGGCCTTGACCTCGTCGAGGACTTCGGTGCGCTCGCACAGGCCGCTTCGGAGCGTCCTGGATTCGAGCAGGGCGGCTTCCATGGACATGGGAATGCCTCACAGGGTGAAAGAAGACGTGACGGGGGAAACCGCCCGGGTGCCCGGGGCGGGCGGGGCCGGTCATCCGCCGGCCGGAGCAGAGGTCGCGCTGTGTCCCACGTCACCCAATGACCGGGTCTGTCGCCCGGCTGTCCCCGACTTCACATCAGTTTCGAGTCAACTCACCCTGTGTTTCGCCTCTGCGCACCAGGCTCAACGAGCCGTCGCGGCCGGAGGTTACGGGGAAAATGTCGAAGGCCCCGATCACCAGGTGATCGGGGCCTTCGCGCCGGTGGGCCTAACAGGACTTGAACCTGTGGCCTCTTCCTTATCAGGGAAGCGCTCTAACCGTCTGAGCTATAGGCCCTTGCCGCACTGAAAGATTAGCGGACCGATGGCCGATCTCCCAAATCCGTATCCGCGGCGTCCGTCGGACGGTGCTGCTCAGGGGGTTCGGCGAGCCACTGGGCGCGGGTCGCGGGGAGCCGGGAGGCGCCCGCGGGGGTGGGGCGGACGGCGAGGACCTGGTTGATGCCGATGCGGTTCTGCTCGAAGGCGAGGGCGCAGGCGGCCATGTAGAGCCGCCAGACCCGGGCCCGGCCGCGACCGGCCAGCGAGACGGCGTCGGGCCAGTGGGCCTCCAGGTTGGCGACCCACTCACGGAGGGTGAGCCCGTAGTGCTCGCGGAGGGCCTCGACGTCGCGCACCTCGAAGCCGGCCTCCTCCAGTCGGGTGACGGTGGTGCCGACGGGGGAGAGCTCGCCGTCGGGGAAGACGTAGCGGTCGATGAAGGGGGAGAGCCGGTACTTCTCGCCGGGCTCCAGCGGGCGGCGGGCGATCTGGTGGTTGAGCAGGCGGCCGCCGGGGGCGAGCAGGTCGTACAGGTGGCGGGCGTAGACCAGGTACTGGGCCGAGCCGACGTGCTCGGCCATACCGACGCTGGAGACGGCGTCGAAGGGGCCGTCGGGGATCTCCCGGTAGTCCTGCAGCCGGATCTCGATCCGGTCGGTCAGACCGGCCTCGGCGACCCGCTCGCGGGCCAGCGCGACCTGTTCGGTGGAGATGGAGACGCCGACCGCCCGGACGCCGTAGTGGCGGGCCGCGTGCAGGACCAGGGAGCCCCAGCCGCAGCCGACGTCCAGCAGCCTCATGCCGGGGCGCAGGCCGAGCTTGCGGCAGATCAGGTCGAGCTTGGCCTCCTGGGCGTCCTCCAGGCTCTTCGCGGCGGGCGTCCAGTAGGCGCACGAGTAGACCATGGTGGGACCGAGGACGAGGCCGTAGAAGTCATTGCCGACGTCGTAGTGGTGGCTGATCGCGGCGCGGTCGCGGCGGCGGCTGTGTGCGCTGCCGCGGCGGCCCCGGACCTCCTCGGGCGGGGGCGTGGGCGCGGGGCCGAGGGCGCCCAGGCGCAGGGCGGTACCGAGCAGTCGGCGGCCGTGGGCGCCGAGGAGTCGGCGCGGGCCGAGCTGGAGGGCGCGGACGTCCGGGTCCTCGGCGAAGGCGGCGACGGCGTCCAGCACCTCGTAGAGGTCGGTGCCGGGGTCGAGTTCGAGGTCGCCGGAGACGTAGGCGCGGGCCAGGCCGAGTTCGCCGGGGGACCAGACCAGTCGGCGCAGGGCCCGCCGGTTGCGCAGGACGACGGTGGGCGCGCCGGGCGGGCCGGCCTGGGAGCCGTCCCAGGTGCGGACCCGCAGGGGGAGCCGACGGCCGATCAGGCCTTCGAGCGCTCGGACCAGTTGCTGTGCGTTCTCCGCCATCACGGACCTCCCGACCGGCCGTACCCGTCCGGGCCGCCCGGTGTCCGCTGTCGCGGCCGGCCGGCCCCGTGCTCGTTCGCGTATTCCATTTGTCCATGCGGGAGCGGTGCCGCGGATCCCGGCGCGCCGCCCGGTCACCCGATTGCCGCCGGAGACGACGAACGGGCCCCGAAGGCTTCAACAGCCTTCGGGGCCCGGGGAATTCCGCCGAACTGACGCGGGGTCAGTCCTCTTCGGCCAGAGTGAGTTCGATGCCGCCGGTGAAGCCGGCCGCGGTGTTGTAGATGAACGCGGCGAGAGTGGAGAGCGCCGTCATCAGGACCACGTCGACCACCGCGATCAGGGTGGTGAACATCATGACCTTGCCGAACCCGATGTAGTCCATCAGGTTGAACGCGCCGGAGCTGTCGGTGCCGGTGACGTCCTTGAGGGTGCTGGTCAGCGAGTCGAAGACGCCGAGGCCGTCCAGGGTCATCCAGAGCACCGCGGAGGCCACGATGACGATCACGCCGACGGCCAGCGAGAGCAGGAAGCTGACCTTCATGACCGACCAGGGGTCGGCCTTGATGATCCGCAGCCGGGCCCGGCGGACCCGGCCGGTGCCGCCGGCGGCGCTCTGCGCGGGGCCGCCGGGGCGACGGGCCTGGCCGCCGCCCTGACCGCCGGGGGCGCCGGGAGCGCCGCCCTGGGGCCCCGGGCCGCCGGTGAGGGTGCCGCGGGCCGGGGTGGGCTGGCCCTTGGCGTACGTGGTGGGCTGGGAGAAGCCGCCGGCGGGCGCGTTGCCGGGGGCGGGCGGGGTCTGGCCGCCGTAGCCCGGCTGGGCGGCGGCGCCCTGGCCGGCCTGGGGCATCACCGAGGTGGACGTGGCAGGGTTCTCGGGGCGCTGCGGCGCACCGTACGGTGTCCCGCCCGGTCCGCCCGACAGCCCGCCCGTGGCACCTCCAGCACCCGTGGCTCCGCTCACCGTGGTCCTCCCGAACCGTCCGCCAGGCCGATCGAACCGCCTGGTCCGTGTTGTGCTCGCTCCGCCTGCCCGGTTGGCCTGCGGTCAACCCGCGGTGCCCGCCCCGCCGGAAGCGGAACGGGCACCACGGTCGCGGTCGTGCGTCAGCCCTGGTCGGGCGTGCCGTCCGCCTCGTGCTCGGTGGCGGTCGCGGTCTCGGTCGCCTCGGCGTCGAGGTCCGCGCCCTCCTCCTCGTCGGCTTCCGCGTTGCGGGCCATGCCCACCACCGCGTCGCGCTTTCCGAGGTTGATCAGTTGGACGCCCATGGTGTCACGTCCGGTTTCACGAACCTCGGAAACCCTGGTCCGGATCACTCCTCCGGAGAGCGTGATGGCCATGATCTCGTCGGTCTCCTCGACCACCAGGGCGCCGACCAGCGAGCCCCGGCCCTCGACGATCTTCGCAGCCTTGATACCGAATCCGCCGCGTCCCTGGACACGGTACTCGTCGACCGACGTCCGCTTGGCGTAACCGCCGTCGGTGGCGGTGAAGACGTACGTCCCCGGCCGGACCACGTTCATCGACAGCAGTTCGTCGTCCTCGCGGAACGACATGCCCTTGACGCCGGAGGTGGCGCGGCTCATCGGGCGGAGGGCCTCGTCGGTGGCCTTGAAGCGGATCGACTGGGCCTTCCTGGAGATCAGCAGCAGGTCGTCGTCGGCGGAGACCAGCTCGGCGCCGATCAGCTCGTCGTCCCGGCCCTCCTCGTCCTGGCGGAGGTTGATCGCGATCAGGCCGCCGGAGCGCGGGGAGTCGTAGTCCTTGAGCGGGGACTTCTTGACCAGGCCGCCGCGGGTGGCGAGCACCAGGTAGGGCTTGTCCTCGTAGGTGCGGACCGCCATCACCTGGGTGATGTGCTCCTCCGGCTGGAAGGCCAGCAGGTTGGCGACGTGCTGGCCGCGGGCGTCGCGCCCGGCGTCGGGCAGCTCGTAGCCCTTGGCGCGGTAGACCCTGCCCTTGTTGGTGAAGAACAGGATCCAGTTGTGCGTGGTGGTCACGAAGAAGTGGTCGACGATGTCGTCCTGCTTCAGCTGCGCGCCGCGCACGCCCTTGCCGCCGCGCTTCTGCGAGCGGTAGAGGTCGGAGCGGGTGCGCTTCACGTAGCCGCCGCGGGTGATGGTGACGACGATGTCCTCCTCGGCGATGAGGTCCTCGATGGAGAGGTCGCCGTCGGAGGGGATCAGGGTGGAGCGCCGCTCGTCGCCGTACTTCTCGACGATGGCGGTGAGCTCCTCGGAGACGATCTCGCGCTGCCGGGAGGGCGAGGCGAGGATCGCGTTGTACTCGTTGATCTTGGTCTGGAGCTCGTCGTGCTCGCTGAGGATGCGGGCGCTCTCCAGGGCGGCCAGGCGGCGCAGCTGCATCTCGAGGATGGCGTTGGCCTGGAGTTCGTCGATCTCCAGCAGTTGCATCAGGCCGGTGCGGGCGGCGTCGGCGCTCTCCGAGGCGCGGATCAGCGCGATCACCGCGTCGATCTGGTCGAGGGCCTTGAGCAGCGCGCGCAGGATGTGGGCGCGCTCCTCGGCCTTGCGCAGCCGGAAGGTGGTCCGGCGGACGATGACCTCGATCTGGTGGGCGACCCAGTGCCGGATGAAGGCGTCCAGCGAGAGGGTGCGCGGCACGCCGTCGACCAGGGCCAGCATGTTGGCGCCGAAGTTGGTCTGCAGGTCGGTGTGCTTGTACAGGTTGTTGAGCACGACCTTGGCGACCGCGTCGCGCTTGAGCACGATGACCAGGCGCTGGCCGGTGCGCGAGGAGGACTCGTCGCGGACGTCGGCGATGCCGGCGATCCGGCCGTCCTTGACCAGGTCGGCGATCTTCAGGGCGAGGTTGTCCGGGTTGACCTGGTAGGGCAGCTCGGTGATGACCAGGCACTGGCGGCCCTGGATCTCCTCGACCTCGACCACAGCGCGCATGGTGATCGAGCCGCGGCCGGTGCGGTAGGCGTCCTCGATGCCGCGGCGGCCGACGATCAGCGCGCCAGTCGGGAAGTCGGGGGCCTTGATCCGCTCGATCAGGGCTTCCAGCAGCTCCTCGTTGGAGGCCTCGGGGTGCTCCAGCGCCCAGAGCGCGCCGGAGGCGACCTCGCGCAGGTTGTGCGGCGGGATGTTGGTGGCCATGCCGACCGCGATGCCGGTGGCGCCGTTGATCAGCAGGTTGGGGATGCGCGCGGGCAGGACGGTGGGTTCCTGCTGGCGGCCGTCGTAGTTGGCGGCGAAGTCGACGGTGTCCTCGTCGATGTCGCGCATCATCTCCATGGCGAGCGGCATCATCTTGCACTCGGTGTAGCGCATCGCCGCGGCCGGGTCGTTGCCCGGGGAGCCGAAGTTGCCGTTGCCGTCGACCAGCGGCATCCGCATCGACCAGGTCTGGGCGAGGCGGACCAGGGTGTCGTAGATCGAGGTGTCGCCGTGCGGGTGGTAGTTACCCATCACGTCGCCGACCACGCGGGCGCACTTGTAGTAGCCCTTCTCGGGCCGGTAGCCGCCGTCGTACATCGCGTAGAGCACGCGTCGGTGCACCGGCTTGAGGCCGTCGCGGACCTCGGGCAGGGCGCGCGACACGATGACGCTCATCGCGTAGTCGAGGTAGGAGCGCTGCATCTCGGTCTCGAGCTCGATGAGCTCGACCCGGTTGCCGCTCTGGGTGGGGGTGGTGCTGTCCTCGGGCTGCTCGCCGCCGTCCGGACGGTTGTCGTCGACCACTGGTGGTCAGTTTCCTTTCAACGATCCTTGGCGGACGTCAGACGTCCAGGAAGCGGACGTCCTTCGCGTTGCGCTGGATGAAGGAGCGGCGGGCTTCGACGTCCTCGCCCATCAGCACGGAGAACAGGTCGTCGGCACGGGCGGCGTCCTCCAGGGTGACCTGGAGCAGCAGGCGGTGCGCGGCGTCCATGGTGGTGACGCGGAGTTCCTCGGCGTTCATCTCGCCGAGGCCCTTGAAGCGCTGGATGGCGTCGTCCTTGGGGAGTCGGCGGCCGGCCTCGACGCCGGCCGCGATCAGCGCGTCGCGCTCGCGGTCGGAGTAGGCGTACTCGAACTCGTCCCGGCCCCACTTGATCTTGTACAGCGGGGGCATCGCCAGGTAGACGTACCCGGCCTCGACCAGCGGGCGCATGAAGCGGAACAGCAGGGTCAGCAGCAGGGTGCGGATGTGCTGTCCGTCGACGTCGGCGTCGGCCATCAGCACGATCTTGTGATAGCGGAGCTTCTCGGCGTCGTAGTCCTCCTGGATGCCGCAGCCGAAGGCCGAGATCAGCGCCTGGACCTCGGTGTTCTGCAGCACCTTGTCGATCCGGGCCTTCTCGACGTTCAGGATCTTGCCGCGGATCGGGAGGATGGCCTGGGTGCGCGGGTCGCGGCCCTGCTTGGCGGAGCCGCCGGCGGAGTCACCCTCGACGATGAAGATCTCGCACTCGGCCGGGTCCTTGGACTGGCAGTCCGAGAGCTTGCCGGGCAGCGAGGCGGACTCCAGCAGGCCCTTGCGGCGGGTCAGGTCGCGGGCCTTGCGGGCGGCGACCCGGGCGCTGGCGGCCTGGATGGACTTGCGGACGATGTCCGCGGCCTCGTTGGGGTTGCGGTCCAGCCAGTCGGCCAGGTGCTCGTTGACCACCTTCTGCACGAAGGTCTTGGCCTCGGTGTTGCCGAGCTTGTCCTTGGTCTGGCCCTCGAACTGCGGCTCGCCGAGCTTGACCGAGATGATCGCGGTCAGGCCCTCGCGGATGTCCTCGCCGGAGAGGTTGTCGTCCTTTTCGCGGAGCAGCTTCTTGTCGCGCGCGTACCGGTTCATCAGACCGGTCAGCGCGGCCCGGAAGCCCTCCTCGTGGGTGCCGCCGCCGTGGGTGTGGATGGTGTTCGCGAACGAGTACACGCCCTCGGTGTAGGACGAGTTCCACTGCATCGCGATCTCGGCGGAGATCCGCCGGTCCTTGTCCTCCGCCTCGAAGTCGATCACCGAGGGGTGGATCACCTCGCCCTTGCGGGAGTTGAGGTGGGCGACGAAGTCGGCGATGCCGCCGTCGTACCTGTACGTGACGGAGAGCGGCTTGCCCTCCTCGTCGGCGTGCTCGGCGCGCTCGTCGGTCAGCGAGATGGTCAGGCCCTTGTTGAGGAAGGCCATCTCCTGGAAGCGCCGGGAGAGCGTCTCGAACGAGTAGACGGTGGTCTCGAAGATCTCCGGGTCGGCCCAGAAGGTGACGGTGGTGCCGGTCTCCTCGGTGGCCTCGTGCTTGGCCAGCGGGGCGGTCGGGGCGCCGGCCTTGTACTCCTGCGTCCAGCGGGCGCCGTCGGTGAGGATGTCCACCGCGAGGCGGTTGGAGAGCGCGTTCACCACGGAGATGCCGACGCCGTGCAGACCGCCGGAGACCGCGTAGCCGCCGCCGCCGAACTTGCCGCCCGCGTGCAGGACGGTCAGCACGACCTCGACGGCCGGCCTGTCCTGGCCGGGCATGATGCCGACCGGGATGCCTCGGCCGTTGTCCACCACCCGCACGCCGCCGTCGGCCAGGATCGTCACGTCGATGGTGTCGGCGTGGCCGGCCAGCGCCTCGTCGACCGAGTTGTCGACGATCTCGTAGACCAGGTGGTGCAGGCCGCGCTCGCCGGTCGAGCCGATGTACATGCCGGGGCGCTTGCGGACGGCGTCGAGTCCCTCCAGCACCTGGATCGCGCTGGCGTCGTACGCCTTGTTGTCGGACGGGTCTGGGGTCTGGCTGGGGTTGCCGGAATCGGCCACGAAGCGCCCTCTCTGGCACAGCGGGGCCGCGCCCCTTCCCGCTTCCCGGGCAGGTGTGCGACCACGGCGTTTCGACTCTGTTGCTCTACGCAACGGTGTTTGCGGTTCAGTCTACCGGTACGAGCGACAGAGAGGGGCGTTTGGCAGCCCCTGAGGGCAGATGTGCCGCCCTGAATCCCCTCGGGACGAGTCCCGATACTTGGCAGGGGGGCTCAGAGCGCCTGGACGGGCCGTCAGCGATTCCGGAGGGCCCCGGTCCGCTCCACCGGGCTCAGCCCCAGGTGTCCCCGGGTCCCTTGCTGCCGGGCGCCCGCAACCGCCCGTAACCGCGCACCGGGGCGTCCGGGCCCAGCACCTTGATCACGCGGACCGTGCCGTGCCCCAGCTCGTGATTCAGTCGGGCCACCAACTGGCGCGCCAGCAGCCGGAGTTGAGTGGCCCACGCGGTGGAGTCGCACTGCACGGTGAGCACCGCCTCGGCTTCCGCGTACGACTTGGGTTCACAGTGCGCAGCGATGTCCGGCCCGACGATCTGCGACCAGCGGCCCATCACACCGCCCACCGCGGCCGGGGCCTCCCAGCCGCGTTCGGTGATCAGCCGGTTCAGTGCGGCGCCCAGCGGCACCGGGTCGCGGCCGTCCGCGCGGGCCCCGCTGCGCAGGCCGGTGCGCTTGGCCTCCCGGCGCTCGCGCACCTGCTCTCCGCGCTGGCGGGCCTGCTCCTTGGCGGCGCGCAGCGCCACCCGGGCCAGGTCCACACCCGAAAGCTCCGAGCCCTCCGACATCACGCTCCATCCCCAGGCTGTGGACAACCGACTCGACGAGCGGTCCAGGGTACGGGCTCGGCGGGGTTCACGGCGTGAGCCGGGCCACGGCGCCGTCGGAGACCGCGTAGCGCGCGCCGGTGAGGGCCTTCGGGACGTCCTCGGCGACCGCGGCCGTGACCAGGACCTGTTCGCCGCCGGCCACCAGCTCGGCCAGCCGGTCCCGGCGGCGGGCGTCCAGTTCGGCGAAGACGTCGTCCAGGATCAGCACCGGTTCGCCGCCCTCGGAACGCAGCAGTTCGTAGGAGGCGAGGCGCAGGGCCAGCGCGTACGACCAGGACTCGCCGTGGCTGGCGTAGCCCTTGGCGGGCAGCGGGCCGAGTCGCAGCAGCAGTTCGTCGCGGTGCGGGCCGACCAGGGTCAGGCCGCGCGCGACCTCCTGCGGCCGGGCCGCCTGCAAGGCGTCCAGCAGCTGGTGCTCGGCCTGTTCGCGGCTGCTCGGCAGCTCGCCCTCGAAGGAGTGGCGGTACTCCAGCACGGTCTCCCCGGCATCGGGGGCGAGCTGGCGGTAGGCCTCGGCGACCAGCGGCTGGAGGGCGGCCACCAGCTGGATCCGGAAGGCGGTCAGCTCGGCGCCAGTGCGGGCCAGGTGGCCGTCCCAGACCTCCAGGGTGGCCAGGTCGGCGGCCTTGCCGCCGCCGTGCCGCCGGGCCGTCGCGGCGGTCTTCAGCAGGGCGTTGCGCTGCTTCAGCACCCGCTCGTAGTCGGAGCGGACCCCGGCCAGCCGGGGCGCGCGGGCGGTCAGCAGCTCGTCCAGGAAGCGTCGGCGCTCGCCCGGGTCGCCCTTGACGAGCGTGAGGTCCTCGGGGGCGAACAGCACGGTGCGCAGCACGCCCAGCACGTCGCGCGGGCGGACGTTGTCGGAGCGGTTCAGCCGGGCCCGGTTGGCCTTGCCGGGGGTGATCTCCAGCTCCACCAGGGTGGTCCGGCCGCCCTGGCCGACCACACTGGCCCGGACCACCGCACGTTCGGCGCCCAGGCGCACCAGCGGGGCGTCGGTGGCGACCCGGTGGCTGCCCAGCGTGGCGAGGTAGCCGATCGCCTCGACCAGGTTGGTCTTGCCCTGCCCGTTGGGCCCCACGAACGCGGTGACGCCCGGGTCGAGCGGAACCTCGACCCGGGCGTAGGAACGGAAGTCGGCGAGCGACAGGTGCGCGACGTGCATGACGGTGGACTGCGCTCGCCTTCTGGCCGTGGGTACTTACTTGGACTCGACCGCGTGGCCGCCGAACTGGTTGCGCAGCGCGGCGATCATCTTCATCTGCGGCGAGTCCTCCTGGCGGGAGGCGAAGCGGGCGAACAGCGAGGCGGTGATGGCGGGCAGCGGCACCGCGTGGTCGATCGCGGCCTCGACCGTCCAGCGGCCCTCGCCGGAGTCGGCGGCCCAGCCCTTGAGCCTGGCCAGGTGCTCGTCGTCGTCCAGCGCCCGGACCGCCAGGTCGAGCAGCCAGGAACGGATGACGGTGCCCTCCTGCCAGCTGCGGAAGACCTCGCGCACGTCGGTGACCTCGGGGGCCGCCTCCAGCAGCTCCCAGCCCTCGGCGAAGGCCTGCATCATCGCGTACTCGATGCCGTTGTGGACCATCTTCGCGAAGTGGCCGGCACCGACCTTGCCGGCGTGCACCGAGCCGAACTCGCCCTCGGGCTTGAGCGCGTCGAAGATCGGCTGGACCTTCGCGACGTGCGCGGCGTCGCCGCCGTACATCAGCGCGTAGCCGTTCTCCAGGCCCCAGACGCCACCGGAGACGCCGCAGTCGACGAAGCCGATGCCCTTGGCGGCCAGCAGCTCGGCGTGCTGGATGTCGTCGGTCCAGCGCGAGTTGCCGCCGTCCACCACCACGTCGCCGGGGGAGAGCAGCTCGGCCAGGTGCTCGACGGTCTCCTGGGTGGGGCCGCCGGCCGGGACCATCACCCACACCACGCGGGGGCCCTCGAGCTTGGCGATCAGCTGCTCCACGCTGTCGACGTCGGCGAGGTCGGGGTTGCGGTCGTAGCCGATGACGGTGTGGCCGGCGCGGCGGATGCGCTCGCGCATGTTGCCGCCCATCTTGCCGAGACCGATGAGGCCGAGCTCCATGACAAGTCCTTCACTGTGGTGTCGTGCCTGACGGCGGCGCCGTTGCCGCGCTCTTCCCCGAGCCTACGCCGACGATCAGGCCGCTCCGGGCAGCCACAGGGGCGCGGAGGCCGGTGCCTCTCGCGCCCCTGTGGAGGTGACTTCGGGTCAGCCGGACAGCCGGACCGGCATGATCAGGTACTGGTAGGCCTCGTCCGGCTCCGCGTCGACCGCGGCCTTGCCGGTGAGCAGGGCCGGCTTGGTCGGGGTGGTGAAGCTCAGCTGCGCGTACGCGGCGTCGATCGCCTTGAGCCCCTCCTCCAGGTAGCCGGGGTTGAACGCGATCGAGATGTCGTCGCCCTCGAGGTCCGCGTCGACCCGCTCGGAGGCCTGGGCGTCGTCGCCCGAGCCGGCCTCCAGGGTGAGCACGCCCTGCTCGAAGTTCAGCCGGACCGGGGTGTTGCGCTCGGCCACCAGCGAGACGCGCTTGAGCGCCTCCAGGAACGGCTGGGTCTGCACCGCGGCAACCGCCGAGAACTCGGTCGGGAAGATCGACCGGAACTTCGGGAACTCGCCCTCCAGCAGGCGGGTGGTGGTCCGCCGGCCGGCGCCCTCGAAGCCGATCAGGCCCTCGCCGGCACCGCCGGTGGACAGCGCGATCGACACGTGGTCGCCGCTGCCCAGGGACTTGGCGATGTCCTGCAGGGTCTTGGCCGGGACGAGCGCGACGGCGTTGATGTCGTCCTGCTCGGGCTTCCACAGCAGCTCGCGGACGGCGAACCGGTACCGGTCGGTGGCGGCCAGGGTGATCCCGCTGCCGTTGATCTCGACCCGGACGCCGGTCAGCACCGGCAGGGTGTCGTCGCGGCCGGCGGCGACCGCGGCCTGGCTGACCGCCGAGGCGAACACGTCGCCCGGGACGGTGCCGGTGGCGGTCGGCATCTGCGGCAGCGACGGGTACTCGTCGACCGGCAGGGTCGGCAGGGTGAACCGCGAGCTGCCGCAGACCACGCTGACCCGCATGCCGTCGGTGGAGATCTCCACCGGGCGGTTCGGCAGGTTGCGCGAGATGTCGTTGAGCAGGCGGCCGGAGACCAGGACGGTGCCGGCCTCCTCGACGTCCGCCTCCAGCTCGACCCGGGCCGACACCTCGTAGTCGAACCCGGAGAGCGCCAGCGTGCCTTCCTGTGCCGTCAGCAGCAGGCCGGCCAGCACCGGCACCGGCGGCCGCGCGGGGAGGCTGCGGGCGGCCCAGGCCACCGCCTCCGCGAGGACATCACGCTCCACCCGGAACTTCACCGGTAACCGCCTCCTGGCTGCTGTCGCCGCGCCGTCGGCTCGTACGTCCGACCGGCGCTGTTGATCGTCTTCCGGCTCCCCGCCGACCGGATTCGCTCCGCTCGGCTTCCAGGTGCCGAAGGACAGTCTGACGTACTCGGCCGACAGTCGGGGCAGATGGGCGGAAGCAGGCCGAACAGATGTCGGGGCCCGGTTGTCCACAGATTCGGGCCACCCCCACTGTTGATCAAGTCACCTGGTCTCTATGTGTAGCAGTAGTAGTAGGGCCTGTGGATACCGTGGATAACCCCGTTTCCGCAGGTCAGAGCCGGTTTTTTGTCCACAGTGACTGTGGACGGCCGCTGTGGACAAGCAGGGCCCGCTGTGGACAGCGGAGCGTAATCCACAGGGCACCCTCGGTATCCACAGGTTGTCCCCAGGTTCATCCACAGAAATCGTCCGGGTTATCCACGGGCGTCGATCAACCTCACGTGACGCCTTTCACACCCAGGCCTGACAAGGGAGTTGATGTTGTCGAACTGTGGACGCCGTTGTGGAAAACCTGGGGACAACTGCCCGCGTCCTGTGGACGAGCTGTGGACAGCTCTGAGGCCATCCTGACGGCTGCTCAGTTCTCCACAGGCTGTGGATAACTGTTGTGCACAAGTCCACAGGGGTCTGACCTGCGCCGAAGAGCGTAGCTGCGATCCCCTTGTGGAGGAACCTCGGGATAACTTTCGGCCGGTGGAGCCTGTGGACGGGGAAAATCACCCGTTCCTGTGGACAACTCCAGTACGCACCCGAACGGTTCGAATTGCTGAGCACATGTTCGGGCGGGCGGCGGATCGGCCGCCCCGGCCGTTCGGACGATTCCTGCCCCGCCGACGGTCCTTCCACACACCCGCCGGCCGCCCGGATTCCTCGGACGGGCTCCGCGAAGCCCGCGGCGAAGCTCCTGGCGGGTCCTGGGCAGCCTTGGGCAGGCCTTGGGCGGGCACGCCGGAGGGGAGCCCGGCCTGCTCGGCCGGACTCCCCTCCTCGATGCGTCAACTGCCGTTCGGCGGCTAGCTCTTGATGCGGTTGGTGAGCTCGGTGACCTGGTTGTAGATGGACCGCCGCTCGGCCATCAGCGAGCGGATCTTCCGGTCCGCGTGCATCACCGTGGTGTGGTCCCGGCCGCCGAACTGCGCACCGATCTTCGGCAGCGACAGGTCGGTCAGCTCCCGGCACAGGTACATCGCGATCTGACGGGCCGTCACCAGGACCCGGCTGCGCGAGGATCCGCAGAGGTCCTCCACGCCCAGGCCGAAGTAGGCGGCCGTCTGCTGCATGATCACCTGCGCGGTGATCTCCGGCCCGGCGTCCTCGTCCCCGCCCGGGATCAGGTCCTTCAGGACGACCGCGGCCAGCTCCAGGTCGACCGGCGCCCGGTTCAGGTTGGCGAACGCGGTGACCCGGATCAGCGCGCCCTCCAACTCCCGGATGTTGCGAGTGATTCGGGACGCGATGAACTCCAACACGTCGGCGGGAGCGTTGAGTTGCTCCTGGATCGCCTTCTTGCGCAGGATCGCGATCCGGGTCTCCAGCTCCGGCGGGGTGACGTCGGTGATCAGGCCCCACTCGAACCGGTTGCGCAGCCGGTCCTCCAGCGTGATCAGCTGCTTGGGCGGCCGGTCCGAGGAGAGCACGATCTGCTTGTTGGCGTTGTGCAGGGTGTTGAAGGTGTGGAAGAACTCCTCCTGCGTCGACTCCTTGCTGGCCAGGAACTGGATGTCGTCGACCAGCAGGATGTCGATGTCCCGGTAGCGCTTGCGGAACGCGTCCGCCTTGCCGTCCCGGATCGAGTTGATGAACTCGTTGGTGAATTCCTCCGAACTCACGTACCGCACCCGGGTGCCCGGGAACAGGCTGCGCGAGTAGTGCCCGATGGCGTGCAGCAGGTGGGTCTTGCCGAGGCCGGACTCGCCGTAGATGAACAGCGGGTTGTACGCCTTGGCCGGGGCCTCGGCGACGGCCACCGCCGCGGCGTGCGCGAAGCGGTTGCTGGCGCCGATCACGAAGGTGTCGAACAGGTACTTGGGGTTCAGCCGGGCGTTCGGCTCGTCCTTGCGCGAGCCGCCGGCCGGGGGAGCGCCGGGCGGGGCGGGGACGCCGGGGGCGGGTCGCCGCTCGGGCGGGGCCGGTCGGTCGGTCGGTCGGTGGGCGCCCCGCCGGGAGCCGCCGTGCCGTGGCCGGTCCTCGTCCGGGGAGCCCAGCGCGCCGCCGAACAGGTCGCCCTGGGCGGAGTCCGGGCCCGGACGGCTGGTCCGCCGCGGGGCCGGCTCCGGACGGCGCTCGGGCGCCTGGGGCTCCCAGCTGCCGCCGTTCGCGTCCGGCTGCTCCCGGTACGGGTCCTGCGGCACCGAGCCGTAGGGCTCGGCCGGCGGGTAGCCCGACTGGTACGCGGGGCGCTGGTAGTCGTCGACGGGACGGCCCGGCCAGGCACCCGGCTGCGGCTGGTGGGCGGGGCCGGACTGGTAGCCCTGCTGCTCGGCGGGGTAGCCCTGATCAGCGGGGTAGCCCTGTTCGGACGGGTAGCCCTGTTCGGACGGGTAACCCTGCTCACCCCGCGGGTGCGGCCACTGCTCGGCGCCACCGGCTTCCGGCTCGGGCTCCGGCTCGGCGGGCGGGGCGGCGTTGGCGTCCACCATCACGGCGATCCGCACCTGGCGGCCGAACTCCTGCGAGATGGCCTCGGTCAGCTGCGGCAGCAGCCGGCCCTCCAGCACGTGCTTGGCGAACTCGTTGGGCGCCGCGAGCAGGGCCGTGTCGTGCATCATCCACATCGGCTGGGTGCGGCGGATCCACTGCTTGTCCTTCTCCACGACATCGCTGTCGCTGACCAGTCGCTCGACGACCCTCGACCACATCAGGACGAGATCGCTGTTGACATCAGCCACTGGTACACGCTTTCTCGTTCCCCGAGCAGGGGCAGTCAGTCAAGGGCGGGAGAGGTTGGGGCGCTGCGGCACGGAGGCGGCCGCCGGCACAGAACAAAAGAGACAAGTCCTGCAACGGTAGTCAGCGCGCAGAGCTGATTCAAGTCGTTGTCCACAGGCTGTGGGCAACGGGCCGACATCCACCGGGTTTGACCCTCGGACCCGATGCCACGTACCGTAACCAGGTCGAGTTGTCGATGGCCGCTGCCGCATGTCCGCGGGTCCGCCCGCTTCCATGACGCGCGCAGCACGGGCGCCGTGGTGGTCCCGGTCCAGCAGATCTGGGTCCCGGGACGGGATTTCCCAAGTGCAAGGGGAGATCGCGCGGACGCACGGTGACGGCCAAGCGACCCCCCGTCATCCTACGATTCACCCCAGGAGCCCCCGAGTGAGCAAGCGCACCTTCCAGCCGAACAACCGTCGTCGCGCCAAGACCCACGGCTTCCGGCTGCGCATGCGTACCCGTGCCGGTCGCGCCATCCTGGCGACGCGCCGCGCCAAGGGCCGCAGCGCCCTGTCCGCCTGATCCGCGAAAAGGGTCTGCAGTGCTGCCCACCGAGAATCGGCTGCGGCGGCGCCAGGACTTCGCGACCGCGGTGAAACGCGGTCGCCGCGCCGGTCGGCCCCTTCTGGTGGTCCACCTCCACAGAGAGACTGGATCCGACGAGGGCGCCGACCGGAACAGCGACTCCCGCCCGCACGTCGCCGAGGGGCTTCCTTCGGCGCGTGCGGGTTTCGTCGTGAGCAAGGCCGTGGGGCCTGCTGTGGTGCGCAACGTGGTGAAGCGTCGGCTGCGCCACCTGGTCCACGAGCGCCTGTCCCGGTTGCCCGCAGGTAGCCTGATAGTGGTACGGGCGCTGCCTGCTGCGGCGACGGCCTCGTACGCAGAACTCGGACACGACCTGGACGCGGCGTTGCGTCGCCTGCTCAGGTCGGAACCGGCCGGCAGTGCCCCGACGGGAACAGGGCGATGAAGTACCTGCTGATGGGCCTGATCAGGCTCTACCAGTGGACGATCAGTCCGCTGCTCGGCCCGGTGTGCCGTTACTACCCCTCGTGCTCCCGCTACGGGTACGAGGCGGTGCGCGTCCATGGGGCGATCAAGGGAGGCGGGCTGACCGTCTGGCGCATCCTGCGCTGCAATCCCTGGTCTCCCGGTGGGGTCGACCATGTTCCTCCGCGAAAGCACCCGGTGTGGCATCGCCGGCTGCGCAATCTGCTGAGCCCCACGAGCGGGACCGCCGAGCCGGAGCCGGTGGCGAAGCCCGACGTCCAAGGAGTCTGACCGGTGACCTTCGGTTTTCTGAGTCCCCTCTACTACGCGGTGTCCTGGATCATCGTCCAGTTCCACTCGCTGTTCAGCCACGTCTTCGATCCTGACGGAGGCTGGGCCTGGGGCCTGTCCATCGTGATGATGGTGGTCGTCATCCGGATCTGCCTGATCCCGCTCTTCGTGAAGCAGATCAAGGCGACCCGGGCCATGCAGGCGATCCAGCCGAAGATGAAGGCCATCCAGGAGCGCTACAAGAACGACAAGCAGCGCCAGTCCGAAGAGATGATGAAGCTGTACAAGGACGCGGGTACCAACCCGTTCTCCTCGTGCCTTCCGATCATCGTTCAGGCGCCGTTCTTCACCGCTCTCTACGGTGTGCTGGCCTCGGTCGCCAACGACAAGCCGATCGGCGTCATCGACCAGAGCCTGCTGGAGAGCGCCAAGCAGGCGCACATCCTGGGCGCCCCGCTGTCGGCGAAGTTCGTCGGCGCGGACAGCCTGCAGGTGCAGATCGTCGTCGCGGTCATGATCGTGCTGATGTCGCTGTCGCAGTTCATCACGCAGCGCCAGCTGATGACCAAGAACGTGGACCTCACGGTCAAGACGCCGTTCATGCAGCAGCAGAAGATGATGATGTACGTCTTCCCCATCATCTTCGCGGGCATGGGCATCAACTTCCCGGTCGGTGTGCTGGTCTACTGGCTCACCACCAACGTCTGGTCGATGGGCCAGCAGCTGATCGTCATCCGCAACAACCCGACGCCCGGCAGCCAGGCCTGGAACGAGCGTCAGGCGCGGCTGAAGAAGCAGGGCCGGATCAACCCGGACGGCTCGATCAAGAAGGTCGGCGTGCTGGCCTCGCTGACCGGCTCCAAGAACAGCGCGGAGGCCGAGGCCAAGGCGGTGGCCGAGGAGAGCGTGCAGGTGCGCCGGCAGCAGCCGCGCAAGCAGAGCAAGGCCCAGCGGCAGGCCACGGCGGCGCACCAGGCGCACGGCGCGGACGAGTCGGGCCCGGCGGACGAGGCGGACGCCGAACCGGCCGAGGCCGGGAAGTCCGATGCGAAGCCGGACGGGGCGAAGCCGGCGGACCGACAGGGCCAGGGCCAGCGCCAGCAGCCGCGGCGCGGCGGCCAGGGCCAGCGGCCGAAGAAGAAGTAGTCCCGACCCCTCGTTCTCGGCCCCCGATCCGAGGGCCCCATTTCTGAAGGAGTCCACCTGTGACGGATGGCACCACTTCCGCCGTCGACACCGCGCCGGCCGGTGAGAGCGCCCTTGCGCGTCTGGAGCGCGAGGGTGACATCGCCGCCGACTACCTGGAGGGTCTGCTGGACATCGCGGACCTGGACGGCGACATCGACATGGATGTCGAGGGGGACCGGGCACTGGTCTCCATCGTCGGCGAGGGCGACGACCGGACGCTGCAGCGGCTGGTGGGCCAGGACGGCGAGGTGCTGGAGGCGCTCCAGGAGCTGACCCGGCTGGCCGTGCACCGGGAGACCGGTGAGCGCAGCCGACTGATGCTGGACGTCGCGGGCTTCCGGGCCCGCAAGCGGGCCGAGCTCGCGGAGCTGGGCGCCGAGGCGTCCGAGCGGGTCAGGAGCACCGGCGAGCAGGTCAAGCTGCGGCCGATGACCCCGTTCGAGCGCAAGGTGGTGCACGACGCGGTGGCCGCCGCGGGTCTCCGCAGCGAGTCGGAGGGCGAGGAGCCCCAGCGCTGTGTGGTCGTACTGCCGGCCTGATGCCGGTGGTGCCGTCGGAACGGCGTCCGACCCCGCCCGCCTCTCGCGGGCGGGGTCGTTGCCTTTGCGGTGGACTGATGTTTCACGTGGAACAGTGTGGGACGGGTGGGTGGATTCGACGGTGAGCGGAGAGGCAGAGATGGACAGGGACGGCACGGTGCCCGAGGCGCCGCTGGAGGGGCCGGCCGAAGCCCCGGAGGCGGCGGGACGGGTCTTCGGTGATCGGCTGCCGCAGGCCGTGCGCTACACCGAACTGCTGGCGACCGCCGGAGTGCAGCGCGGACTGATCGGTCCGCGTGAGGTGCCCCGGCTGTGGGACCGGCACGTGCTCAACTGCGCGGTGCTGGCCGAGCTGCTGCCCGCCGGGGTCTCGCTGTGCGACGTCGGCTCCGGTGCCGGTCTGCCCGGCATCCCGGTGGCGCTGGCCCGGCCGGACGTCTCGGTGACGCTGCTGGAGCCGCTGCTGCGGCGCACCACCTTCCTGGAGGAGGTGGTCCGCGAGCTCGGTCTGGACAACGTCACCGTGCTGCGCGGCCGGGCCGAGGAGACGGTCGGGAAGCTGGCCGTGGACGTGGTGACCGCCCGCGCGGTGGCGCCGCTGGACCGGCTGGCCGGCTGGGGCATGCCGCTGCTGCGGCCCTACGGCCAGATGCTGGCGCTGAAGGGCGACACCGCGGAGCAGGAGCTGACCGACTCGCGGGCGGCGCTGACCCGGCTGGGCGCGGTGAAGTGGTCGGTGATCGGCGTCGGTGAGGGCGTGCTGGAGACCCAGACCCGGGTGGTCCGGGTGGAGGCCGGCGAGAGCCCGGGCGGCGTCAGGGCGGCGACCCGGCGGGCCAAGGCGGCCCGGGCCGGTCGCGGCGGCAAGGGCGCCGAGGGCGGGGGCCGTCGTGGTGGTGGCGGCCGCGGGCGGCGCTGAGTTCTGAGGATGTGTCGGCGGGGCGGGTGGCGATCGGGTCACCCGCCCCGTTCGCTTGTCGGCGCCCCGGAGTGTCGGCCCGGTGGACCCGGACATTCCGGGCATCGTGTTTCACGTGAAACGTCGCTTCCTGTTGACCGGCGTCCTTGATCAGGAGCTGCAGCGGACCCGTGAACGGGACCGGGCAGTGACTGTCGCGGCTCCGGTTTCACGTGAAACACTGACCCCCATGCAGGAGTCGGAGATCGTCGATCAGGTGGATGAAACCCCCGTCGCACGTGCCGCGCACGCCACCGTCCCGGTCACCGGGTACGCCGGGGAGGGGCTTCCCCGACCCGCCGTCACCCGGGTCATGGTGGTGGCCAATCAGAAGGGCGGGGTGGGCAAGACCACCACCACCGTCAACCTGGCCGCTTCGCTCGCCATGCACGGCCTGCGGGTGCTGGTCATCGACCTCGACCCGCAGGGCAACGCCTCGACCGCCCTGGGCATCGACCACCACGCCGAGGTGCCGTCGATCTACGACGTGCTGGTGGAGGGCAAGCCGCTGGCCGACGTGGTGCAGCCGGTGGTGGACGTCGAGGGGCTGTTCTGCTGCCCGGCGACCATCGACCTGGCCGGCGCGGAGATCGAACTGGTCTCGCTGGTGGCCCGGGAGAGCCGACTGCAGCGGGCCATCGCCGCCTACGAGCAGCCGCTCGACTACGTGCTGATCGACTGTCCGCCCTCGCTCGGGCTGCTGACCGTCAACGCCATGGTGGCCGGTCAGGAGGTGCTGATCCCGATCCAGTGCGAGTACTACGCGCTGGAGGGCCTGGGCCAGCTGCTGAAGAACGTGGAGCTGGTGCGGGCGCACCTGAACCCGGCGCTGCACGTGTCGACCATCCTGCTGACCATGTACGACGCCCGGACCAGGCTGGCCGCGCAGGTCGCCGAGGAGGTGCGGACGCATTTCGCGCACGAGGTGCTGCCCACCGCCATCCCGCGATCGGTGCGCATCTCCGAGGCCCCGAGCTACGGGCAGACCGTGCTCACCTACGACCCCGGTTCCAGCGGCGCGCTCTCCTACCTGGAGGCCGGCCGCGAGCTGGCGCTGCGGGCGGTCGTCAAGGCCGAGGGCGGTCGTCACCGGGCAGGCGCGGCGGTCGTTCCGCCGCGCAGCGGCGCGGAGCCGTCCGCGCCGACGGCACAGCACAGTTCGATGGAGGGCAATCGGTGAGTGGTACGCGCAGGGGGCTGGGCAGGGGTCTGGGGGCGCTGATCCCGGCGGCCCAGCCGGCGGCCGGGGGAACGGCCGCACCGGCGGACCCGCCGGCCCCGGTGGTTCCCACCGATCGCGGCACGGTGGCCGCCAAGGCCGCCGCGGAGAGTCTGCGGGAGCTGGCCGGCGACAAGCGCCGCAGCGTGCTGGAGGCGGCGCTGTCCCCGGTGGAGGGTGCCCGGTTCGCCGAGCTGCCGCTGGACTCGATCAGCCCCAACCCGCGCCAGCCGCGCGAGGTGTTCGACGAGACCAAGCTCGCCGAACTGGTCAGCTCCATCAAGGAAGTCGGCCTGCTGCAGCCCGTGGTGGTCCGTCAGACCGGGCCGGAGCGCTACGAGCTGATCATGGGTGAGCGCCGCTGGCGGGCCTCCCGGGAGGCCGGTCTCGACGTGATCCCGGCGATCGTCCGGGCCACCGAGGACGACAAGCTGCTGCTGGACGCGCTGCTGGAGAACCTGCACCGGGCCGAGCTGAACGCGCTGGAGGAGGGCGCCGCGTACGACCAGCTGCTGCGCGACTTCGCCTGCACGCACGACCAGTTGGCCGCCCGGGTCGGCAAGTCCCGTTCGCACGTGTCCAACACGCTGCGGCTGATGAAGCTGCCGGTCTCGGTGCAGCTGAAGGTCGCGGCCGGGACGGTCAGCGCCGGCTGTGCGAAGGCGATCCTGATGGTGCCGGACGCGGCGGGTCAGGAGCTGCTGGCCGAGCGGGTGGTGGCCGAGCTACTGACGGTGCGGGCCACCGAGGAGATCGCCGGGCTGATGGCCGGTGGCACGCCGAAGCCGAAGAAGGCCGCCCCGCGGGCGGGCCGGATGGACTCGCCGGCCTTCACCGAGCTCTCGGACCGGCTCTCGGACCGCTTCGAGACCCGGGTCAAGGTCGAGGCCGCGCAGCGCGACGGGCGGATCGGCAAGGGCAAGGTGGTGCTGGAGTTCGCCTCGGCCGAGGACCTGAACCGGATCCTGGACAGCCTCGCGCCGGGCGAGCAGGGGCTGCGGCTGTCCTGACGTCGGCGACCCCGAACGGCGAACAACGGGTGCATGTTTCACGTGAAACGTGCACCCGTTTCGTTGGGCGGCGCAGACTGGACTCCTGGGCCGTTTCCGCGTGGAGGAGGAGGTACGGGCGTGGGGCGAAGGGTCGTTCCGCTGACGCTGGACAACCTCTCCGATCTGCCGAACACCTGCCGTTCCTGCGTGTTCTGGGAGCTCGACCCGGTCAGTGGGCGGGCCGCGCAGGACGCCGGCAAGGGCGAGTTGGAGAAGGAGGGCTGGATCTCCGCGGTGCTGCTGGACTGGGGGTCCTGCGGCAGAGTCGTCTACGTGGACGGCCGTCCGGCCGGTTTCGTGCTCTACGCTCCGCCCGCGTACGTGCCGCGCGGCCAGTCGTTCCCGACCAGCCCGATCTCCCCGGACGCGGTGCAGCTGATGGTCTCCCGGCTGCTGCCGGAGTTTCAGGGGCAGGGCCTGGGCCGGGTGTTGGTGCAGACGGTGGCCAAGGACCTGATCCGGCGCGGCTTCCGTGCGATCGAGGCGTTCGGTGCGCAGGGCAGCGAGGTCCCCAGCTGTATGCTGCCCGCCGACCATCTGCTGGCGGTCGGCTTCAAGACCGTCCGGCCGCACCACCGGTACCCGCGGCTGCGGTTGGAGGCGCGTTCCACGCTGTCCTGGCGGGGCGACATGGAGGGTGCGTTGGAGCGGCTGCTCGGCGGGCGGCGCAAGGAACCGGTGCTGCGGCCGTTCTGAGGGAGGCGTTCTCCGCTCCGGGCCCTTCGGTGCGGAGCGGGCCGCCGGGCTCCCGGGGCGTCCTGACGAAGAATCAGGAGGCTGTGGAGACGGGGCTGTGGAGACGGGGCTGTGGAGACGGGGCTGTGGAGACGGGGCTGTGGAGACGGGGCTGCGGAAACACCGAGGCGGCCCGTCGGGGGAGGGGACTCCCCGGGCGGGCCGCCTCGGTGACGGCGTCCGGAACGGACTACAGGTACTCGGCCAGCTCGCGGAGCAGCGCGGCCTTCGGGCGGGCGCCGGTGATGGTCTTCACCAGCTCACCGCCCTTGTAGACGTTCAGGGTCGGGATGGAGATCACGTTGTACGCCGCGGCGGTCTCCTGGTTGGCGTCCACGTCGAGCTTGACGACGGAGAGCTTGTCGCCGTGCTCGGCCGCGATGTCCTCCAGGACCGGGGCGACCTGGCGGCACGGGCCGCACCAGGTGGCCCAGAAGTCGACCAGGACGGGCTTGTCGCTCTTGAGAACCTCGGCGTCGAACGTCGCGTCGGTTACTTCCTTGGTGGCGCCGGCCACGGGAACTCCTTGGGGTCGGAGGTGAGGTGCGAGAGGTGTAACAACGGCGGGGGCGGTTCTGTTTCGGTGCCGGAACGGTGGCCGCCCCCGGCCGGAGGGCTGCTCGGCCCCCGGCAGGTCAGACCGCGACGGCGGCGGTCTCGGCCTCGGCGTCGGTCAGCGCGGCGAGGTAGCGCTCGGCGTCCAGCGCGGCGGAGCAGCCGGTGCCGGCGGCGGTGATCGCCTGGCGGTAGGTGTGGTCGACCACGTCGCCCGCGGCGAAGACGCCGGGGACGTTGGTGCGGGTGGAGGGGGCGTCGACCTTGAGGTAGCCCTCGGCGTCCAGGTCGAGCTGGCCCTTGAAGAGGTCGGTGCGCGGGTCGTGGCCGATGGCGATGAACAGGCCGGTGACCGGGAGCTCGCGCAGGTCGCCGGTGTTGGTGTCGCGCAGGGTGACGCCGCTGAGCTTCGGGTCGCCGTGGATCTCCTCGACGGCGCTGTCCCACTCGAAGCGGATCTTCGGGTCGGCGAAGGCGCGCTCCTGCATGGCCTTGGAGGCGCGCAGGGTGTTGCGGCGGTGGACGATCGTGACGCTGCGGGCGAAGCGGGAGAGGAAGGTGGCCTCCTCCAGCGCGGTGTCGCCGCCGCCGACGACCGCGATGTCCTGGTCGCGGAAGAAGAAGCCGTCGCAGGTCGCGCACCAGGAGACGCCGCGGCCGGAGAGCTTGTCCTCGTTCGGCAGGCCGAGCTTGCGGTGCTGGGAGCCGGTGGTGACGATCACGGCGCGGGCGCGGTGCACGGTGCCCTCGGAGTCGGTGACGGTCTTGATGTCGCCCGTGAGGTCGACGGAGACGATGTCGTCCGGGACCAGCTCGGCGCCGAAGCGCTCGGCCTGGGCGCGCATGTTGTCCATCAGCTCCGGGCCCATGATGCCGTCGCGGAAGCCGGGGAAGTTCTCCACCTCGGTGGTGTTCATCAGCGCGCCACCGGCGGTGACCGCGCCCTCGAAGACCAGCGGCTTCAGGGAGGCGCGCGCGGTGTACAGCGCAGCGGTGTACCCGGACGGGCCGGAACCGATGATGATCACGTTACGGACGTCGTCGCTCACTGCATCTCCTGGTTGGCATGGCGTCCCGCTTGCGCGGAGGAGGGCGGATGTTCCACCGCCCCGGACAACGGCTTACCAGTCTCCCGCATTCCCAGGCCCGACCGCACCAGCCACCCGCGGTCCGGGCGTGGGTGGCTGGGAACGGTGAGGAATCAGGGGGCCGGGACGGTGCTGTGCAGCAGGATCGTCGATCCGGGGCAGTCCGGGGTGGCGAGGTAGACGTCGAGCGGTCCGCTGCCGCCCGGGGGGCGGAACACCAGGGCCAGCACCGGGCGGCCCCGGTAGGTCCCCTGCCCGGTGGTCAGCGGTGGGTCGGCCGGGTGTCCGGCGGCGGCCAGCACGCAGGCCGGGGTGTCGCTGCCCGGGTCGGCGGGGGAGAGTCCGGCGGCGGGCTTGGCGGCCAGTAGTTCGCGGATCTGGGCCGGGAGTCGGTCGGCGGTGAACTCCGGCAGCTGCCCGCCGGCGGCGTTCGGGTGGGGGTGCGAGCTGCCGCCGGCGGCCGCGTCGACGGGGCCGTTGCCGGTGGCAGTCGTGGAGACGCCGGTGGGCTGGTTCCGGGCGATCAGCAGCCCGCCCAGGGTGGCGGCGAGGGCCACGGCGGCGGTGCCGAGCAGCAGGCCCGCGGTGCGGCGGCGACGGCGGGGGCGGGCGGGGCGTCCCGGGCCGGTGGCGGCGCGCGGGGCGCCGGCCGGAGCGTCGGTGCGCGGCGGGGCGGTCGGGCCGGACGGGCGGGACGGGGCCGCGGCGGGCTTCGGCGGGTCCTCGGCGCGGGTCTGGGCGCGGGCGGCGGATTCGGCGGCCAGTGCGGCGGTCAGCCGGTCGGCGACCTCCTGCGGCATCGGCGGGGCGGGGACGTCCGCCAGCAGCTCCGGGAGGCCGCACAGCGCGGCGTAGTCCTCGGCGCAGGACGGGCAGGCGGCCAGGTGGCGGTGGAGCGGCTCGGCCTGCTCGGACGGCAGCAGGTCCTCGGCGAGATCGGCCAGGGCGTCCAGCTCGGGGTGCTCGGAAGGCGGGTGCGGCGTCATCGCGGGGTCGCATCTCCTTCCAGCGCGGTGGCGGGATCCGTGGGTGGGACGGGGGAGGGCCGGTGCGGGTTCCCGGACCGGGGCGCGGGCGGTGTTCCACGTGGAACACCGGTGGCGGAATCCGGTGAGCCGGCCTCCCGCGGGCCGGATGTTCCACGTGGAACATCGCCCGGGCCGAGGTGGCGCAGCAGTGGCAGCAGGCGGGCCCGGCCGCGGGCGCAGCGGCTCTTCACGGTGCCGACCGGGACGCCGAGCACCTCGGCGGCCTCGGCGACCGGGTAGCCCTGCATGTCGACCAGCACCAGGGCGGCCCGCTGGTCGGCGGGCAGCGCGGCCAGGGCGTCGGCCACCTCGCGGCGGGTCTCGGCGCGCACCGCGTGGCTCTCCGCGCCCTCGCTGGTGCCGAGCGCGGTGTCGGCCGGGCCGCCGGGGTGCTGGTCGAGCGAGTCGGCCCGGCGGACGGCGCCGCGGCGGGCGCGGTCCAGGCAGGCGTTGACCACGATCCGGTGCAGCCAGGTGGTGACCGCCGAGCGGCCCTGGAAGCCGGCCGCGGCGCGGAACGCGGAGACCAGGGCGTCCTGGAGCGCGTCGGCGGCCTCCTCGCGGTCGCCGAGGGTGCGCACCGCGACCGCCCAGAGGCGGTCGCGGTGGCGGTGCACCAGCAGCCCGAAGGCGTCCGGGTCGCCCGCCGTGTGCCGGGCGAGCAGTTCGGCGTCGGTGGGCTCCTCGGCCATCCGCCCCCTCCTTGCGGTCCGGCCGTCGCTCCGGCGGCCGTGGGTCACCATCGTTGGGGATCCGCCGGGGCGGATCAAGAGTCGGGGCGGATCAAGAGGCGCGGCCTCTCCGTGGTTCAGCCGTTGACCTGGATCTCGGCGATCTTGCCGCGGTAGCCCTCGTCGGTGCTGGGCACGGCGGTGAGCCAGACCAGCAGGTACCGGGTGTTGACCGGTGCGGTGGGCTTCAGGGTGACCTTGCTGCCGGAGCCGGTGGCGATCGTGGTGAGGGTCCGGTAGCCGCTCTCGTCGGTGGTGGGCGCGGTGGTGGCGCCGGCCGGGGCGGCCTTCAGCTCGACCTTGGTGTCGCCGATGAACTGGACGTCCACCGAGCTGACGGGGCGGGCCGAGCCGAGGTCGATCAGCAGGCCGGTGCCGGGCCGGTAGGTGCCGAACTGGTCGTTGTAGCGCTGGGTGGTCCAGGCGGTCGTCGGGTTGCCGTCGGTGGCGTAGGGGATCTCGCCGGGGTGCTCGTCCTTGGTCTCGCCGAACGCGTTGAACGGGGAGATCGAGGTGATGGCGAGCTTCTCGCCGGTGGTGACGGGGGCCTTGCCGGTCGGGTCGGGGGCGGGCGCGCTGTGGTTGGAGGGTGTCCCGCCCTGCTTGTTGTAGTGATCCACCGCTTGCCAGGAGCCGACGGTGACGGCGGACAGCGCCACCAGCGAGGCGGTCCACTTGAGCGCCCGGCGCAGGCCGCGGCGGCGTCGGCGCGGGGCGGGCCGGGGGGCGGCCGGGGCGGGCGCGGGCTCGGCGACGGGGATCGTCTGGGTGGGCGCGGCGGCGGAGTAGCGCGGCGGCCGGGAGGTGGGCAGGGCGCGCAGCGCGGGCGGGGCGGGCTGCTCCGGCGGGCGGATCTTCGGCAGTTCGGCGATCGCCGCGGCCAGTTCGGCGGGGGTGGTGATCGGTTCCTTGTGCTCGCACAGGATCCGGGCCGCGAGCTCCGCCAGGCCCTTGTGGACGCCGGCCCGGACCTGGTCCGGCGGGACGCAGCCGAGGTCCTTGGGGAGCCCCTGGAGGTCGTAGCGGTCCTCCGGGTACGGCCAGCGGTGGGTGAGCGAGGCGTACAGCAGAGCGCCGATCGCACGGACGTCGGTCAGTTCGGCGTCCTCGGTCGGCAGGCCGCGCAGGGCGGCGTCCACCGCGATGCCGTTGATCCGGTACTGGCCGCCGTCGGTGCGCAGCACGCACTTGGGGGTGAGCCGCAGGTGGGCCTGGCCGCGCTGGTGGGCGGCGGCGATGGCGTCGGTGACCTGGCGGACCATCTGGTAGGCGTCGTACGGCTCCAGCGGGCCGTCGGCCAGCAGTTCGGCGAGGTCGCGGGCGCCGGGCAGCCATTCGCGGACCACGTAGACCAGTTCGCCCTCCTGCACCGCGTCCAGCACCTGGACGAAGCGGGGGTCGCCGAGCAGGGCGGCGCTGCGGGAGGCGGTGAGCACCGACTTGGCGCGGCGGTGGCCGGCCGAGAGCAGGTGGACGCCGACGGCGCGGCGGAGCTTCTCGTCGACGGCGCGCCAGCTGGTGAAGGTGTCCGACTCGGAGATGCACTCCTCCAGCCGGTAGCGGGCGCCGATCTTGTCGCCGCTGTGCCGCTGCGGGGCGGGCAGCACGGCGGGCAGTGTGGCGGTGTCGGCGTCCAGGGTCTCGGTGCTGGTGGCCGGGGCGGGCTCGGAGGGTTCGACCGGGGGCAGCGGGCGGCGCACGCCGCGACTGCGGGAGGGGCGTTCGGGGCGGTTGCCCTGGGCGGACAGTTCGGCGTCGATCTCCTGTGCGGAGAGCGGGGCGGTGGCGTCGGCGGGCGGTCGCGGTTCCTCGCTCGCGGGCGTGGCGGCGGAGGGCCGCGGCGGGGTGGCCGGGGTGTCCTTCGTCCCGGTCTTCGAGGCGCCCTTGGGCGCGCTCTTCGGGGAGCCGTTCGCGGTGCTCTTCACCGCGCCGTCGGCGGCGCCCTTCGCGGCGGGGCCGCGGTCGGGTCCGGTGTCGCGCTGCGAGGTTCCGGGCGCGGCCTCGGTCGCCGCCCCGTCCGTCTCGGACGTGTCGACGATCGCCTTGGTGCCGTCAGCCACCGTGGTCCTGCCTCCCCTTGTGTCGTCCCGGTACGGGCCGGGACGGTCGACGAGCCGCTGCCGGAGTGGTCGGCCGTGCTGCAAGGTCAATTGTGCCCACTCCCGGCACCCTGGTACGACCGCTGAGAGTGCCGAGGGGTTGCCCCCTTACCCACTTCCGGGCGAACGGCAGACGAATGGGCCGGATTCGGGGGTTCGCCCCGACTCCGGCCCACCGTAGGGGGACTGAGTCACCGACGGATCGTCGGCACTCCGGTTGACGTGTCGTCAACCCGTGACCGGCGCTCCGGTCAGCGGCCGAGCCGCCGTCGGACCATTCCGGTGAGCGCGTTGAGTTCTTCTATGCGCATCCGGCGGGCCAGCAGCAGGAACACCGCGAGCTGGACGACGGCCGCCGCCGCCAGCGTCAGGACGTTGCCGAGCCAGCCCCAGCCGTCCAGCGCCTGCAGCGCGAACACCTCGATCACCAGGCCGACCACGGCGGCCGGCAGCGAGGCGATCGCCAGCCGGACGTAGGTCTTGGTGATCCGGGCGGTGTCCAGGCCGCCGATCCGCGCCTTCAGCTTCGGCAGTGCGACGGCCACGCCCACCGCGTAGGACAGGCCGTAGCCCAGCGCCATGCCGGTCACCGCCCACTGCGCGGGCAGCACCAGCCAGCACAGCACCGCGGCGCCGGCCTGGGTGAGGGCCACCCAGACGGTGTTGGAGAACGGCGTGCGGGTGTCCTCGTACGCGTAGAAGCCGCGCAGCAGCACGTACTGCACCGAGTACGGGATCAGGCCGAGGGCGAAGGCGGAGAGCATGAAGCCGACCGCGGTGGTGCCGTGCGCGGCCGCGCCGCCGTTGCCCAGGCCGTAGATCGAGGAGCCGATCACCGGGCCCAGCGACAGGAACAGGAACGCCGCCGGAACGATCGCCACCGCCGAGGTGCGCAGGCCGTAGGAGAGGTCGTCGCGGACCGCCCCGGCGTCCTGGTCGGCGGCCGCCCGGGACAGCCGGGGGAGTACCGCGCTCATCACCGAGACGGTGATGACGGCCATCGGCAGCTGCCAGATCAGCAGGGCGTTGGAGTACGCGGCCAGGCCGACGCCGAGGTGGCCGTCGTGTTCGGCGGCCTTGCCGGAGGCGGTGGCCAGCTGGGTCACGACCAGGAAGCCCGCCTGGTTGGCCAGCACGAACAGGAAGGTCCACTTGGCGAGCCGGGCGGCCTTGCCCAGTCCGTGGCCGCGCCAGTCGAAGCGCGGCCGGAACGAGAAGCCCGCCGACCGCAGGTACGGGATCATCGACAGCGCCTGCACCGCCAGGCCCAGCATGGTGCCGATGCCGAGCAGCCGGACGCCCTCGGGGGAGATGCCCTGCGGGGTGACCCCGGTGTGCTGGAAGGTGCCGTACACGCCGATGTACATCGCGAAGGTGAAGATCACCACGAGGTTGTTCAGGACCGGCGTCCACATCATCGCGCCGAACCGGCCGCGGGCGTTGAGGATCTGGCCCATCACCACGTGCACGCCCATGAAGAAGATGGTCGGCAGGCAGTACCGGGCCAGGGCGACGGTGGTCTCGGCGCTCTGCTGGTCGCGCATCAGCGCGTGCGAGATCAGCTGCACCAGCACCGGCGCGGCCAGCACCGCGACGAACACCACGCCAGCCAGGCCGGTCACCACCAGGGTGAGCAGCCGGTTCGCGTAGGCGGTGCCGCCGTCCTCGTCGTTCTTCATGCTGCGGACCAGCTGCGGGACGAACACCGCGTTCAGCGCGCCGCCGCCGATCAGGATGTACAGCAGGGTGGGCAGCGTGTTGGCGGCGTTGTACGAGTCGCCCATCGAGGCCACGCCGATCGCGGCGGCGATCACCATGGTGCGCAGGAAGCCGGTGCCGCGGGAGACCAGGGTGCCGGCCGCCATGATGGCGCTGGAGTTGAGCAGTCCGGTGACCCGGCCGGCGCCGCCACCGCCGGTCGGCCCCTCCGGGGACGGGGCCGAGGCCGGGGCCGGGGCCGGGGCCTGGGCGGGTTCGGCGGTCGGGGCGGCCGGGGTGATCGGTGCGGCGGCGGCGTTGGCCTCCAGTACGGCCGCGTCGGCCCGCATCACCGCCTCCTCCTCGGACAGCGGCGGGTCGAACTCGATCGGCGGCACGTACGGGTGGCGTTCGCCCGCGGCGGGGGCCGGCTCGGGGCCGGGGGCCTCGGCGGGCCCGGCGTCCTCCCCGGCGTCCTCCGGAGCGGCCTGTGGAGCCTCCGGGGCGGGTGTGGCGGCCGGCGCGGGGGGCACCGGCGGCGCGGCCGGCGGGGCCTGCTCCGGGGCCGCCAGCAGGGTCTCCACGCCGACGTACTCGGCGGCCTCGGCGTCCCGGCGCGACCCGGCCGGTTCGGCGGCCTCCGCGGCCACCTCGGCGGCGATCGACGCCCAGCGCGGGGCCGGCGCGGTCAGCTGCAGGGTGTCCTCGGCGTCGCGGCTGGACTGGCCGGGCACCGCCGCCGTGCCGTCCGGGGCGTCCTGGGCGCCCGCGGCGTCCGGGACGGCGCCCGGCAGGTCGACCTCGCCGTACGGGTCCGTGCCCCCGTACGCCTCGGCGGCGTACGGGTCACGGGCGTAGGTGTCGGCGACGTACCAGTCGGCGGCGGGGCCTGCGGCGGCGGCGCGGTCCTGGGGCCTACCTCCGCCCTGGTCCTGTGTTGCTCGCTCGCTCCGCTCGTTCATGCCACCAATCCACGTCAGAGGGGGGACGTGCGCCCGGGGGGTGAGGCGCTAGTGATCCACCTTCTCATCACCGGCGACCCGATCGCTGACATCGCGGTCGGACGGGGGGTCCGCGTCGGCCGGCTTCCCGTCGTCGCCGCCCTTGCCGTTGTCCTTGCCGTTGTCCTTGCCGCCGTCCTCGCCGCCGTTCCGGTCGTCGCCGTCCGGGCCGTCGCCGTCGCTGTCGTCGCTGCCGTCGGTGCCGCCGTCGCCGTCCGACAGCGGACGGTCCGGGTCCTCGTCGATCTCGCCGGCCGCGCGGCGCTTCTTGCGCTGCAGGTAGAACCGGATGCCGGCGAGGATCATCAGCGCGGTGCCGCCGGCGATCACGTACGTCACGCCGCTGGCCACCGAGGTGACGTCGACGGTGAACTCCACCGGTTCGCCGTAGCGCTGCGGGTTCGGGCCGGTGGTCCACAGCTCCGCGGTCACCTGGACCTGGCCGTTGACCTGCGCCTCGGCGGGGAAGCGGAAGGTGCGGGCGGTGGTGGCGTCCAGCACCACGGGCTGGTTCTCGCCGACGTTGAGGCGGTTCGGCTGGATCGAGGTGACCCGCAGTTCCAGGTTGCCGACGGCCTGGGTGAGGTCGTTCTTCACGCTGATCAGCAGCGTCGCGTTGTCGCCGGGCAGCGTCACGGTGCTCTTCTTCGGCACCCGGACGGCCGACTTCAGGTTGTCCAGGTAGTGCTGCACCCCGGCCCGGTAGGCGACGCCGGCCTTCTGCTGGTCGCGCCAGCTGGTGGACATCGAGCGCACCATGGCCGCGCTGAACGGCCCGCGCACCCGCTCCGGCTGGGTGAGGATCATCATCAGCTGGTCCACGCCGTCCTGGAGGCCCATGGTGGCGCTGATCTCCGCGGCGGACAGCTCGGCGCCGGTGGCGTCGCCCGGGTAGTCGTTCGGGACGTTGGTGTTGGCGTTCGGGTCGGCGGGCAGGTCGGCGACCTTCTGCAGCGAGACCGGGGCGACCGGGCCGCCGTTGCCGGTGGCCGCCTGCATCGAGTCGTGCAGCGCCTGCGCGGTGCCGACGGTCAGCGACCGGGACGGCAGCACCAGCACGCCGCGCGGGTGCTCCGGCTCCTGGTGGGCGATCGCCAGGGTCTCGGCCAGGAACCGCTGCTGGGCCATGGTGCGGTCGTGCGGGCTGCTCAGGTCGCCCTGGAACAGCGAGGCGAGCACGGCGTCGGAGACCACCGCGGTCTGCCCGTTGCCGATCGGACGGGCCGCGTTCGGCGTGTACGTCAGCTTGTCGGACTCCGGCATCGACGCGCCGTTGACCAGCACCAGCCGGCCGCCCGCCGCGCCGGCCACCGAGGCGGTCCGCTGGTCCAGCAGACCGCGGTACGGCCAGGCGACGTCCGAGCGGGCGTCCACCGGCAGGCGGGCCTCGGTGGTGACCTGCCCGGCCGTCATCGCCTTGCGCAGCGCGGCGTCCATGCCGTTCAGGTGGGCGCCGTTGTGCGCGATCGAGGCGAGGTCCGGGTCGGCGTACGGCAGTGACACCACCTCGGAGTCCGGCTGCGCCGCGACCGCCTTCCGCAGGTTCGTCAGCCAGGCGGTCGCCGCGTCGCGGCCGGTGCCGGGCACGGTGTTGTCCTCGCGTGCGGACTCGCCGGAGGTGCCGGGCTTCTGCACCCGGTACGGCTTGGTCATCGCGAGCACGGTGTCCAGCAGGTCCGGGTCGATCGCCCAGGTCAGGCCCGGCATGGTGGCGCCGAGCTCGACCAGCTTGTTCAGCCGGCCGTCACCGGTCAGCTCGCCGACCAGGCTGTCGTCGCGCAGCACCGGCGTCTGGTCCTGGTCCGGCATGGTCTGCGCGACCAGCACCGGCGCGTGGGTCAGTGGCCAGACCACCGAGACCTTGGAGGGCTGGGCGTTGGTGCGGCCCTGGAACGGCAGGTAGGTGCGGGCGATGCCCAGCGGGTGCGCCGCCTCGTTGGCGGTGCTGCCCCAGAGGTCCACCGCGAGCTCGTAGCTGCCGGTCTCCTTGGCGCCCAGTGCGGACACCGGCACCGGCAGGGTGAAGTCCTTGCTCTGCCCCGGGTCGAGGTCGCCGACCTCCTGGGTGGGGCTCTCCAGCGCGGTGCCGTCCTTGGTGCTCGGCGTGTTCCAGGAGCCCATCAGGTCGATGTCGCTGCGGGTGGCCAGCATCGGCTTGCCCGCGGACGGCACCCGCACCATGACCTTCGGCGACTTCAGCTTCTCCGAACCGGAGTTGGTGACCTTGCCGGTGATCGTCACGGTGTCGTTCTCGTGCGCGATTCTCGGCGCGCCGGTGCCGACCTGCACCGTGTCGATCTGCACCGCCGCCGGGTACTCGCCCGCCGCAGTCACCAGAGTGCCCGGCCCGGCCGCCGCAGGGGCGGCCGCGAAGGCCCCGACCAGCCCACCTGCCAGCAGGGCGGCGGTGCTCCTGGCCAGCAGGCCCGTCCACCGTCCGCGGCGCCCGGCCCCTGCCGCGCCCCGCCCGGTCCGCTCGTCCACGCGCGTCCTCGCCGTTCCTGATCGTCTCGATCGCCCCACGCACCGACGCGGCCCCGCCCGACCCCGGCGGCCTCCGACACGGAGCGTTCACCCGGCATGGTAACGACGCTGTGCGGCCCGCAGTGTTGCGGGCCGGAAGCTGAGGAGCGGTGGGGCGAACGGAAACGGGAAAGCGGCGGGGCAGGGCGGGCACGTACCCTTGTGAGCCGTGTCCACTGCCAATGCGTCCAGCACCAATCATTCCAGCTCCGCCGACCGGGTCGCCCTGCCCGGACTGACCGAGGCGCAGACCCTCGGCCTGCAGGAGCTGCTGCGGGTCTCCCCGGTCGCCGACGAGATCGCCGGCCGCTTCCAGGACGCCGGCCACCGGCTCTCGCTGGTCGGCGGCTCGGTCCGGGACGCCCTGCTCGGCAGGCTCGGCAACGACCTCGACTTCACCACCGACGCCCGCCCGCAGCAGATCCTCAAGCTGGTCAAGGGCTGGGCCGACGCGGTCTGGGACGTCGGCATCGCCTTCGGCACCGTCGGCGCGCGCAAGGACACTCCCGAGGGCTCGTTCCTCATCGAGATCACCACCTACCGCAGCGAGGCCTACGACCGCAGCTCCCGCAAGCCCGAGGTCAGCTACGGCGACTCGATCGAGCAGGACCTCGTACGGCGCGACTTCACCGTCAACGCGATGGCCGTCGACCTGCCCGGCCGCGGCTTCGTCGACCCGCACCGCGGCCTGGACGACCTGGAGGCCCAGGTGCTGCGCACCCCCGCCACCCCCGAGGAGTCCTTCTCCGACGACCCGCTGCGGATGATGCGGGCCGCCCGCTTCGCCGCCCAGCTCGACTTCGAGCCGGCGCCCGAGGTGGTCGCCGCGATGACCGCGATGGCCGAGCGGATCACCATCGTCTCCGCCGAACGCGTCCAGGCCGAGCTCAACAAGCTGCTGCTCGCCGAGCACCCGGTCAAGGGCCTGCGGCTGCTGGTCGAGACCGGCCTCGCCGACCACGTGCTGCCCGAACTCCCGGCGCTGCGCCTGGAGAGCGACGAGCACCACCGCCACAAGGACGTCTACGAGCACTCGCTGACCGTCCTGGAGCAGGCCATCGCGCTGGAGACCGAGGGCCCCGACCTGGTGCTGCGGCTCGCCGCGCTGCTGCACGACATCGGCAAGCCGCGCACCCGCCGCTTCGAGTCCGACGGCCGGGTCTCCTTCCACCACCACGAGATGGTGGGCGCCAAGATGACCCGCAAGCGGATGCGCGAGCTCAAGTACTCGAACGAGCTGGTCGCCGAGGTGTCCAAGCTGGTCGAGCTGCACCTGCGCTTCCACGGCTACGGCGGCGGCGAGTGGACCGACTCCGCGGTGCGCCGCTACGTCACCGACGCCGGACCGCTGCTGACCCGCCTGCACAAGCTGACCCGCTCCGACTGCACCACCCGCAACAAGCGCAAGGCCGCCGCGCTGGCCCGCACCTACGACTCGCTGGAGGAGCGGATCGCCGTCCTCCAGACGCAGGAGGAACTGGACGCGATCCGGCCCGCGCTGGACGGCAACGAGATCATGCAGCTGCTGGGCCTGCGCCCCGGCCCGGCGGTCGGCCGGGCCTACAAGCACATGCTCGAACTGCGCCTGGAGCACGGCCCGATGGAGCACGAGGCGGCCGTCGCCGCGCTGCGCGAGTGGTGGGCGGCGCAGCCGCAGGACTGACGTCCGCTCAGTGCTTCGTGGGCGCGGGCGCGGGGACGCCGTTCAGCGGGCCGATGCACAGCCGGTACTTGACCGTCTTCTTCTTGGACCGGTACTGGCTGTCGTAGGCCGTCGTCCCCGGGTGCTCATTGGCACAGTTGTACGTGCTGATGAGGCCGGTGTGACGCCCCACGACCTTCCAGTGGGCGTCCGCCGCGCTGCAGGTCACCGTCTTGTGGTCGGCGGTCAGGCATTCGCCGACGTTCGCGCCCTTGTCGCTCCCGCCGGTCAGCGCGCGGAAGCCCAGCAGGGCGCCGATGCCGACGGCGATCAGCCCCAGGCCGACGGTCACGCTGCGGATCTTGGAGCGCCGGCTGAGCGGCTTGGGGGGCGGCGGCTGCTGCCCCCAGGCGGGCAACTGGCCGTCCCCCGAAGGCGGTTGGCCGTACGCGGGCTGCTGGCCGTACGGGGTCTCCTGCCCGGGGGCGGGAGGCTGGCCGTACGCGGGCGGCTGCTCGCCGTAGGCCGGGGGCTGGCCGTATGCCGGGGCGGGCTGGGCGTAGCCGGAGGGCTGGCCGTACGCCGGGGCGGGTTGGCCGTAGCCGGAGGGCTGGCCGTACGGCGGGGGAGGCTGCTGGCCGTACGGCGGGGGAGGCTGCTGGCCGTACGGCGGGGGAGGCTGCTGGCCGTACGGGCCGGGCTGGCCGTAGGGGCCGGGCGGTGGCGGCGTGCTCATTGTGTTCCCCCCAATGGCGACGAAGACGGTGCCGTGCGCCCACGTACCCTAGCGGCCATTGCCCCGTCAGGTACGGCGTGCCGCGCGGAAGTACAGCAGCGCGCCGAGCGCGTACAGCGCCGACAGGGCCAGCACGACCGGCGCCGAACGGCCGTTCAGGGGCAGGACCAGCGCCGCTGCTCCGGCGGCACCGACGAAGGCGACGTTCACCAGGACGTCGTAGATCGCGAACACCCGGCCGCGGAACTCGTCCTCGACCGACTCCTGCACCAGCGTGTCGGCGCAGATCTTGGTGCCCTGGGTGACCACGCCCAGCAGCAGCGCGGCGATCATCGCGGGCCCTTCCCGGAACGGCAGTCCGAGCGCCGGGACGAACACCGCCGCGCCCGCCAGACACACCGTCATCCACCCGGCCAGGCCGAGCCGGCGGGTGCACCACGGGCTGATCACCGCGGCCAGCCCGAAGCCCGCCGCGGACATCGCGACCGCCAGGCCCAGGGTGGCCAGGCCGCCCGCGGTGTCCTCGGCGCTGTTGAAGGTGTAGCGGGAGAGCATCAGCACCATGACGGTCAACATGCCGTAGCAGAACCGCGCCAGGGTGACGGCGGCCAGCGCGTGGGCGGCCGGACGGCAGTCCCGCACCAGGTGCCGCAGGCCGGCCCGCAGGTCGTGCCAGGCGGTGGCCAACGCCTCGCGCAGCGAGGGGAGTGCGGCCCGGTGCGCGGGGCCCAGTTCGTCCGGCCCGATCCACTGCGCGGCCAGCGCCGCGGACAGGTACAGCAGCGCGGAGAGCAGGACCGTCACGGCCTCCGCGCCCGAGCCGGACGGCACCGCCATGCCCACCAGGAAGCCGAGACCGGCGCCGCCGGCCGCCGCGACCGTGCCCAGCGTCGGCGAGACGGCGTTGGCCGTGACCAGGTCGGCCGGGGCCACCACCCGGGGCAGCGACGCGGACAGCCCCGACAGGATGAACCGGTTGAGCGCCATCATCAGCAGCGCAGCCGTGTAGAACGACCAGCGCGGCGCCCCGCCCAGGATCAGGGTCACTGCGGCCAGGCAGAGCCCGAACCGGGCCAGATTGCCCATCAGCAGCACCTGCCGGCGCCGCCAGCGGTCCAGCAGCACTCCGGAGAACGGGCCGACCACCGAGAACGGCAGGGTCACCACCGCCAGCGCCACCGCGATGTCCGCGGGGGAGGACTGGTGCTCCGGGGAGAAGATCGCGTAGCTGGCCAGCGAGGCCTGGAACACCCCGTCCGACAGCTGCGAGAGCAGGCGCACCGTCAGCAGGCGGCGGAAACCGGCGCCGTGCAGCAGACCGCGCAGGGTGGCCTCTCGCGGGGGCCGTTCGGTGATCACCCGCCAAGGGTGCCACGAGGCCGACGGCGTTTCACGTGAAACATTCGCCAACTTCGTGCGGCGCGCGCCCCCTGCGCACCCCCGCACTACCGGTGACCTCACCGAATCGATGTCGTTGGGCACTTGAGGGGGAAGAACCATCTCGGAACGACGGGAGGCTCCCATGCGAGACGAGTTCACTGCCCTGTTGCTCGGTCAAACCGGCTACCACGAGGGTCGGGACGGCGACGGCACCTGGAACAACCGCCAGCGTTACAGCGAGGAAACCCCCGGCCTCGAATGGTCCGACGGCCAACCCTGGTGCGCCACCTTCGAGGCCTGGGGCGCACACCGCACCGGCATGGACGGCATCTGGCCGATGACGGCGTCCTGCCTCGACGCCGTCGCCTGGTGGCGTGGCCGCAACCGCTGGACGCCGTACCCCGTCCTCGGCGGTCCCTTCTACCTCGGCCCCGGCGGCGGCGATCACACCGGCGTCGTCTACGCCTACGACGCCGACACCATCTACACGGTGGAGGGAAACGCCCTTCCGCTGCACGCCGGAGTCCTGACTCCCACCGGCTACCGCAGGATGGGCGAGCTCAGGATCGGAGATCCGGTCATCGACCCGCAGGGCCGGCCTTCGCGCATCACCGGCGTCTACCCCAAGGGCGTCCGGCCGGTCCACCGGATCACGCTCCAGGACGGCTCCAGCGCCGAGGCCTGCAACGAGCACCTCTGGCAGGTCGAGATCGACGGCCGGACCAAGTCGCGGGTGGTCACCACCCTGGAACTCGCCGAGCTGGTCTCCCGCCCCGATCGGCGGGTCCGCGTCCCGCTCCTCGAACCGGTCGAGTACCAGCAGGTCGCCGAGCCTCTGCCGATCGACCCCTATCTGCTGGGGCTGCTGATCGGCGACGGCGGGATGAGCAACAGCGGCCTGACGTTCACCAACGTCGAACCCGAAATCCTTGCCGCCGTGCAGGACGCGTTGCCCGCCGACCACCGCTTGGTGGCGCACATCGCGAAGGACCATGCCGTTCCCGGCTGCTGGCGCATCGTCGGAAGCGGGGCGCGTGGCGGCAACCGGCTGATCCAGGACCTCCGCGCGCTCGGCCTCTGGGGATCCACGGCCGAACGGAAGTTCCTGCCCGCCGGCTACCTGATGGCGGGCGTCAAGGATCGGCTGGCCCTCCTGCAAGGCCTGATGGACGCCGACGGTCACGTCGACGCGGACGGGCGGATCGAGTTCAGCTCGGTCTCCGAACAGCTTGCCCGCGGCGTGCAGGAACTCGTCCGCTCGCTCGGCGGCCGGGCGGCGGTGAACCTGAAGACGGGCGTCCACTGCACGGCTCCGCAGCAGCCGAACCGGACGCCTGCGAGGGACGCCCACCGGGTCCAGAACATCAACATGCCGCACTTCAACCCGTTCCGGCTGAGCCGCAAGGCCGAGCGGTACGTCCCTCGGAACGCGGCCTGGGCCCGCAAGGTGGTCGCGGTCGAGTACGTGCGCGACGAAGAAGTGCAGTGCATCGCGGTCTCCGCGCCCTCGCGGCTGTTCGTCACCAACGACTTCATCCCGACCCACAACACCAACGACTCCGGTTCCACCGAGGGCGACGGCGTCTACCGCAAGTCCCGGGCCCGGCGCGGACCCGGCTCCCCGTACGGCTACGGCGTGCCCGCCTACCCGGAGGGCACGGTCTCGGCGGACCCGGCGCTCGGGGGGATCCCGGCGGCGCGGACGTCCGGGCAGTCGACCACCCCCGCGCCCGGAACGCCCACCTGGCCGGGCCGCTACCTGCGGGTGCAGTCGCCGATGCTGCACGGCGACGACGTCCTGATGTGGCAGCGGCGGCTGGCCTGGCGCGGCTGGGCGATCACCGCCGACGGCTGGTACGGCCCCGCCTCGGCACAGATCTGCCGGGCCTTCCAGCAGCGCCACGGCCTGTCGGTGGACGGCGTGGTCGGGCCGGTCACCTGGAACGAGGCCTGGAACTGAGAGACGCCGCGAACGCCTGAGGGCCGCCCCGCGTGTGCGGGACGGCCCTCGGGTCGAGACCGACGAACGTCAGAGCTCAGAGCTCAAAAGCTCAGCGCTCAGCGCTCGACCTCGCCGCGGATGAACTTCTCGACGTTCTCCTTGGCCTCGTCGTCGAAGTACTGAACCGGCGGGGACTTCATGAAGTACGAGGACGCGGAGAGGATCGGGCCGCCGATGCCGCGGTCCTTGGCGATCTTCGCGGCGCGCACGGCGTCGATGATGACACCGGCCGAGTTCGGGGAGTCCCAGACCTCGAGCTTGTACTCCAGGTTCAGCGGAACGTCGCCGAACGCACGGCCCTCAAGGCGGACGTACGCCCACTTGCGGTCGTCGAGCCACGCGACGTAGTCGGACGGGCCGATGTGGACGTTCTTGGCGCCCAGCTCACGGTCGCGGATCTGCGAGGTGACGGCCTGGGTCTTGGAGATCTTCTTGGACTCCAGGCGCTCGCGCTCGAGCATGTTCTTGAAGTCCATGTTGCCGCCGACGTTCAGCTGCATGGTGCGCTCGAGGATGACACCGCGGTCCTCGAACAGCTTGGCCATCACGCGGTGCGTGATGGTCGCGCCGACCTGGGACTTGATGTCGTCGCCGACGATCGGGACACCGGCCTCGGTGAACTTGTCGGCCCACTCCTTGGTGCCGGCGATGAACACCGGGAGGGCGTTCACGAAGGCGACCTTGGCGTCGATGGCGCACTGGGCGTAGAACTTGGCAGCGTGCTCGGAGCCCACCGGCAGGTAGCAGACGAGGACGTCGACCTGGCGGTCCTTGAGGATCTGGACGACGTCGACCGGGGTCTCGTCGGACTCCTCGATGGTCTCCCGGTAGTACTTACCCAGGCCGTCGAGGGTGTGGCCACGCTGGACGGTGACGCCGGTCGGCGGCACGTCGCAGATCTTGATGGTGTTGTTCTCGCTGTTGCCGATGGCGTCGGCCAGGTCGAAGCCGACCTTCTTGGCGTCCACGTCGAAGGCGGCGACGAACTCGACGTCCTTCACGTGGTACTCGCCGAACTGGACGTGCATCAGGCCGGGGACCTTACCGGCCGGGTCGGCGTCCTTGTAGTACTCGACACCCTGCACCAGCGAGGCGGCGCAGTTGCCCACGCCGACGATGGCTACGCGAACCGAACCCATTCCGGTTGCTCCCTGAATCTCATGAGGGTCGCCGTGGTGTGGCGGCACTCGTTCCACATCTGTTCTGACTGTCTGACGGGCGCGCGGGGCGCCCACGCCTCGCCGCGAGCGGCGGCAAGGCCGGCGCGGTGCTGCTACAGCGCTCCGGTCAGGAGCGCCCCGGGCGGTCGTACGGTGGCCCGGGCGGGTCCGAGGACCCGGCGGCCGGACCACGGCCGTCCGAAGTTGGGGGGGACGCGGGGCCGCGTCCGTTTCTGGTGGCCCGCTCGGTCTCGATCAGCTCGTTGAGCCATCGGACCTCGCGTTCCACGGATTCCAGGCCGTGGCGCTGGAGTTCGAGGGTGTAGTCGTCGAACCGCTCGCGGGTGCGGGCGATGGAGCTGCGCATCCGCTCCAGCCGCTCCTCCAGCCGGCTGCGGCGGCCTTCCAGCACGCGCATCCGGACGGCCCGGTCGGTCTGGCCGAAGAAGGCGAAGCGCACACCGAAGTGCTCGTCCTCCCAGGCGTCCGGACCGGACTCGGCGAGCAGCTCCTCGAAGCGCTGCTTCCCCTCCGGGGAGAGCCGGTAGACGATCTTCGACCGCTTGCCGTTGAGCGCGGTGGCCGGGACGTACTCGACGTCCGGGTTGTCCTCGACCAGGAAGCCCTGGGCGACCAGGCTCTTCAGGCACGGGTACAGCGTTCCGTAGGAGAAGGCCCGGAACGAGCCCAGCAGGACGTTGAGCCGCTTGCGCAGTTCGTACCCGTGCATGGGCGCGTCGTGGAGCAGGCCGAGGACGGCGAATTCGAGGACGCCGGAGCGTCGGCTCATGCCGCCTTCCTCCTTCCGTAGCGGGGTCCTGCTCTTCGGATGCGGGCCCGGCCCGCAGGGTATGCCGAGCCGATGTGTCGCGCCGATGTATCGGCTCGATATATCGGCAACAGTAACCCTGGGTCACGGAAGGAGCAAGAGGGGCACGCGTAACCGCGATCACAAGGCCTTTGGGCAACGGGCGTGTAATGAATCCCGGTCGGTTCGTCCGGGTTGGCGTCCGATGCCCGATTGGAGACCTTTCTGGGGGCCGTACTCTGTCGCCTGTGCACCCTGAGCGAGGAGCTTGCTGAGAGATGAGCGAACACCGGCGTAGGTCGGCCAACCCCGGGGGCGAAGAGCAGCCCCCCAGGCGGGCATCCGCCGGGCGCCCGTATGCCTACGGCAGCCCCGTCGAGGGTGCACCCGACTACGCGCGCGACCAGTTGGCCGGCCCCGGTGGTCCCGGCCGCCCCGGTCCGGGAGGGCCCGGCCCCGCCGGTGGCCGCCGTGCGCCGCGGGAGACGGCCCAGCAGCCCAGGTTGACCCGGGCGGAGATGCGCAAGCAGTCCCGCAAGGGCGGCGGGGGCGGCGGTTCCGACGGTCCGCCGAACGGTCGGAACGCCGGCCGCAACGGCAAGCCGGGCAAGAAGCGGCTGATCGACTACCCGCGCTTCGGCAAGTCCGGCTTCAAGCGGTGGATGCCGTCCTGGAAGCAGGTGCTGAGCCTGTTCCTGATCTTCTTCGGCGGCAGCGTGGCAGCCATAGGCGCGGCGTTCGCCTTCATTCCAGTGCCGAACGCCAAGGACTCCATCAAGCTCCAGAACAACATCTACTACTGGGCCGACGGCAGCGAGATGGCCCGCAAGGGCGACACCAACAAGCAGTGGGTGGAGCTCTCGGAGATCAGCCGCCCGGCCCAGGACGCGGCGATCGCGGCCGAGAACGAGACGTTCCGCACCGACAGCGGCATCGACCCCAAGGGCATCGCCCGCGCCGTCTACAAGATGGCGAGCGGCGGCGAGACCCAGGGCGGCTCGACCATCACCCAGCAGTACGTGAAGAACGTCTACCTGTCGCAGGAGCAGACGCTCAGCCGCAAGGCGAAGGAATTCATCATCGCGCTGAAGATCGCGGATGATAAGGACGGAATCCTCACCGGGTACCTCAACACCAGCTGGTACGGCCGCGGCGCCACCGGCATCCAGGCCGCCGCGCAGGCGTACTACGGGGTGGACGCCAACAAGGTGGACGTCTGTCAGGGCGCCATGCTGGCAGGCCTGTTGAAGGGCGCGGCGCTGTACGACCCGACCCTGAACCAGGGCAACCGCGACCGGATGCAGGAGCGCTGGGAGTACGTCCTCAACCGGATGGAGGCCACCAAGGCGATCACGTCCGAGGAGCGTGCCAAGTGCGGGCAGAAGTTCCCCGAGCCGATCGCGGTGAAGGCCCCGGCCAGCATGCAGGGCGAGGTCTACTACCTGGTCGAGGCCGCCAACCAGTTCGTGATGGCCAATGACAAGACCATCGATGAGGCCCAGCTGAACCGCGGCGGCTTCCAGATCCACACCACCTTCGAGAAGGACAAGGTGGATGCCCTGAAGACGGCCGTGGACCAGGTCAAGTCGGAGTCGCTGGACACCAACAAGCGCGAGGCGGACAAGTTCGTCCAGGTCGGCGCTGCCTCGGTGAACCCCAGCAACGGTGCGATCGTGGCGATGTACGGCGGCGACGGCATCGAGAACGGCCACTACAGCAACAACGCGGACTCCAAGGTCCCGGTCGGCTCGACCTTCAAGCCGTTCGTGCTGGCGGCCGCGATGCAGTACGGCGTGCAGACCAAGAGCGGTGCGAACGGCCAGCCGACCCAGATCAACCCGGACTCGCTGTACCTCGCGGACAACATGTCGCCGATCTACTCCAAGGACGGCAAGCCGCTGACGGGCGACGACGGCAAGCCCTACAAGCAGCGCAACGACGGCCCGGGGAAGCCCGGTTACGTGTCGCTGAAGCGGGCCATGCAGAACTCGTACAACGTCCCGTTCGTGCAGCTCGGCCAGGACGTGGGCGGCAAGACCGTGGAGAAGATGGTCACCGAGCTGGGAATCCTGCCCGGCAGCCTGGAGCCGTCCTCGACCATCACCTTCCCGCTGGGCACCTCGCACCCGAGCTCGATCCGGATGGCCTCGGCCTACTCGGTGTTCGCGGCCCGCGGGCAGCAGATCGACCCGTACTCGGTGTCGAAGGTGGAGCGCGACGGCAAGGAGATGCCGAACCTCACCAGGAACCCGCAGCCGAAGAAGGTGTTGGAGCAGGCGGTCGCCGACAACATCACCGACGTGCTGGAGAACGTGGCGAAGAACGGCACCGGCACCAAGACCAACGCGCTCGGACGGCCGGTGGCCGGCAAGACCGGTACCACCGACGCCGGCACCTCGGCCTGGTGGGTGGGCTACACCCCGGAGCTGTCCACCGCGGTCGGCATGTGGCGCGAGGAGCCCGGCAACCCCAAGTTGCTGTCGCTGAACGGCACCGCGGGCCACGAGTCCGTGCACGGTGGTGACTTCCCGACCGACATCTTCACCCGGTACATGAAGATCGTCATGAAGGACAAGCCGATCAAGGACTTCCCGAACCCCGCGCCGTGGGGCACTCAGGTCGACTCCTCGGGCGCCCCGATCAGCCCGTCGGCGCCCGCCTCGGCCTCGTCCTCGGCGTCCGCGGAGTCGAGCGCGTCGACCGAGCCGTCCGGCTCCAAGTCGCCGGACGCCGGCGAGTCGCCGTCGCCGAGCGGCAGCTCGACCTGCCAGGGCAACGGCAACGGCAACTGCGGTCCTTCCCGGTCGCCGAAGCCGAGCAAGAGCCCGAGCGAGAGCGCCAGCGGCAGCCCGAGCGCGCCGCCGGGCGGCGGGCCGGGCGGCCTGGTCGGACTCATGGGCCACTAGCGCACCAGCAGAATCCCGGCGCAACCGCCACAGAGGGGCACCGGATCGCGGACCGCGATCCTGTGCCCCTCTTCGGTTGCGGGCGAGGGTGCGGCAGTATGTGCGCCATGACGTCCAGCCTGCGTGACGAGACCTCAGCGCCCGGACCGGCTCCGGCCGCGGGGCCGCTGCCGAACACCGTGGTGGTGCCTGCGGACGAGGACCCGGTGGCGGAGGCCGGCAGCGAGCTGCTGGGCGGGCCGCCCGGGCGTCGGGCGCTGCTCGGGGTGTCCTGGTGGACGCCCGCGAAGTTCCTGGCGGTGGCGGTGATCGTCGTCTACGTGCTGGGGCTGTTCCAGAAGGCCTCGTGCTTCCACGAGGGCTGGTTCTTCGGCGCCACCAGCCAGTACACGCACGCCTGTTACAGCGACATCCCGCACCTGTTCTCGGCGCGCGGCTTCGCGGACGGCAGCCGGCCGTACCTCGACCCGATCCCGCAGGGTTCGCCGGACATGCAGTACCTGGAGTACCCGGTGCTGACCGGTCTGTTCATCCAGATCGCGGCCTGGCTGACCACCCACAGCGGCGACATGATGAGCCGCGAGCAGTGGTTCTGGCTGGTCAACGCCGGCATGCTGCTGATCTGCGCGGTGATCGCGGTGGTCGCGATCTCCCGCACCAACCGCCGCCGCCCGTGGGACGCGCTGCTGTTCGCCCTGGCCCCGTGCCTGGCGCTGGACTCCACCATCAACTGGGACCTGCTGGCGGTGGCGCTGGCCGCCGTGGCGATGGCGTACTGGTCGGGCTCCAGGCCGGTTCTGGCGGGTGTGTTCATCGGTCTGGCGACCGCCGCGAAGCTCTATCCGCTGCTGCTGCTCGGACCCCTGCTGGTGCTCTGTCTGCGGACCGGCAAGTGGAGGGATTTCGGCCTGGTCTTCGGCGGTACGGCCGGTGCCTGGCTGATCGTCAACGTGCCGATCATGCTGGCGAATTGGAAGGGCTGGCTGACCTTCTACAGCTTCAGCCAGGTCCGCACCGAGGACTACGGCTCGTTCTGGCTGATCCTGATGCAGGCGGTGCGCAACGGCCAGCACCTGGAGAGCCTGAACACCTGGATCGCGATCCTGCTGGTGGTCAGCTGCCTGGCGATCGGCTGGCTGGCGATCAGCGCCCCGCGCCGCCCGCGCTTCGCGCAGCTGGCCTTCCTGGTGGTCGCCGCGTTCGTGCTGACCAACAAGGTGTACTCGCCGCAGTACGTGCTCTGGCTGATCCCGCTGGCGGTGCTGGCCCGGCCGCGCTGGCGGGACATCCTGATCTGGCAGGCCTGCGAGGTGCTGTACTTCCTCGGCATCTGGTCGTACCTGGCCTACAACGGCGACACCAAGCACCACGGCATCGACCTGCAGTGGTACCACTTCTCGATCGCGCTGCACCTGGTCGGCACCCTGTACATCTGCTACCTGGTGGTCCGCGACATCCTCTACCCGGACCGCGACCCGGTGCGCTGGGACGGCAGCGACGACCCGTCGGGCGGTGTGCTGGACGGCGCCCCGGATCGGTTCGTGCTCGGCTCGGCGCGCGGTCTGCGCGAGGAGGAGAGCTACGCCGACTTCGCCCCGCAGGGCGAGGCCGACTGGCTGGTCAGGATCGAACCCGAGCAGCAGCAGCCCAAGTAGGCCGGAAGCAACCGAGCCCGCCTCCCCGGAAGGGAGGCGGGCTCGGCCCGTTGAGCGGCCGGTCTCAGCCTTCGACCACCCGGTCGAAGTGTGTGGTGGTGTGGCGGATCGTCAGCGACAGTTCGTCGCCGACGGCGGGCGCCTTCAGCTCGCCGGGCAGGAACAGGATCGACACCTGCATGTGCGGCGGCTCGGCGAACCACAGCTGCTTGCCCTGCCAGGTGTACGGGGAGAGCGTCCGGTTCATGGTGGCCAGGCCGGCCCGGGCCAGGCCCTTGGCGCGGGGCAGTATCCCGTTGACGTACTTGGGGGCCTCCAGGCCGACGCCGTGCGCGGTGCCGCCGGCCACCACCAGCAGGTGGCCGTCGGACGGGGCCTTGTGCTGCCGGTAGCCGTAGCGCTCGCCGCGCCCGATCGGGGTGACGTCCAGGACGGTGGCCCGGGAGGACAGCGCGCCCACGTCGCCGAGCCACAGCCGGGTGCCGATCCGGGAGCGGAACTCGGTGTCGGGGTGGCGTTCGGCCAGCCGCTGGACGTCCTTGGCGGCCAGGTGGCTGAGGTAGACGGTGCCGGTGGGGAGCCCGGCGGCTTCGAGTGCCCGGACCCAGCCGGTCACTTCGTCCACCGGGTCCGAGCCGTCCGGCCGGTCCAGCGGAAGGTGCAGCGCGAAGCCTTCCACCTCCAGGTGGCCGACCGGCAGTTCGGCGAGGTCGCCGATCCGGACGCCGTGCCGGCGCATGCTGGTCATGCACTCCACCACCACGCGGGCGCCGGCGGGCAGCGCGGCCAGCGCCTCCGGGTGGGCGACCGTCCGCACCACCCGGTCGGCGGGCAGTTCCACCTCGGGCTCGCCGGCCCGGTAGGGGGTGAGCACCAGCAGGTCGCCGGGGAAGGCGTCGGCCATCGCCGCCGCCTCGTCCGCGGTGCCGACGGCCAGCAGCGGGCTGCCCAGCCGGGCCGCCTCCTCGGCGAGCCGCCGGTTCCCGAAGCCGTAGCCGTTGCCCTTGGCGACCGGGACGAGACCGGGGAACTCGGCCAGCAGCCCGCGCTGGTGCGCGCGCCAGCGGTCGCCGTCCACGTACATCGTCAAGGTCATCGCGTTCTCCCCGTGAAAGTTCTGGCGTGAGCTAGCGGCGCGACATGTAGAGGTCGAGCGCCTTGTGCAGCAGCTTGTTGAGCGGGTAGTCCCACTCGCCGAGGTACTCCGCGGCCTGGCCGCCGGTGCCGACCTTGAACTGGATGAGGCCGAACAGGTGGTCGTTCTCGTCCAGGGTGTCGCTGATGCCGCGCAGGTCGTAGACGCTTGCGCCGAGCGCGTACGAGTCGCGGATCATCCGCCACTGGATGGCGTTGGACGGCTTGACCTCGCGCTTGTGGTTGGCGGAGGCGCCGTAGGAGTACCAGACGTGCTCGCCGACGGTGAGCATGGTGGTCGCGGCCAGCGCCTCGCCGTCGTGGTAGGCGAGGTAGAGCCGCATCCGGTTCGGGTCCTCGGCGGTGAGCGCCTTCCACATCCGCTGGAAGTAGGACAGCGGGCGCGGGGTGAAGTGGTCGCGTTCGGCGGTGACCACGTACAGCTGGTGGAAGACCGCGAGGTCCTCGTAACTGCCCTGGACCACCTCGACGCCGCTCTTCTCGGCCTTCTTGATGTTGCGCCGCCACAGCTGGTTGAAGCCGCGCTGGACGTCGTCCAGCGAGCGGTTGGCGAGCGGCACCTGGAAGACGTAGCGGGGCTGGACGTCGCCGAAGCCGGCGCCGCCGTCCTCGCCCTGCAGCCAGCCGGAGCGGCGCAGGCGCTCGGCGGCCTCCAGGGCGCGCGGCTCGGACCAGTCCGGTTCGACGTCGCGCAGCCGCTTGGCCTCCTTGCCCGCGATCGCCTCCTTGATGGTGGAGGCCTCCCAGCGGCGGACCACCACCGGCGGGCCCATCTTCACCGTGAACGCGCCCTGCGCCTTCAGGTGCGCCAGCATCGGCTTCAGCCAGCGGTCGAGGTCCGGGTCGAACCAGTCGATGACCGGGCCCTCGGGCAGGTACGCCAGGTACCGCTTCACCTTGGGCAGCTGGCGGTAGAGCACCAGCCCGGCGCCGACCAGCTCGCCGGCCGCGTCGAACCAACCGAGGCTCTCGGCGCGCCACTCCGCCTTGACGTCCGCCCAGGAGGGCACCTGCATGTGGCTCGCCGAAGGCCGGCTCTGCACAAAAGCCAGGTGTTCCTCACGCGTGATCGTCCGCAGACGCAGGCTCATGCTCGGTGCTCCTCCTCGTCGGGCTTGTCCAAGGTGACCCTATCGCCCGAATGGTCCGATTCGGGTGGGAAGCGGTCCGGCATGGCTGTGCCCTCCCGCTCGCACCTGTGCTGGCACAGGTACTACGCCGGGAGGGCACAGGAGGTTGCGCGCTCTTCACCGGGTTCACCCGGCTCCGCCGCGCGCGAAGGTCACCACACGCCCCCGAACAGTCCTCCGTGCGCCACGCCGAGGAACAGTCCGAATGCGGCGGCGCCCGTTCCGATCACCACCAGGAAGCGCTCGGCGGTGGTGACCGACACGAAGAGGCCGATCATTCCGGTGATGATCCCGGCCAGTCCGGTCCACGAACTGAGCAGGTGCAGGTGGTAGAAGAACGAGGTGACGAAGGCGACCGCGCCGAGGAGCAGTGTCACCCCGACGAGGGTGTTCTCCCGCGGGTGCGGATTGCCGTCGGTGTTGAGGGTGAACTGCGGCCGGTGGACGTTCTGCGCCATAGGACCCACCTCCCGTGGTGGAGGGAACGTTCGCTCTGTCCAGACTGCGACCGATATGCCCGGAATGACAACCTCGGGATCCCGCGTTTTGTCCGTCGGTCGGCTCACCCGGTAGGCTGGCCCCTCTGCACTGGTGTAGGAGCGTGCCCGCACGCCCCGATCCGGTGTTGACGCGCACAACCCTCCTGCCACGGAGAGACCGTGGCCGCTGAGTCCAAAGGAGGTGGGTTCACATGCGTCACTACGAGCTGATGGTCATCCTCGACCCGTCGGTCGAGGAGCGCGCTGTCGCCCCCCTGATCGAAGGCTTCCTCAACGTCGTCCGCACCGGCGGCGGCAAGGTTGAGAAGATCGACACCTGGGGCCGTCGTCGCCTGGCGTACGAGATCAACAAGCAGTCCGAGGGCATCTACTCGGTCATCGACCTCAAGGCCACGCCCGAGGTCGTCAAGGAGCTCGACCGCCAGCTCAGCCTGAGCGAGTCGGTTCTGCGGACCAAGGTCCTGCGCCCGGACACCCACTGAGCCCACTTCCGGCACTGATGCCGGAGGGCTCGCGTCCGGTGTTCCACGTGGAACACCGCTGACGAGCACCGCAGAACTTCTTTCCGAGAGGTCATCACCACATGGCAGGCGAGACCGTCATCACCCTCGTCGGCAATCTCGTCGACGACCCCGAGCTGCGTTTCACTCCGTCGGGCGCCGCGGTGGCCAAGTTCCGCATCGCGTCGACCCCGCGCACCTTCGACCGTCAGACCAACGAGTGGAAGGACGGCGAAAGCCTCTTCCTCACGTGCAACGTCTGGCGTCAGCCGGCGGAGAACGTGGCCGAGTCGCTGCAGCGCGGCATGCGCGTCATCGTGCAGGGCCGACTGCGCCAGCGGTCTTACGAGACCAAGGAAGGCGAGAAGCGGACGGTCTTCGAGGTCGAGGTCGATGAGGTCGGCCCGAGCCTGCGCTCGGCGACCGCCAAGGTCACCCGCGCCAACCGCTCCGGCGGTCCCGGCGGCGGTGGCGGTGGCGGCTTCGGCGGCCAGCAGGGCGGCGGCGGTTACGGCGGCGGCCAGCAGGGCGGCGGCAACTGGGGTGGAAACTCCGGTGGCGGTCAGTCCGGCCCGTCCGACGACCCGTGGGCGTCCAGCGCCCCGTCCGGTGGCAACCAGGGCGGCAGCTGGGGCGGCGCCCCGTCCGGTGGCGGCTACTCGGAAGAGCCCCCGTTCTAAAGCGGTGCATGTCGGTCCTCCCGTGGGACCGGCAACGCTGACAGATCTCGTACTCAACGGAGCACACAATGGCGAAGCCGCCTGCTCGCAAGCCGAAGAAGAAGGTTTGCGTCTTCTGCAAGGACAAGGCCACTTACGTGGACTACAAGGACACGAACCTGCTGCGGAAGTTCATTTCCGACCGCGGCAAGATCCGTGCCCGCCGGGTCACCGGCAACTGCACCCAGCACCAGCGTGACGTCGCCACGGCCGTGAAGAACAGCCGTGAGATGGCCCTGCTGCCCTACACCTCCACCACGCGCTAAGAGAGGGTGACCGAACAATGAAGATCATCCTCACTCACGAGGTCCCCGGCCTCGGCAGCGCCGGCGAGGTCGTCGAGGTCAAGGACGGCTACGCCCGTAACTTCCTGGTCCCGCGTGGCTTCGCCATCCGCTGGACCAAGGGCGGTCAGAAGGACGTCGACGCCATCCGTCGCGCCCGGAAGATCCACGCCATCCAGACCCTTGAGGCCGCCAACGAGGTCAAGGCGACCCTTGAGGGCCTGCAGGTCAAGCTGGCCGTTCGCTCCGGCGACGCCGGCCGCCTGTTCGGCTCGGTGACCCAGGCCGACGTCGTGGAGGCCATCAAGGCCGCCAACGGCCCGGCCGTGGACAAGCGCGCCGTCGCGATCGCCTCGCCGATCAAGACCGTGGGCACCCACAAGGTCTCGGTCAAGCTGCACTCGGACGTTCAGGCCAACCTCGACGTCGCCGTCGTCGCTGCCTGATCTCTGCCGCAGAGCTGACGAAGGGGCCGGACTCCACTCGGAGTCCGGCCCCTTCGCCGTGCGGTGGCGGGCTGCTGTGACAGGCCTGCTCGGCCTGCCGGGCCTAGGGCCTGTCCGGCCGATCTTGCCGGGCGCGCGACGCCGGATCATCCCGCCTGGAAGCACCGGCAAACCATCCAAGTACACCCAGTACGAGGACGGTTCGCCGGCACTCCCAGCCGGGCGCCCGACGCCGCGCGCTGATCCGACAAGATCGACCGGACAGGCCTTAGGCCCGGACTGCTCCGGTGACCATCCACCGGCCGGTGCGTATCCGGCCGGACAGGACTGCGGCCCGGGCCAGCATGAACAGGTTCATCGCCCACCACAGCCCGACCAGGCCCAGGCCCAGGGCGGGCACCGCGAGCGCGGCCGGCACGAACAGCAGCAGGGCGGCGAGCATCCCCCAGGCGAGGAAGCCGCCGTCGCCGGCGCCCATCAGCACGCCGTCCAGCACGAACACCAGGCCGCCGAGCGGCTGGGTCAGCGCGGCCAGCAGCAGCACGGTGGACAGTTGGGCCCGTACCGACGGGTCGTCGGTGAACAGCGGGACGTACAGCGGCCGGGCCAGCACCATCAGCAGGCCCAGCAGCACGCCCGCGCCGACGCCCCACTCGATCATCCGCCGGGTCGCCGCCCGGGTGCCCGGCAGGTCTCCGGCGCCCAGGTAGCGGCCGATGATGGCCTGCCCGGCGATCGCCACGGCGTCCAGCGCGAAGGCCATGAACGACCAGATGGTCATGGTGATCTGGTGGGCGGCGATCTCGGTGTCGCCCAGGCGCGCGGCCACCGCGGTGGCGAGCAGCAGGGCGGCGCGCAGGCTCAGGGTGCGCACCATCAGCGGGCCGCCGGCCCGGGCGGAGGCCTTGATCCCGGCGAGGTCGGGCCGCAGGCCGGCGCCCTCCCGGCGGGCGCCGCGGACCACCACGGCCACGTACACCGCGGCCATCGCGTTCTGCGCGATCACGGTGCCCCAGGCGGAGCCGGCCACGCCGAGGCCGGCGCCGTAGACCAGACCGAGGTTGAGCAGCAGGTTGGCGGTGAACCCGCCGATCGCGACCAGCAGCGGGGTGCGGGTGTCCTGGAACCCGCGCAGCACGCCGGTGGCGGCCAGCACCAGCAGCATCGCGGGCACGCCGAGGGCGCTGATCCGCAGGTAGGTGACGGCGTACGGGGCGGCGGTGGGGGAGGCCCCGAGCAGGTGGGCGGCCTGCGGGGCGAGGGCCAGCGTGAGCACGACCATGCCGGCGGAGAGGAGCAGGGCCAGCCAGATGCCGTCGATGCCCTGTTGGACGGCGGCCCGGCGGTCCCCGGCGCCGAGCCGGCGGGCGACCGCGCCGGTGGTGGCGTAGGCGAGGAAGACGAAGATCCCGGCGGCGGTGGTGAGGGCGGCGGAGGCGATCCCGAGGCCGGCCAGTTGGGCGGTGCCGAGGTGGCCGACGATCGCGGAGTCGGCCATCAGGAAGAGCGGTTCGGCGACCAGCGCGCCGAAGGCCGGGACCGCCAGGGCGAGGATCTCGCGGTCGTGGCGGCGGCGTTCGGGGGCGGGGGTGGGACGGACGGGCGTCGCGGGCATGGGGTTCACCCTACTCATCCACAGGTAATGATCGCTAGTGGCTTATGACTATTACCTTTCCTGTGGACGGACGGTGGATCGAACGGCCGATCGAACAGCTGGGCGGCTTCGCTCCCCGCTGTGTGAAGAATTTCTCATGCACAGGCCGTGGATGAGGTCCTCGCAGGTCAGCGAGTTGACACCAGGGCGATCGTGTGGTTATCCACAGCGGTGTCCACAGGGTTGTGCACAGCTTTCCGGGGGTTCTCCACAGCCTGCGGACAGTTGTCCACATGCCCTGTGGATAACCGTCTTGGAGGAACCGCCCGGCCACCCGTACCGTGGCTCAGGACCAGACCCCCGGTACCGCGCGACACCGCCCCGCACACGGCCGGAACTGTCGGCTCGGTGGCGTATGAAGGACAGAGCGCCGCACCGGACAGGCCCGCACCAACTCGCACCAACCGCTGATCGGGGAACACGCGTGACCGGCCCCCAGTACGACGACCACGACGCCCCTCCGCCCCCGGAGGACGACTGGCAGCCGTCCGACGACGCCTTCCCGCTGGACGCCTTCCCCGACGTGCCCGGCGACCGCCTTCCCGTCACCCGCCGCTCGAACAACGCCGTCAACGGCTCCGGCGCGCAGGGCGGCGGCAAGGGCGAGCGCTTCGGCAAGGGCGACCGGTTCCCCGGCAAGGGCGAGCGGCGCGACCGGGACGGCGAGCGCGAGGGCGGCTTCGGCGGCGAGGGCTTCGAGCGCGTCCCCCCGCAGGACCTGGCGGCCGAGCAGTCGGTGCTGGGCGGCATGCTGCTCTCCAAGGACGCCATCGCCGACGTCGTCGAGGTGCTCAAGCCCGCCGACTACTACCGGCCCGCGCACGAGCTGATCCACGGCGCGATCCTCGACCTGTACGCCCGCGGCGAGCCCGCCGACCCGATCACCGTGGCCGGCGAGCTCACCAAGCGCGGCGAGCTGGTCCGCGTCGGCGGCGCCTCCTACCTGCACACGCTGGTCAACTCGGTGCCCACCGCGGCCAACGCCGAGTACTACGCCGAGATCGTCCACGAGCGCGCCGTGCTGCGTCGCCTGGTCGAGGCCGGCACCCGGATCGCCGGCATGGGCTACGCCGCCGAGGGCGACGTCGACGACATCGTCAACGCCGCGCAGGCCGAGATCTACGCCGTCACCGAGCAGCGCACCAACGAGGACTACGCCCCGCTCGCGGACATCATGGAGGGCGCCCTCGACGAGATCGAGGCGATCGGCTCCCGCTCCGGCCAGATGTCCGGCGTGCCCACCGGCTTCGCCGACTTCGACCAGCTCACCAACGGCCTGCACCCCGGCCAGATGATCGTCATCGCGGCCCGTCCCGCCATGGGCAAGTCCACGCTGGCGCTGGACTTCGCGCGGGCCTGCTCGATCCACAACAACCTGCCGAGCGTGATCTTCTCGCTCGAAATGGGCCGCAACGAGATCGCCATGCGTCTGCTCTCGGCGGAGGCGCGGGTGGCGCTGCACCACATGCGCTCCGGCAACATGACGGACGACGACTGGACGCGGGTGGCCCGGCGGATGCCCGAGGTGAGCGCCGCGCCGCTGTACATCGACGACTCGCCGAACCTGTCGATGATGGAGATCCGCGCCAAGTGCCGCCGGCTGAAGCAGCGCAACGACCTGCGCCTGGTGGTCATCGACTACCTGCAGCTGATGCAGTCCGGCGGTTCGCGGCGGGCCGAGAGCCGCCAGCAGGAGGTCTCGGACATGTCCCGAAACCTGAAGCTGCTGGCGAAGGAGCTGGAGCTCCCGGTGATCGCGCTCTCCCAGCTGAACCGTGGTCCCGAGCAGCGCACCGACAAGAAGCCGATGGTCTCCGACCTGCGTGAGTCCGGCTCGATCGAGCAGGACGCCGACATGGTCATCCTGCTGCACCGCGAGGACGCCTACGAGAAGGAGTCCCCGCGGGCCGGCGAGGCGGACCTGATCGTGGCCAAGCACCGTAACGGCCCGACCGCCACCATCACCGTCGCGTTCCAGGGCCACTACTCGCGCTTCGTGGACATGACCCGCGACGTGACCTGACGGCCGGGCCGCCGGCGGGCCGTCAGAACCAGTGCAGGCAGTGCGGTTCGCGGTCGGCGCGGAACATGGCGTCGGCGCGGGCGGCCGCGTCCGGGTGGTGGGCGCGGATGTGGCCGGCCCGTACCAGCGTGCCGGGGGTGGTGCCGCCGAGGTAGATCGAGCCGAGGTCGCTGACGTCCATCGACAGGTCGGGCTCGCGGTCGGTGGGGGTGCACTCGGCGCGGCCGTCGGTGACGGTCAGCAGGTGGCGGGTGTGCTCGCCGAGGAACGGGTCGTCGACGTCGAGGACGAGCTCGCCGTCCGCGGACCAGCTGCGGGCGGTGAGGGCGCGCGGGATGTCGAGCAGCCGGACCCAGAGCCAGTCGGTGTCGTCGGTGACCGCGCCGGCGTTGAAGTCGGTCAGCTGCCAGCGCAGCGGGTTGCCGGGCGGGAAGTGCCGGAAGGCGACCTCGGTGACCAGGTCGTGGCCGAGCAGGCAGCGGGCCAGCGCGGTGTACGCGGCGTCGTCGAGGGTGATGATCTCGTCGACCAGCATGGCGAGCGAGTCGTCGAGGGAGTAGGCGGCATACCCGTTCGGGGTGCCGTCGGCGTCCCGGTGGAGGGCGATGTACCGCTGGGTGGGCGCGGTCGGCGGGTGGCCGGCCCGGCGGGACCACCACCGGGGCGGGCGGGAGATCGCGCCGGGCTGGGTGCGGCGGTAGCGGTCGTAGATCTGCTCCACCAGGTCGCGGCAGTCGCCGAGCCGGAGCAGCTCGACCGTGCCGGCGGGCTCCTGGCCGGCCCGCGGCGGGGTGAGCGCGGCCCGGTGCCGGGGGACGGTCAGCTTCCGGGTGTAGGTGGCCGGCCCGTAGCCGAACCGTCGGTAGATCACCGCCTCGGAGGCCAGCAGCACCGCCATCAGCTCCCCGCGTTCGCGCAGGTCGGCGAGTTGACGGCGCTTCATCGCGGTGAGCACGCCCTGCCGCCGGTGGGTGGGCAGCACGCCGACGCAGGAGATCCCGGGCACCGGGACGGTCGCCCCGCCGGGCAGCGTCAGCTCGAAGGAGTACGCGCACGTGGTGCCGATCGGCCGCCCCTCGTCGGTGACGGCGAGCAGCCCGCGGTCGAGTTCGAGCGCGGACCACCAGACGCCGGTGCCGTCCTCGTTCGGCGGCGCCGGGTACTTCCCGAACGCCGCGAACACGGTGTCGACGAAGACGTCGTGGTCCTTCTCGGTGGTGGAACGGATCTCCATGGCTGTGCTGTCTCCCTGCAGTCGCCGTTTCGAGGCCTCAGTGCATGCGGCCTGCGCGCCCCGGGTCAAGCGAATTTGCGACTGATAGCCTCGCCCGTCGTGAGGGACCGGAACGATCTGCGGCTGCGCCCGCTGCCCGACGAAGTGACGCTGCTGCTGGCCGAGTTGGCGGCGCCGCCGCGCCTGGTGGCGCACCTGCGGCTGGTGCACGACGTGGCGGTGCGGCTGGCGGACGGGGTGGCGGCGTACTGCCCGGGCCTGGCGTTCGACCGGGCGGCGGTGCTGTTCGGCGCGGCCACCCACGACATCGGGAAGACCGTGCACCGTGCGGAGCTGTCCGCCCCCGGGTCGGCGCACGAGCCGGCCGGCCGGGAACTGCTGCTGGCGGCGGGCGTCCCCCCGCAGCTGGCCCGCTTCGCGGCCGGCCACGCGCAGTGGGGTCCGGACTCCGCCGTGGAGGACCTGCTGGTGTCGCTGGCCGACAAGGCCTGGAAGAACAGGCGCGTCCCGGACCTGGAGGACCTGCTGGTCACCGCGCTGGCCCGGGCCGGCGGCGGCGAGCGGTGGGAGGTGTTCCTCGCGCTGGACGAACTGCTCACCGCGATCGGCGACGGCGCGGAGGAGCGCCTGGCGTACCAGGCGCTCTTCGCGACCGCTTAGGGCCTGTCCGGCCGATCTCGCCGGACAGGCCGCTAGGCCAGCGTGACGGTGCTGCGGAAGACGGCCGCGCCCGGGCCGGTCAGCGTGGTCGCGGCGCCGTTCGCCGGGAGGAACGCCGACTCGCCCTGGCGGAGCGTCAACGCCTGCGCGCCGGAGGCGAGTTCGACGGTTCCGCCGGTGCAGAGCAGGATCTGCGGGGCGTCGCCGGGCAGTACGACGGGCTGCTCGGCGAGGTCGTAGCGGGAGAGCCGGAACTCGTCGATCGGCACCGGGTACAGCCGCTCGCCGTCCGCGCCGGGCTCGGGGCGCATGATCTCGGGGCTGCCACCGTGGAAGCCCACCACCTTGAGCAGCTCGGGGACGTCCACGTGCTTCGGGGTGAACCCGCAGCGCAGCACGTTGTCGGAGTTGGCCATGATCTCCACGCCGGTGCCGCGCAGGTACGCGTGCGGCAGGCCGGCGCCGAGGTACAGCGCCTCGCCGGGCTGCAGGCGCACGTAGTTCAGCAGCAGGGCGGCGACCAGGCCGGCGTCGCCGGGGTACTCGGCGGCGGCGAAGGCGTAGCCGGCCAGCGCGCCGCTCGGGTCGGACGGGGCGGCGGCGGTGACGGCGCGGGCCACCGCGTCCACGGTGGCGCGGCCCTGCTCGTCGGTCAGCGCGAGCGCCTCGGCGAGCGCGCCGGACAGCGCCTCGGACTCCGGCTTGTTGCGCAGCAGATCGATCAGCGGGTCGAGGCCGGGCACGTCGAGGGAGGCCATCAGGTCGGCCGCGTCGGCGGGCGTCCGGAAACCGCACAGGCCCTCGAACTCGCTGAGCGCGCAGATCAGTTCGGGCTTGTGGTTGTCGTCGCGGTAGTTGCGGTGCGGGGCGTCGACCGGGATGCCTCGGCGCTCCTCGTCGGCGTGGCCGGCCCGGGCCTCGGCGCGGGTGGGGTGGGCCTGGATGGACAGCGGGACGGCGGCGGCCAGCACCTTCACCAGGAACGGCAGGGTCGGCCCGAACTGCTCGACGGCGGCGGCGCCGAGCTCGGCGGCCGGGTCGGCGGCGATCACCCGGTCGAGCGGCACCGGGCCGTCGCCGCGGTCGATCACCGAGGGCGCGCCGGGGTGGGCGCCCATCCACAGTTCGGCCTGCGGCTCCCCGGTGGCGGCCCGTCCGAGCAGCGCGGGGATGGCGGTGGCCGACCCCCAGGCGTAGTCGCGGACGGTGTTGTCGAGCCGGTCCATCAAGTACTCCAAGATGCGTGCGGACGTGCGTGCGCTGGGGTGGCCGGTGCGCGAGGACCACCGACAATAGCTGACGTATCCGGCGGTCCGATGGTGCCCGGTGATCACTCTCCTGGGCGCGCCGACCCGGCATCGGAGGGGTGTTCCGGAGAGGGTGGACGGTAACCGGGCCCGATCGGGCCCGCCACCGAACACCGACCAGGGGAGCAGCCGTGACCGCGTCGTCGCCCGACGAGAGCGCCGAGGGCCGTGGGGCGGGTGCCGTGCCGCCGTTCCGCCCGCTGGAGGTCGAGGTCTTCACCGGCCCGGAGAGCGCGTTCTTCGCCACGTCGAGTCTGATCATGGGCGAGCGCACGGCGATCCTGGTGGACGCCCAGCTGACCCGCAGCGCGGGCCGGGAGCTCGCCGAGTGGATCGCGGGCAAGAACCGGCAGCTGCTGGCGATCGTCATCACCCACCAGCACCCCGACCACTACTTCGGCGCGGAGGAGGTGCTGCGGCTGTTCCCGGCCGCGCCGCTGCTCGCCGCGCCTTCGGTGGTGGACGGCATCCGGCAGACCGCGGCGGCGAAGGTCGCGCAGTGGAAGCCGGTGTACGGCGACGACATCCCCGACCGGCCGCTGCTGCCCGCCCCGCTGCTGCCGCAGCCGCTGATGATCGACGGCCAGCTGATCCGGGTGCTGCCGCTCGGCCAGGCCGACAGCGCGGGCTCCACGGCGGTGTACCTGCCGAGCGTCCGCACCGTGGTGGCGGGCGACTTCGTCTACAACGGCACCCACGTGTGGACGGCCGACACCGACCCGGCGGCCCGCGGCCGGTGGTCGCACAACCTGAGCCGGATCGCGGACCTGGGCGTCGACCGGGTGATCGCCGGCCACCGAGCCCCCGGCATGGACGACGCGGCGCACCGGGTGCTGGGCTTCACCGCCGAGTACCTGCGCGACTTCGACGAGGCGCTGGCCGACCACCCGCAGGACGCGGAGGCGCTGGCCACGGCGGTGAACGAGCGCTACGGCGGCCTGACCCTGCCGGCCATCCTGGAACTCGGCGCGGCGGCGAACGTCGCCCGGGCGACCGTGCCGCAGGAGGACAACGGGATCGTGGACGCGGAGATCGTCGAGGAGCCGGACGAGGACCGCGACGACTCGGCCGGGGGCGGGGCCGACGACGACCGGTGATACTGCCCGGATGACGCAGTACGACGCGGTGGTCGTGGCCGGTGGGGCGGGGCGACGGCTCGGTGGCGCGGACAAGCCGGCCCTGACGGTCGGCGGCCGTCCGCTGCTGGACCGGGTGCTGGCGGCCTGTGCGGGGGCCCGGCGCATCCTGGTGGTCGGCCCCCGGCGGCCCACGGCGTGCGGTGGGGTGCACTGGTTGCGCGAGGACCCGCCGGGCGGCGGCCCGCTGGCGGCGGTGGCCGCCGCACTGCCGGAGGTGGCGGCGCCGCTGGTGCTGCTGCTGGCCGCCGACCTGCCGTTCCTGGACGCGGCGACGGTCTCCCGGCTGCTCGACGCGGTCGGCGACGCGGACGGGGCCCTGCTGGTGGACGCCGAGGGCCACGACCAGCTGCTGACGGGTGCGTACCGCACGGCCGTCCTGCGCGAGGCGCTCGCCGCGCAGGCCGACCCGACCGGCCGCCCGCTGCGCGCCCTCACCCGCGGTCTGACCCTGGCCCGGGTGCCCGACGAGGCGGGGGCGTCCTTCGACTGCGACACCCCGGAGGAACTGGCGGCGGCCCGCCGCCGGGCAGCGGGAGAACGCTGAGCGGACCTCCGGTTGTGGGCTGCGCTGCGGTGGACGGGTGGGCAGACGGAGGCGAACCGGGGGCTTGGGCGGCGAACGAGCGCCGGGGCGGTTGGCGGCGTTGCAGGCCAATGGCGCCCGTGCGTTCGTGGCTTCGCCCGGCGGGCGCGGGCCTGCCGGCTCGGCGTCGTGGCCGGTGCGGGGGAGCGCCGGAGCTGGTGGGTACTCGTGAATGGGCGCGTGGCGCTGGTGGTGGAGGGGGCCCGCGGCAGGCGCGATCGGGCAGCATGGGCGTCATGGAGCGCACATTGGACGAGTGGATGGCCGCGGCCGCCGCCGAATTGGGGCTGGACCTGGCGGTGGACGTCCGGGGGCTGTTGGACATGACGCGGGCGGTGGCGCACGGGGTGGAGCGTCCGGCGGCGCCGCTGACGGCGTTCCTGGTGGGGTACGCGGCGGCGCTGAACGGCGGTGGGCCGGCTGCCGTGGCCGAGGCGTCCGCGAAGGCGGCGGCGCTGGCGGAGCGGTGGGCCGCCGAGGCGGACGGCCCGGCGGAGCGGTGAGCGGCGGGGCGGTCGGCAAGGTGCGGACGTCCGCGGGCCCGGAGACGTTGCGCGGCTGCCCGTGGCCGCTGGCCCGGCGTGCCGCCGCGCTGGCGGTGGCGGGTCCGCTGCCGGTGGAGCGGGTGCCGTCGGCGGACGCGATCGGCCGGACGCTCGCCGAGCCGTTGGCCGCGCTCACTGATCTGCCCGCCTTCGACACCTCGGCGATGGACGGCTGGGCGGTGGCGGGTCCGGGTCCGTGGCGGCTGTCGGGGCGGCTGCTGGCGGGCCAGGACTGTACCCCGCTGGCGGACGGTGCGGCGGTGGAGATCGCCACCGGCGCCCAGCTGCCGCCGGGGGCCACCGGGGTGCTCCGCCGTGAGCACGGCCGGCTGGTCGAACTCCCGGACGGCACCGCACAGTTGTGCGGTGAGGTCGGTCCGGGCCAGGACGTCAGGCCGCGCGGCCAGGAGTGCCGTCGGGGCGAGGAGTTGCTGCCCGCCGGGCTGCCGGTGACCCCGGCGGTGCTCGGGCTGGCGGCTGCCGCCGGGCACGACCGGCTGGCCGTTCGGCGCCGTCCGACCGTCGAACTGCTGCTGCTGGGCGACGAGTTGCTGACCTCGGGGCTGCCCGCGCCGGGCCGGGTGCGGGACGCGCTGGGACCGTTGCTGCCACCGTGGCTGGCCGCGGCCGGGGCGGACCTGCTCGGCAGCCGCTACGTCCGGGACGACTTCGGGCTGCTGCGGGACGCGATCCGGCACTCGCCCGCCGATCTGGTGCTGACCACCGGCGGTACCGCCGCCGGGCCGGTGGACTTCCTGCACGCCGCGCTGGAAGCGACCGGCGGTCACCTGCTGGTGGACGGGGTCGCGGTGCGGCCCGGGCACCCGATGCTGCTGGCGGCGCTGCCGGGCGGCCGGTACCTGGTGGGGCTGCCGGGCAATCCGCTGGCGGCCGTCGCGGGCACCGTCACGCTCGCGCTGCCGCTGCTGGACGCCCTGTCCGGGCGCGGTACCGCCGTCGCGGCCGGGCCCACCGGGACGCTGGCCGCCGCACTGCCCGGCCACCCGGCGGACACCCGCCTGCACCCCGTCCGCCGCACCCCGGCCGGCCTGGTCCCGCTGCCGCACGACGGCCCGGCGATGCTCCGCGGCCTGGCCCGGGCGGAGGCGCTGGCCGTGGTACCGCCCGGCGGCCTGCCGGCGGGGGAGCCCGTCGAGGTCCTGCCCCTGCCCTGACCCGCCCGGACGCGATTCCGCCGTTGGGCCTTGCCCGGGCGCGCTCGTCCCGCTGGTGCACGGTGGTCCGGCGATGCTGCGGGGCGCTGTCGCTGCCGATGGGGGTGTTCCACGTGGAACCCGGCCCTGCTGCCATCGTCCGGGCGAGGCTCCGCCGTTGCGGTCGGGATCGGGGGCGCGCGGCCCGGGCGGCCAGCCGCGTACCGGGCCTCGGTGGCTGCTGCGCGGCCGGCGGCGTTGGCCGGGGTGGCGGCGCCGACGGTCCGGCGTGGGGTGTTCCACGTGGAACACCTGCCCGGTCCGGGCCGCGCATCCTCGCCGAATCAGGGCCGGGTGGGGTGTTTCACGTGGAACCGGGGGTCACTGGGGGACGGGTGCGCCGGGCTTGATGACGATCAGGCGGTCGGTGAGTTGGAGCACCGCCGCCTCCGGTTCGGTGTAGTTGAGCACGCGGCGGCCGCGGACCACGGCGACCACGAGGTCGGGCAGTTCGCGCGGGCTGCGGCCGGCTTCGGCCTTGGTGACGGGGCGTTCGGCGACGTCCAGGCCGTTGCCGTAGGTGAGCAGGTCCTCCATCACGGCGCCGGCGTTGGGGCTGAGCATCGACATGCCGAGCAGGCGGCCGGCCGAGCTGGAGGAGGTGACGACCACGTCGGCGCCGCTCTGTCGCAGCAGCGGGGCGTTCTCGTCCTCGCGGACGGCGGCGACCACGGTGGCGCCCCGGTTGAGCTGGCGGGCGGTCAGGGTGATCAGGGCGGCGGTGTCGTCGCGTTCGGGGGCGACCACCACCTGGGCGGCGCGGGGGAGCTCGGCACGCATCAGGGTGGCGGTGCGGGTGGCGTCGCCGAGGACGCCGACCAGGCCGTCGTGGGTGGCCTGGTCGATGGCGCGGGCCTGCGGGTCGACGACGACGATGGACTCCTTCGGGACGCCCTGTCCGAGCAGGGTGTCCACGGCGCTGCGGCCCTTGGTGCCGTAGCCGATGACGACGGTGTGGTCCCGCACGGCGTGCCTCCAGCGTTCGATCCGCCACTGCAGGCGGGTGCGTTCGGTGAGCACTTCGAGAGTCGTGCCGACCAGGATGATCAGGAAGACCACGCGCAGTGGCGTGATCACGAAGATGTTGACCAGGCGGGCGCTGTCGCTCACCGGAGTGATGTCGCCGTAGCCGGTGGTGGAGAGGGTGACGGTGGCGTAGTACGCCGAGTCGAGGAAGCTGACCGAGGTGTCCGCGTTGTCGTTGTAGCCGCCGCGGTCCAGGTACACGATCAGCGTGGTGGCGACCAGCACGCCCAGCGCGAGCAGCAGGCGGAAGGCGACCTGCCGCGTCGGTGGGCGGGTTCGGCGGGCGGGCAGCGCGATCCGGCGGGCGGGGTCGGTGTCTTCGGCGCCCTGGTCCCGGAAGCGACTGAGTGTCAGCCGGGACGGCCGGGCGCCCTGGTCGGCGGGCGGATTGGAGTTCGGCACAGGCACAAGGATGAGGGGTGGAGGCGTCACCGGCCGACCCCGGGGGCGGAGTGTCGCCACCCTGTTCGGTACCGGCGGCAGCCCTTGACGGACTGCCGGTTGACGGCGGGGGGAGGGGGTGTCCGGTGGGCGGGGGCGTAGCGTGGCGGCCATGCGAGCCATCACGATTCCCGAGCCCGGCGGCCCCGAGCGGCTGGTGTGGGCCGAGGTTCCCGATCCTGTTCCGGCGGCCGGCGAGGTGCTGGTCGAGGTCGTCGCGACCGCGGTCAACCGGGCCGATCTGCTGCAGCGTCAGGGCTTCTACGATCCGCCGCCGGGCAGTTCGCCCTATCCGGGCCTGGAGTGCGCGGGCCGGATCTCCGCGCTCGGCCCGGGCGTTGCGGGCTGGGCGGTCGGCGACGAGGTGTGTGCGCTGCTGGCGGGCGGCGGCTACGCCCAGCAGGTGGCGGTGCCGATCGGCCAACTGCTGCCGGTGCCGAAGGGGCTGACGCCGGCGCAGGCCGCCGCGCTGCCCGAGGTGGCGTGCACGGTGTGGTCGAACGTCTTCCAGGTTGCGCACCTGCGCCCCGGCGAGACGGTGCTGCTGCACGGTGGCGCCAGCGGCATCGGCACCATGGCGATCCAGTTGGCCAAGGCGGTCGGGGCGCGGGTCGCGGTCACCGCGGGCAGCCCGGAGAAGCTCGCCCGGTGCGCGGAACTCGGCGCGGACGTGCTGATCGACTACCGGCGGCAGGACTTCGTCGCCGAGCTTGCCGCGCTCGGCGGGGCCGACGTGATCCTCGACATCATGGGCGCCAAGTACCTGGAGCGGAACGTGGACGCCCTCGCCGTCAACGGCCGGCTGGTGGTGATCGGCATGCAGGGCGGCGTCAAGGCCGAGCTCAACCTGGCGACGCTGCTCCGCAAGCGGGCGGCCGTGGTCGCCACCAACCTGCGCGGGCGGCCGCTCGCGGAGAAGGCGGCGATCGTCGCGGCCGTCCGCGAGCACGTCTGGCCGCTGGTCGAGGCGGGTGTGGTCCGGCCGGTGGTGGACCGGGTCCTGCCGATCGCCGAGGCCGCCGAGGCGCACCGCGTGGTGGAGGCCGGCAGCCAGGTCGGGAAGGTCGTCCTGGAGGTGTGAGACCGGGGCCCGGGGCGGCGGAAATGCCCGAAATGCCCGGGTGTGTGAGGCTGGTCGAAAGCTGTTCCGCCTCCGCCCGCACCTCGTTGCGGGCGGCCGTCGGGAGGACCTGCTTTCCATGCTCGCTCGCCGCCGCCCCGTGCCCCCGGCCCCGCGCCGCACCCCCACCGCCCGCCCCGGCGCGCTGCTCCGCAGGGCCGCGTTGACCGGCCTGGCGCTGCCGCTGCTGCTGGCCGCCCCCGTCTTCGCCGTCGATCCGGCGGCCGATGCCCGTCAGCAGACCCAGGCGCAGGTGGACGCCGCCCGGCAGCAGGCCGGGGAGCAGTTCGACGCCGCGCGCGGGCAGGCCGCGGAGCAGCTCGGGCAGGCCGCCGCGTCGGGGCAGTCCGGGCAGCCGGCCGCGCCGACCGACGGCGCGATATCCGGGGCGGTCCCGACCGTCCCCGTTCCGGTTCCGGTGCCCGCCGCTCCCAGCGCGACCCGGACGGCAGGCTCCCCGAGCCCCGCTCCCGTCGCACCGTCCGTGCCGTCCGTGCCATCCGTGCCGTCCCGGACACCGATACCCGCCGCCGCGCCGTCCGCGGCCGGCCCCGCGCCGAGCGAGCCCCCTGCGGCCGAGTCGAAGCTGTCCGAGCCGTCCGAGCCGTCCAAGCCGTCCGAGCCGTCGAAGCCGGAGCCGATGTCGGAGCCGAGCCCGAAGCCGGAGCCCTCCGCCGAGCCCCCGGTGCGGGCGTCGAGCGAGGAGCCGGCCGCCGCCCCGGCGGGCGGACCGCCGCCCGGCCGGCCCGGGCGCGGGCACCACCACCGGCCGGCCGTGCCACCGGCACCGGCTCCGGCTCCGGCTCAGTCGCAGGCCCCGGCCCGGGTGCAGGCGGAGCCGCCCGTGGGGACAACCGGACCGGATCAGGGCGCACAGCGCGAGGGGGCGGCGGGGAGCGACGAGGACGCGGTCGAGCCGGCGGCGGGGGCGGGCGGGGACGATGCGGTGGTCGCGGGCGGTGCGCCGATGGCGGGCCCGGTGGTGCCGGTCGGCCCGCTGCGCCCGGGCGACCCGTCCGCGAAACAGCTGCCGTTGGGCGTCGGACTGGGCATGATCGGTCTGGGTCTCGGCCTGGTCGGAATGCGGCTGCGTCGGCGGTGAGGTCGCGCGACGCGGGTACCCGCAGGGTGGGACGATCCGGGGGCCAGGTCCGTTGACCTCCGCAATGGACGAAGCATATGAAGGAGCTATGACCAACCCGATGAACGAGCGGTCGCAGCAGGAGCCTCGCCAGACGTCGAGCGGGAAGTCCGAGGACAGCCCGACGGTGCTGATCGTCGGACCGGACGGCATGGCGGTGGGCACCGCCCCGGCCGGCGGGCTCGGCCGGGGTGGCGAGGACGACGAGCCGCGCGAGCTGCCGGTGACCGAGATGGTCGAGCAGCCCGCGAAGGTGATGCGGATCGGCAGCATGATCAAGCAGCTGCTGGAGGAAGTGCGGGCGGCGCCTCTGGACGAGGCGAGCCGGGCCCGGCTGAAGGACATTCACGCCAGCTCGATCAAGGAGCTGGAACTGGGCCTGGCACCGGAGCTGGTCGAGGAGTTGGAGCGGCTGTCGCTGCCGTTCGCCGAGGACAAGATCCCCACCGAGGCCGAACTACGGATCGCACAGGCGCAGTTGGTGGGCTGGCTGGAGGGCCTGTTCCACGGCATCCAGACCGCGCTGTTCGCCCAGCAGATGGCGGCGCGGGCGCAGTTGGAGCAGATGCGGCGGGCGCTGCCGCCCGGACTGCACGGCGCGGAGGGCGACTTGGACGAGCCGGGCCCGGGCCGCGGCATGCGGTCCGGTCCGTACCTCTAGGACCTGTCCGGCCGGCTCTCGGGGGCCGCGCTGCGGCGCGGCCCCGAACCGCTACCCTGGCCCCTGTTCGGAAGTACCGCGCGCCGAGGGGGAGCTGGGACATGACTGAGGGCACCACCGAGGGCCACTCGCTCGGCCACGGCCGGTACGTGCTGCAGCGGTTGCTCGGACAGGGCGGCATGGCGGCCGTCCACCTCGCGTACGACACGGTGCTGGACCGTCAGGTCGCGGTGAAGACGCTGCACACCGAACTGGGCCGGGAGGCCTCGTTCAAGGAGCGGTTCCGGCGCGAGGCGCAGGCGGTGGCCCGGCTCCAGCACACCAACATCGTCTCGGTGTTCGACTCCGGTGAGGACCTCGGGCCGGACGGGACGGCGACGCCGTACATCGTCATGGAGTTCGTCGAGGGCCGTTCGCTGAAGGACGTGCTGGACGAGCAGGTGACCACCCGCGGCGCGATGCCGACCGAGCAGGCGCTGAAGATCACCGCGGCGGTGCTGTCGGCGCTGGAGGCCTCGCACGACCAGGGGCTGGTGCACCGAGACATCAAGCCGGCGAACGTGATGGTGTCCACCAAGGGCGTCGTCAAGGTGATGGACTTCGGCATCGCGCGCGCCCTGCAGTCCGGGGTGACGTCGATGACGCAGACCGGCATGGTGGTCGGCACCCCGCAGTACCTGTCGCCGGAGCAGGCGCTCGGCAAGAGCGTGGACGCCCGGTCCGACCTGTACTCGGTGGGCTGCATGCTGTTCGAGCTGCTCAGCGGGCAGCTGCCGTTCGACGGCGACTCGGCGTTCTCGATCGCGTACAAGCACGTGCAGGAGACCCCGCCGGCCCCGTCCACGCTGAACGGGACGGTCACGCCCGCGGTGGACGCGCTGGTGGCGCAGGCGCTGCGCAAGGACCCGGCGCACCGGTTCCCGACGGCGGAGGCGATGCGCGAGGAGGTCGAGCGGGTCGCGGCGGGGGAGCAGGGCAACACGCCGCTGCAGGCGTCCACCCCGCTGGTGATCGGCGAGGGCCCGCGGTCGGTGCACGCCGCGCCGTCGCTGACCAACTTCCCGCCGGTGAGCGGCACCCTGGGCACCCCGCCGCCGCACATGCCGCCGCAGCCGTACCCGCCGGCGCCCGGGCCGCACACGCCGCCGCCGCACACCCCGCCGCCGTACGCGCAGACGCCGCAGCCGTTCCCGCAGGCCCCGCAGACGCCGCAGCCGTTCCCGCAGCCGCCGCCGCAGTTCCAGAAGGGCTTCCCGCAGGCCACGCCGCCGCCCTTCCCGCAGCAGCCGTTCCCGCCGCAGCCGATGCCGGGCCCGCCGATGCCGTACCCGCCGCCGCCGAACAACAGCAATGGCTGTTCGACCGCACTGATCGTGGTCGGTGTGATCGTCGGTGTGATCGTTCTTGCGATCATCATCGTGGCGATCGCGGTGGCCAGCGCCTCCTCGGGCAACTCGACCTTCTGAGTCCGCCGGCCCGAACTCGGCCCCGGAGCAGGCTCGCAGCGCCCGCTGTGAGCCCCGCACACGCCGTCCCGTGCCACGTCGGCGGGCGCGAGGCGGTAGCGTTCTGAGGACGGAACCGACAGGGCGAACGCGTGCCGAGCGAATGCCCGGGGCGAGGAGCGATGGGTCAGAGCGAACGACCGGACGACGGCCGGGCGGACCAGCGGGACGTCCCTGCGCAGTACGGGCGGGACGAGGGCGACGGCCGGGCCCGCGAGGTCACCGGCCCCACCGAGGTGATCCCGGTCGGGTCGGCAACTCCCGGTCGGGGCAACGCGGTTCCCTTCTCCACCGTCGGGGACGGCCGCTACCGGCTGACCGGGCGGCTGGGCCGCGGTGGCATGGCCGAGGTGTTCGCCGCGCAGGATCTTCGACTGGGCCGCACCGTGGCCGTCAAGCTGCTGCGCTCCGAACTCGCCGAGGACGACACCGCCCGGCTGCGCTTCACCCGCGAGGCACACTCGGTCGCCGCGCTCAACCACCACGCGATCGTGGCGGTCTACGACACCGGCGAGGAGCAGCAGGCCGAGGAGTCGACCCCGTACATCGTGATGGAGCTGGTCGAGGGCCGCACCGTCCGCGAGCTGCTGGTGGCCGAGGAGGCGCCGCCGGTCGACCAGGCGCTGATCATCACCGCCGGGGTGCTGGAGGCGCTGGCCTACAGCCACCAGCACGGCATCGTGCACCGGGACATCAAGCCCGCCAACGTGATCATCACCAACGGCGGCGCGGTCAAGGTGATGGACTTCGGCATCGCCCGGGCGCTGACCGGCGCGGCCACCACCATGACGCAGACCGGCATGGTGATGGGCACCCCGCAGTACCTGTCGCCGGAGCAGGCCCTCGGCAAGGCCGTCGACCACCGCTCCGACCTGTACGCGGCCGGCTGCATGCTGTACGAACTGCTCACCCTGCGGCCGCCGTTCGTCGGCGAGACCCCGCTCGCGGTGGTGTACCAGCACGTCCAGGACGCGCCGGTGCCGCCGTCCCGGGTGAACGACCGGGTGCCGCCGCAACTGGACGCGCTGGTGCTGCGGGCGCTGGAGAAGAACCCGGACGACCGCTTCCAGAGCGCCGACGAGTTCCGGGCGCACGTGCAGCACGCGCTGCGGCAGCTGCACGGCGCGGTCGCCGCGGGGTACGCGGCCGACGCGGCGGGCCTGGCGGCCAACGGCTGGGACAGCACCCCGCCGGCCGGCTCCGCCGCGCCGACCGAGGCGTTCGGGGCGGTCGGCTCCCCGACCGCCCGGACCGAGGCCCTGCCGTACCCGATGGCCTCGGGCTACCAGACGCCCGCGCACCCGTACCCGGGCGTGGGCGGCGGCAACGGCGGCAGCCACGACGGCGACGGCGCGGACGAGCGGCCGCGCCGCAACCCGTGGGGATGGGTGCTGGGCGCGGTCGCCCTGGTCCTGGCGGCCACCATCGGGGTGGCGCTGGCGCTGACCGCCAACCACGGCGACCCGTCCAACGACCAGGATCCGAAGCTGCCGGTGACCTCCACCGGCAGCCCGTCCTCCGGTGAGCAGACCGAGCACCCCACCACCGCCCCGCCGACGAAGGGCCAGGGCACCGGCCGCCAGACGGATGCGCCGAGCTGGTCGCCGTCCGCCAGCGCCTCCGCCTCGGCCAGCCCGTCGGCGTCCGCCTCGGCCAGCCCCTCGCACTCGACGAAGCCCTCGCCGTCGGCGAGCGCGTCCGGCGACAAGAGCTCGCCGCCGGCCAGCCCGAGCGAGGGCACCGGGGCGTCGCCCAAGCCGACCACCAGCGCGCCCGGCGGGGTGACCCAGCCGCTGACCGGCTGACCGGGCCGCGGGCAGGTCAGTTCGCGAACGCGTCCATGACCTGCTCGTAGTCCTGGCACCACCAGGTGAGCTGCCCGGCGGAGGCCGGGAACAGCGGGTCTGCCCGGTGGTCGCGGCGCTGGTAGCGCCACTGCAGCATCCACAGGTCGTTCAGCCGCTCCCACCACACCCGGTGGACCGCGGCGGCGACCTGTTCGGCGTTGGCGGCCCCGGTGGCCCGGTAGGCGCGCGCCCAGTGCCGGACCCGGACCAGGTCGAGGACGCCGGTGGCGCGGTCGTTGAACAGCAGCGTGGCGGCCCGCACGGCCTCCTCGGCGACCGGGTGCGGGGCGAGCTTGTCCCAGTCCAGGACGGCGCTGACGGTGTCGCCCCGGTAGAGCACGTTCAGGCCGTGGAAGTCGCCGTGGGTCCAGCCGGTGGGCGGCGCGTCGGTCGGGCCGGGGCGGCGGCGCCGGTGGGTGGCGAGCAGGTCCAGCCGTTCGGTCAGGCGGTCCTCGACGAGCCGGTCGAACGGGCCGTAGGGGCGGTGCGTCCGGGCCAGCTCGCGCAGTTCCAGGACGATCCGCTCGGTCTCCTCGACCTCGGCGCTGAGCACCCCTTCGGGCTGGCGCAGCGGGGCGCAGACGTCGCGGAGTGCGCCGTGCAGTGCTCCCAGGAGGCCGCCGAGTTCGCCGCACCGGGCGGGGTCGAGTTCGGTGCCGTGGCGGTGGCTTCCGGGCACCCACGGGTAGAGCGCGAACAGCCGGCCGCCGTACGAGGTGACGGTCCGGTTGTCCGCGTTGGGGAGCGGCGGCGGCACCGGGAGGCCGAGGGCGGCGAGTGCGGCGGTGGCGCGGTGCTGGCGGAGGACGGCCGTCCGGTTGGCCGTGGCGCGGTCGACGTAGCACTTCAGGAAGTACGTCGCGCCGTCGGTGGTCGAGATCCGGTAGCCGCGGTTGAGCAGTCCTTCCGCGACCGGCGCCACCGTCTCGGGCGGTGCGGTGCGGTAGGCGCGCAGGACCCCGGACACCGCGGCGTGCGCGACCGGGGGGCTGAGGGTGCCGATGGGAGGAGCGGTGGCGTCCGGGCGGGCCGGCGCGAGGGAGAGGGTCTGACCGTACGTCACGGAGCAGAGCGTATTACTCGGCGTGATAGCGACTTGACAGAGCGTGTTCGGTGTGATCTCAGTGCTGCTGGTCCGTCCGGCGGCGCGCGACGTACGCGGCGACCTGGGTCCGGCGCTCCATGCCCATCTTCGCCAGCAGGCTGCTGACGTAGTTTTTTACGGTTTTCTCGGCCAGGTGCAGCTCATTGCCGATCTGCCGATTCGTCATCCCCTCGCCGATCAGATCGAGGATGCGGCGCTCCTGTTTCGTCAACTGCGCGATTCGTTCGTCCTCCTTCTCGCCACCGTCGCGGAGCCGGGCCAGCACCCTGCTGGTGGCGACCGGGTCGAGCAGGGATTTGCCGGCCGCGACATCGCGCACCGCGGAGAGCAGGTCGGTGCCGCGGATCGCTTTCAGGACATATCCCGAGGCGCCTGCCATGATCGAGTCGAACAGCGCCTCGTCGTCGGAGAACGAGGTGAGCATCAGACATTTCACCGACGGGTACTGCGAGCGGATCTCCCGGCACACCTCGACGCCGTTCCCGTCGGGGAGTCGGACGTCCAGCACCGCCACGTCGGGGTGGACCACCGGAATCCGGTTCAGCGCCTCGGCGGCCGTGCCGGCCTCGCCGACGACCTCGATGTCGCCGTCCATCGAGAGCAGGTCGTGCACGCCTCTTCGGACCACTTCGTGATCATCGAGGAGAAACACCCTGATATGTCCGTTATCTGTCATTTGCAAAGCGTCGCACAAATCGATGGGCGTTACCCCCTTTCGCAGCGGGCCGTGCCCGGATACCGTGCGCTGGTGTCCTGACCGGAAGGTAAGCCCCGTCACATCGGCGGTTTCCCCGACCGGAGAACAACTAGGACGTCCTAGCGCAAGAGCGCCAAGGGGTGCCGCTGGGTAACGTTCTCGTGAGGGACGCCGTCGGAAAGGGAACACCGCCTGCCCGTACTGGCGCGCACACCCACGCGCGCGGGTCGGGAGGGCGACCGGACCGGCCACCGGCGACCCCGGGCGGCCGGACAGACCGAGGGAGTGAACGTGACCGTCAAAAGCACGACGAGGGCGCGCAAGAAGGCCGCCCCCGGCGTCCCCGACAAAGCCAGTGCAGGCTCTGCCGCGCCGGAACTCGTCCAGCTGCTGACCCCGGAGGGCGAGCGGGTCGAGCACCCGGACTATCCGCTCACCGTGACGCCGGAGGAGCTCCGCGCGCTCTACCGGGACCTGGTACTGGTGCGGCGCTTCGACGCCGAGGCCACCTCGCTCCAGCGGCAGGGCGAACTCGGACTGTGGGCCTCGCTGTTGGGCCAGGAGGCGGCGCAGGTCGGCTCCGGCCGGGCGATGCGCCCCGGCGACTACGCCTTCCCCACCTACCGTGAGCACGGCGTGGCCTGGTGTCGCGACGTCGACCCGCTGAACCTGCTCGGCATGTTCCGCGGCGTGAACAACGGCGGCTGGGACCCGAACGAGAAGAACTTCCACCTCTACACCATCGTGATCGGCGCGCAGACCCTGCACGCCACCGGTTACGCGATGGGCATCACCAAGGACGGCACGGACGACGCGGTGATCGCCTACTTCGGCGACGGCGCCTCCAGCCAGGGCGACGTCAACGAGGCCTTCACCTTCGCCTCGGTCTACAACTCGCCGGTGGTGTTCTTCTGCCAGAACAACCAGTGGGCGATCTCCGAGCCCACCACCGTGCAGACCCGTATCCCGCTGTACCGCCGCGCCTCCGGCTTCGGCTTCCCCGGCGTCCGGGTCGACGGCAACGACGTGCTGGCCTGCCTCGCGGTCACCCGCTGGGCGCTGGACCGCGCCCGCACCGGCCAGGGCCCGGTGCTGGTCGAGGCGTTCACCTACCGGATGGGCGCGCACACCACCTCCGACGACCCGACCCGCTACCGGCAGTCCGAGGAGACCGAGGCCTGGAAGGCCAAGGACCCGATCCTGCGGCTGAAGGCCCACCTGGAGAAGGAGGGCCTCGCCGACGAGGCGTTCTTCGCCGAGGTCGAGGCCGAGAGCGAGAAGCTGGGCCTGCGCGTCCGTGAGGGCGTCCGTTCGATGCCGGACCCGGACCCGACCCTGATCTTCGACCACGTCTACACCGAGCAGCACCCGCTGGTGGACGAGGAACGCGCCGAGTACGAGGCGTACGCCGCCTCCTTCGAGGGGGAGCAGCACTGATGGCCGGCCAGCTCAGCATCGCCAAGGCGCTCAACGGAGCGCTCCGAAAGTCGCTGGAGAACGATCCGAAGACCGTCCTGATGGGCGAGGACATCGGCAAGCTCGGCGGCGTCTTCCGCATCACCGACGGCCTGCAGAAGGACTTCGGCGACGACCGGGTGATGGACACCCCGCTCGCCGAGTCCGGCATCATGGGCACCGCCATCGGCCTCGCGCTGCGCGGCTACCGCCCGGTGGTGGAGATCCAGTTCGACGGCTTCGTGTACCCGGCCTTCGACCAGATCGTCTCCCAGCTCGCCAAGATGCACGCCCGCGCGCTCGGCCACGTCAAGATGCCGGTCACCGTCCGCATCCCGTTCGGCGGCGGCATCGGCGCGGTGGAGCACCACAGCGAGTCGCACGAGGCGTACTTCGCGCACACCGCCGGTCTGCGGGTGGTCAGCCCGTCCAACGCGCACGACGCGCACTGGATGCTGCGCCAGGCCATCGAGTCGGACGACCCGGTGATCTTCCTGGAGCCCAAGCGCCGGTACTGGGACAAGGGCGAGGTCGGCGAGGACCCGATGCTGCCGCTGCACTCGGCGCGCATCGTCCGGCCCGGCACCGACGCCACGCTGATCGCCTACGGGCCGATGGTGAAGGTCTGCCAGGAGGCCGCGCAGGCCGCCGAGGAGGACGGCCGCCACCTGGAGGTGGTCGACCTGCGCTCGCTGTCGCCGATCGACTTCCCGACCCTGGAGGAGTCCCTCAGGCGCACCGGCCGCGGCATCGTGGTGCACGAGGCCCCGGTCTTCCTCGGCCTGGGCGCGGAACTCGCCGCCCGGCTCACCGAGCGCTGCTTCTACCACCTGGAGGCACCGATCCTGCGGGTCGGCGGCTACCACGCCCCGTACCCGCCGTCGCGGGTCGAGGAGACCTACCTGCCCGACCTCGACCGTGTGCTCGACGCCGTCGACCGCGCGCTCGCGTACTGAGCGGGGAACGAAGATGACCAACGGAACCACTGCGCTCCGCGAGTTCAAGATGCCCGACGTGGGCGAGGGCCTCACCGAGGCGGAGATCCTCACCTGGTACGTCAAGCCGGGCGACACCGTCACCGACGGGCAGGTGGTCTGCGAGGTGGAGACCGCCAAGGCCGCGGTCGAGCTGCCGATCCCGTTCACCGGCGTGGTCGAGGCGCTGCACTTCCCGGCGGGCGCCACCGTGGACGTCGGCACCGCGATCATCGCGGTGGCCGTCGCCGGGGCCGCCCCGGCACCGGCCGCGCCCGCCGCGGCTCCGGCCGCCGCCCCGGCGGAGGCGGAGGCCGAGCCCGAGCGCCGCGAGGTGCTGGTCGGCTACGGCCCGCGCACCGGCTCGGCGCAGCGCCGGGCCCGCCGCACCAACGGCGCTCCGGCCACCGCTCCGGCGGCGCCGGCCGCTCCCGCAGCGCCGGCCGCCCCCGCAGCGCCGGTCGCGCCCGTCGCCCCGGCCGCTCCCGTCGCCGCTCCGGTGGCCGTGGTCGCGGAGGGCGAGCGCCCGCTGGCCAAGCCGCCGGTGCGCAAGCTCGCCAAGGACCTCGGCATCGACCTGCGTACCGTGCGGCCGACCGGCCCGAACGGCGTGGTCACCCGCGAGGACGTGCACGCCGCGGCCGCCACCACGGCCGGGACGGTCGTCGAGTCGGCCGCCGCGCCGGTGGTCGAGCCGGTGGCCGCTCCGGTGGCGGAGCAGCCCGTGCTGCCGGTGCCGACCGCGGCCGGGGACGTCCGGGTGCCGGTCAAGGGCGTCCGCAAGGCCACCGCGCAGGCGATGGTGGCCTCGGCGTTCACCGCGCCGCACGTCACCGAGTTCGTCCAGGTCGACGTGACCCGGACGATGAAGCTGGTGCGCAAGCTCAAGGAGAGCGGCGACCTGGGCGCCGGGGTGCGGGTCAGCCCGCTGCTGCTGGTCGCCAAGGCGCTGCTCACCGCGATCAAGCGGCACCCGGAGATCAACGCCAGCTGGGACGAGGCCGCCCAGGAGATCGTGATCAAGGGTGCGGTGAACCTCGGCATCGCCGCGGCCACCCCGCGCGGGCTGATCGTCCCGAACATCAAGGACGCCGGTTCCAAGACCCTCTCCCAGCTGGCCGTCTCGCTCGGCGAGCTGGTGGAGACCGCGCGGCAGGGCAAGACCTCTCCGGCGGACATGTCCGGCGGCAGCGTCACCATCACCAACGTCGGCGTGTTCGGCGTGGACACCGGCACCCCGATCCTCAACCCCGGCGAGGCCGCCATCCTGGCCTTCGGCGCGGTGCGGGAGCTGCCCTGGGTGCACAAGGGCAAGGTGGTGCCGCGCCAGGTCACCACGCTGGCGCTGTCCTTCGACCACCGCCTGGTGGACGGTGAGCTCGGCTCCAAGGTGCTGGCGGACGTCGCCGCGATCCTGGAGTACCCGAAGCGGCTGATCACCTGGGGCTGATCCGCCCCGGCCGTCGGGCCCCGCTCCGTTCGAGGAGCGGGGCCCGACGCGTTCCTCAGCCCCGGGCGGTGCGCCAGGCGGCGTGCGCCAGGGTGTGGAAGGCGTGGCTGCCGGCCCGGTCCAGGCCGAGCGCGGCGGCCAGCAGCGTGGCGGTGGCCGGGCGCGGGCCGGCCGTGCCGCGTTCCAGGTCGGACAGGGTGCGGATGCCCAGGCCCGCCTTGACGGCCAGTTCCTGCTGGGTCAGCCGGGCCCCCTGCCGCAGGGCCCGCAGGGCCCGTCCGAATGCCCTGCGCGGGTCCGTTTCCGGCCCGTTCTCCATCTCCGCCGCCTTTCCCCCCGGATGATTCCGACCGGCAGAGTACCCCGCTCCGGGGCGGCCCGTTCGACCTTTACAACTCCGTTGTGGGCATTCGGAATTGCGTGCTCCGATCGTTTCCGTGCGGTGATTGCGGCAGGCCGTCGGGGCGGATCGTGCATTGCGCCGCCCGAGGGAGTTTCGCGGCGGGCCGTCCGGGCCCGGGGCTGGGACGGGTACGTCTGTGCGACCAGCCACCCGTGCAGTCGGGCCGGGTGTCGTCGCAACGAGGATGTCCCCGTATGCCGCCTGGTGCTCCCGGTCCCGTGATGCGTGCCGCGGCCGCCCTGCTGCTGGCCGCCGCCGCCGCGCTGCCTGCCGTGGTGGAACTGGCCTCGCCCTCGCCGTCCACGGCGATAGGCCCGCCGCTGCCGGGGCCGGACCGGGCCGCGCCGCCCGCCGCCCGTCCCGACCTGCGGGCCCCCGGCGCGCCCGCCGTGGACCTGCGGCTGTCCGGCGACCCGGCCAACCGGATCACCCTGGTGCTGCTGGGCGACGGCTACACGGCGGCCCAGCAGCAGCTGTTCCACGAGCAGGCGGACCGGGCCTGGCACGCGCTGCTGGACATCGAGCCGTTCCGCACCTACCAGGAGTTCTTCAACATACGGCGGGTGGACGTGGTCTCCCCGGCGGCCGGGATCGCCGAGAGCGAGAGCGCCGGGAAGTCCCCCGACACCCCGCTGGGCATGCACTTCTGGTGCGAGGGCACCGCGCGCCTGCTGTGCGCGGACGAGGCCGCCACCGCCCGCTGGGCCGGGCAGGGCGAGGGCCCGCAGTACCTGATCGCGCTGGCCAACTCGACCGAGTACGGCGGGGCCGGCGGCACCGGGGTGACCACGCTGGCCGGCGGCAGCCCGGACGCCGGGCGGATCATCCAGCACGAGATCGGCCACACCGTCGGCCTGCTGGGCGACGAGTACGACAGTGCCCCGAGCGACCCGGACTACCCGAACCTCTCGACGGCGGACGCCGAGGAGATGGTGCGCGAGAAGATCAAGTGGTGGCGCTGGCTGGGCGCGGTCTCGCCGGACGGCGGCGGCCCGGTGGGCGCGTACCGCAGTGCCAACGGGCTGTTCCGGCCGACCGAGGACTCGGTGATGCGCAGCCTCGGCGGGGTGTACAACCTGCCGTCCCGGGAGGCGATCGTCGAGCAGCTGTACCGCCGGGTGAAGCCCGCCGACGCCCCCGAGCCCGCTCCCGGGCAGGTGGACGGGCGGCCCAAGCTGCACGTGCGGCCGCTGGCCCTGATCGGCCCGCGCCAGCTGCGGATCGGCTGGACGGTGGACGGTCGGCCGGTGGACGCCGGCACCGCGGACGGCACCTGGCTGGACACCGCCGCGCTGGGGCTGCCGCCCGGACACCGGCACACCGTCACCGCGACCGTCCAGGACACCACCGACTGGGTGCGCGACGAGGCGTTCCGCGCGCAGTACATGACCCGCACGGTGAGCTGGACACTCTCCGACTGAGCGGGGCGCGCGGCGATTTCGGGCCGACTTCGCACCCTGGCCGAAATGTCAGGTGATGGGATGACTAGCCTGATTGCACTATGAGCGTGGACCCCGTCCCCACTGCACCGTCCCTGTCCGTACCCGCTCCCCGTCGCGCCGACGACCTCCAAACGGCCCCCCGCGCCGCCGGATTCCCCGCCGCGGTCCTGCACCCGCCCGGTGGGCGGGCCGCCTGGTTCGCCTGGTCGGTCGGCGTCAGCGTTTACGTCCTCGCCGTGGTGCACCGCACCAGCCTCGGCGTGGCCGGCCTGGACGCCGCCGCCCGGTTCGGCATCGGCGCCTCCGCCCTGTCCACCTTCTCGATCCTGCAGGTCCTGGTGTACGCCGGGATGCAGATCCCGGTCGGCCTGCTGGTCGACCGGAGCGGCCCGCGCCGGGTGCTGCTGCTCGGCGTGGCCCTGATGAGCGCCGGCCAGCTGGCGTTCGCGTTCTCCACCGCGTTCGCGCCCGCGCTGGCGTCCCGCGCGGTGATCGGCTGCGGCGACGCGATGACCTTCATCAGCGTGCTGCGGATCGCCGCCCGCTGGTTCCCGGCCGCCCGCAACCCGTTCGTCGCCCAGCTCACCGGGCTGGTCGGGATGGGCGGCAACCTCGTCACCACCGTGGTGCTGGCGCAGGCCCTGCACACGGCCGGCTGGAGCAGCACCTTCGGGGTGATCGCGCTCACCGGCGTGCCGATCTTCGTCGCCGTGCTGGCCCTGCTGCGGGACGCCCCGCCCGGCGCGGTCGCCCCCGTGCTGCCGCAGCAGGGCGGCAGCCGGGTGCCGGTCGGCGGGCTGATCCGGGCCGCCTGGGCCGAGCCCGGGACCAGGCTCGGCCTGTGGGTGCACTTCACCACGGCGTTCCCGGCGTCCGCGTTCGGTCTGCTGTGGGGGCTGCCCTACCTGGTCGAGGGCCAGGGCATGTCCCGGGCCGGCGCGAGCGGGCTGCTCAGTCTGCTGGTGCTCAGCGGGATGGCGTTCGGCCTGCTGTTCGGCCGGCTGCTGTCCCGCTCCGCCCGGCTGCGGCTGCCGGTCGCCTTCATCGTGCTGGGCGCCACCGCGCTCTGCTGGACCGTCACCCTGGCCTGGCCGCACGGCCGGCCGCCGCTGTGGCTGCTGGTGGTGCTGATCCTGGTGATGGGCAGCAACGGCCCGGCCTCGCTGATCGGCCTCGACTACGCCCGCGCCCACAACCCGCCGGAGCGGATGGGCACCGCGTCCGGCATCGCCAACATGGGCGGCTTCATCGGCTCGGTGATCACCCTGCTGGGCATCGGCGTGCTGCTGGACGCCCTCGCCGACCCGGGCAGCGACAGCTACGGCGCGCACGCCTACCAGCTGGCGTTCTGCTTCCAGCTGCTGCCGCTGCTGCTCGGGACGGCGATGATCCTGCGGCTGCGGCGCAAGCTGGCCGCAGCCGCAGCCGGGCGCGACTGACCGGAGGTCAGGGGGTGCTCGTCAGGTGGGCGAGCACCCGGTTGCCCAGTTCCTGGTCGCCGACCACGTTGACCAGCGCGGTCTCGGGGTTCACCCGGCCGCAGCACAGCCGCACGAAGGTCTGCCAGTCCATCGACAGCTGCACGTCCGGGGCCGCGTCCACCGACTCGTCCACGCTGCCCCGGCCGTGCGCGCCGACCCGGACGGTGCGCTGGAACGGCACCGCGCCGGCCACGTCGAACAGCACCGTGCTGCCGATCGGGACGCCCGCCTCCTTGGCCACCTGCTTCGGCAGCGAGTCGATCAGCAGGTCGCGGGTGACCAGGGCGGCCGGGGAGTCCAGGTTGCCCGGCTCGCGCAGCGCCCGGCGCAGGTCCTGCTCGTGCACCCAGACGTCGAAGGCGCGCAGCCGCAGCAGCGTCGCGTACGGGACATCCCGGGACAGCGGGCCGGCCGGCCAGCGCACCATGTCCTCCGCCGAGTGGCGGGAGTTGCGGATCGCCCGCGAGCGGCGGATCACCGTGTACTCCAGCTCGCTGGTGACCTCCACGGAGGTCCAGCAGCGGCGCTTGTCGACCGGCAGCTCCATGTACCGGGTGAAGTCGTTGCGGACGTGCGGCAGGTCTCGGGGCAGCGCGTGGATCGGGCGCGGGTCGCCGAGCAGCTCCGACTCGACGCCGATGATGTGCGACACCACGTCGCGAACCGACCAGCCCGGGCACTCGGTGGCGCGGTTCCAGGCGTCGGTCGGCAACGGGGCGAGCAGCTCGGATATGGACTCGATCGACTGCGTCCACGCATCGGTGTACGCCTGCACAGTCTGGTTGTCCGTCACTGGTATCTCCGGCCCCTCCGTCGGCTTGCGTCGTCCCACGTCGCCCGGGCTGCCGAGACCTTCGCACGGACGCGCATACGGCACGTTACGCTGCCGGGTGAGAGCAGGGCAGCGCTTTCGGGTGACGATCGTAGGACTCTTGTCGTGGACGGTGGTACTGTGCGCGCTTCATTGATCCAACTCGCGGTCTCGGACACCGAGCCGGCCGCCGAACGGCGGGCCAGGGCCGCGGCGCTGGTCCGTGCCCAGGACGGCGCCGACCTGGTGGTGCTGCCCGAGCTGTGGCCGGTCGGCGGCTTCGCGTACGACGCGTGGTCGGACGGCGCGGAACCGCTCGACGGGCCCACCGCCGAGACGATGTCGGCCGCCGCGCGGGCGGTCGGCTGCTGGCTGCACGCCGGTTCGATCGTCGAACGCGATCCCGACGGGCCGATCTACAACACCTCGCTGCTGTTCGCCCCCGACGGCGAACTGGTCCGCACCTACCGCAAGATCCACCGCTTCGGCTTCGACGCCGGCGAGGCCGTGGTGATGGGCGCCGGCCAGGAGATCGTCACGGTGGACGCCGGCTTCGCCACCCTGGGCCTCGCCACCTGCTACGACCTGCGCTTCCCCGAACTCTTCCGGGCGCTGCTGGACGCCGACGCCGAGCTGCTGGTGGTCCCCGCCGCCTGGCCCGCCCGGCGCGCCGAGCACTGGAACCTGCTGGCCCGCGCCCGCGCCGTCGAGGAGCAGGCCTACGTGCTGGCCTGCAACACCGCGGGCACGCACGGCGGCGTCGAACAGGCCGGCCGCAGCCTGGTCGTGGACCCGTGGGGCCGGGTGCTCGCCGAGGCCGGGCCGGACGAGCAGGTGCTCACCGTCGAGTTCGACCCCGCCGAGGTCGCCGAGTGCCGCGCCGAATTCCCGGTCCACCGGGACCGGCTGCTCGGTATTCCGGCACCGGTACAACGCTGATATTTCGCCGCACATCGCCGTACCTTGGTCCGGATTGACCATTCCGGGGTAATCTGTGCCCGTTTTGGGAGCTGGGTCCGGCCGCGGTCGGCACGACCCGGAGAGGGGGTGGGCCATGAACGCTGCGGGAGCCGGGAGCGGCCGCGCCCTGATCCGGCGCAACAGTCTCCGCGAGCAGATCTCCGACGCCCTGCGGGACGAGATGATGGCCGGCCGGCTGCCCGCCGGCCGCAACTTCACCGTCAAGGAGATCGCCGAGATCTACGGCGTCTCCGCCACCCCCGCCCGCGAGGCCCTGGTCGACCTCGCCGCCCAGGGCCTGCTGGTCAGCGAACCCCACCGCGGCTTCACCGTCCCCGAGTTCACCTGGGCCGACTACCTGGAGATCTTCGAGGCCCGGGCCCTGCTCACCGACAACGCGCTGCGCCACCTCGGCCGCCGGGAGCACCCCTACGACTGGTCGCGGACGGTCTCGCTGCGCCGCCGTGCCGTCGCCGCCACCCGCGCCGCCCGGGCCGGCCACCTCGACGTGCTGGTCGGCTGCGACCTGCGGTTCTGGCAGGAGGCCGCGGCGATCCTCTGCAACGAGCGGATCTCCGACTACCTCGGCTGGCTGCGCGTCCAGTCCTGGATGTTCGCCGCCCCGCACCTGCGGGCCGCCGACGACCTGGCCGGCGTCTGCTGGGACCGGCACGGCGAACTCGTCGACCGGATCGAGGCCCGCGACCACGACGGCGCCCGGCGGATGGTCGCCCACTACAACCTGTTCACCATCGAACTGCTCGCCGGGCTGCTCGGGCACTCCCTCGAAGGGTTCGCCGTCCTGCGGCTGCTGCGCGGGACGGACCCGCCCGACACCCCGTCAGCCTCCCCGGTCGACGGCCCGGCAGCAGTCCAACCACCGCACGACGCCGTCGGGTTGGGGCGCGTCCCGCTGCCCAGGTTCGTGCCGCCCGGACGCTTCACCCGGTCGTTCCGGCCGGGGCGCGGAGAGCCCGCCACAGGCCGGTAGGGTTGGGGACCGTTGCCCCGCCCGATCGAGAGGATGAGCCGGCCCATGGCCTGCGACCTCTGGCTCGTCCCGCTCGTGGACGTGCTCACCCAGAGCCCCGAGAACCCGTTCCGGGACGACCTCAACCGCTACAACGGGGTACTCGCCCAGTACGGGCTGCCGCCCGTCCCGGTCAACCCCTACGTTCCCGGCTTCTCCGGCGACGTCGAGACGATAGCCGCGTTCGACTACGACTCGCTCCACTTCCTGCGCCGCGCCTACCTGTTGGGGCTCACCGGCTTCGAGGTGGCGCCGGTGGACGCGCTCGGCAGCGACTACGAACAGCTCCTGGAGATGTTCGAGGCCACCGCCGAACAGTCGCACCTGGTCTGGCACTTCGACCACGCCGGCGCGTACGTTCCGGTGGACTTCGCCGTTCCGCTGGTTGCCGACGAACTCCTCGCCGCGGGCGGGCCGTTGGGGTCCTCGCAGGGGCTGCTCCGCGAACTCCTGGCGGTGGCACCGCTGTTGGGGATCGACCCGCTCAACCCCCCGGCCCCCACCCGGCCGCTCGGCCCCACCCAGCTGGAACAGCCCTTCGGGCCGCCGATCGACGACTTCCAGCACCCCTTCGCCCGCGAGCGCCACGCCTGGGCCGGCCTCTACTCGGCCGCGACCCGCAGCGTCACCCAGGGCTCGATGGTCGTCTTCGCGTAAGCGGGCGGGAAGCAGGGAGAGCACCACCCCGCGCCCCTGTTTGCGCGCCCGCCTGCGCGTGCCCCCGGCGTCCCTTCAGCGCAGGGGTCCCTCCGGGGGACGTTGGCGGGGCATGGTGGGGCGGGTGCCCGGTGGGGGGAGGACGCGGACCTGCGCGCCGGTGCCGACCTCGGTGCGGTTGCTCCACGGGCCCGGGGCCTGGGTGGGGAGCCGGCTCATGCCGGCGCGGAATTCGAGCATCCACTCCGAGGTCTCGCTGCGGACCAGGTCGGAGACGTCCTCGCAGAAGCGGCGCAGCACGCCGAGGCAGCGTTCGGCGGCCTCGCCGGCGGTGCCTTCGGTGGGGCCGAGGACTTCCCGCACGCACTCCGAGGCCCAGTCGAACTGGAAGGCCTCCAGGCGGCGTTGGAGGGCCTGCGAGGTGGAGACGTCGCGCATCCAGCCGGAGGTGAGGCCGAAGGCGCGGTCGGCGAGCAGGGCGGCGGCGGCGAGGGCGAGGCCGGCGTAGCCCCATTCGAGGGCGTGCGGGAGGACGCCGGTGAGGGAGACGATCGGGGCGGTGACGCCGCCGACGGTGAAGACGCCGGCGGCGAAGCGGAGCAGCCGGGCCCAGCGGCGCTTCCAGACGCGGTCGCGGCGGTACCACTCGATGGCCTCGACGGCCCGTTCCTCGGACCAGCGGTAGAGCTCTTCGAGGCGTTCGGCGGGCTCTCCCCAGTCGCCCAGCGGGAATTGACGGGCGCTCAGGTCGGTGCGGCGACGGGTGTGGGTCCGTCCGCCGGAGCCCGGGGCGGGCTGGTCGTCATCGGCGACCTCTTTGCCCCAAGGACTCTCCTCGGGCTGCATTTCCGGCTGGCTCACCTGTGGCGCTCCCTGTGGCGGGGTGACTGCGGAGGCCCGGCGGGTACCGGGACTGGCGGTGCGGTGCGGACAATCGATTCGGTGCGGGGGCGGAGCCGCCCATGGTGCCGTGCCCGGCATGCGGCCGGGTCCTTGTCCAACAGCACTTCTTACCGCCAAATGGCTGACCGTGGGGGCGCTTCCGGAGTGATCGTTATGTGATTTCACCTCCGGAAGCCGAGGTCGGAGGGTTGTGCTGCCCGGCCGGATTTCACCCGTCCGAGCGAGGTGAACCGGGGCCGTCGGTGTGACGGTGCAGCCGTTCGAGCGGTGACTGTGCTTTCGCATGAACGGGGCGGGTCGGATTCGCCGGTCGTTGGAGCTTCGTACGGAGCCGCCGACGGTGCGGAACGGGCCACCGACTAGGCTGCGAGGCGTGAAGGTCCTCGTCATCGGCGGCGGCGCCCGCGAACACGCCCTGTGCCGCTCTCTGTCCCAAGATCCCGCTGTCACCGAGCTGCACTGCGCCCCGGGCAACGCCGGGATCGCGCGGGTGGCCGCCCTGCACCCGGTCGACCAGCTGGACGGCGCCGCGGTCACCGCGCTGGCCCGTGAGCTGGGTGCGGACCTGGTGGTGGTCGGCCCGGAGGCTCCGCTGGTGGCCGGTGTCGCCGACCCGCTGCGGGCGGCCGGCATCCCGGTGTTCGGCCCGAGCGCGGAGGCGGCCCAGCTGGAGGGCTCCAAGGCCTTCGCCAAGGACGTGATGGCCGGGGCCGGCGTCCCGACCGCGCGGTCGTACGTGTGCACCACCGAGCAGGAGGCCGCCGAGGCGCTGGACGCGTTCGGCGCCCCGTACGTGGTGAAGGACGACGGCCTGGCGGCCGGCAAGGGCGTCGTGGTCACCGAGGACCGCGCCGTCGCGCTGGAGCACGCCAAGGGCTGCGACCGTGTGGTGATCGAGGAGTACCTGGACGGTCCGGAGGTGTCGCTGTTCGCGATCACCGACGGCACCACGGTGCTGCCGCTGGTGCCCGCGCAGGACTTCAAGCGCGCGCTGGACGGCGACCAGGGCCCCAACACCGGTGGCATGGGCGCCTACACGCCGCTGCCGTGGGCCCCCGAGGGCCTGGTCGAAGAGGTGCTGGCCACCGTTCTCCAGCCGACCGTCGACGAGCTGCGCCGCCGCGGCACCCCGTTCTCCGGCCTGCTGTACGCGGGCCTGGCGCTGACCTCGCGCGGCACCCGGGTGATCGAGTTCAACGCCCGCTTCGGCGACCCGGAGACCCAGGTGGTGCTGGCCCGGCTGCGCACCCCGCTGGCCGGCGTGCTGCTCGCCGCGGCCAACGGCACGCTGGCCGAGCTGGAGCCGCTGCGCTGGGACGAGGACGCCGCGGTCACCGTGGTGCTGGCCTCCGAGGGCTACCCGGCGAACCCGCGCACCGGCGACCCGATCGAGGGCCTGGACGAGGCGGAGGCCGACGGCACCGCGTTCGTGCTGCACGCCGGCACCACGTCGGGCGCCGCGGGCGAGGTGCTGACCGCGGGCGGCCGGGTGCTGTCCGTCACCGCCACCGGCGCGGACCTCGCCGAGGCCCGGGCCAAGGCGTACGCGGGCCTGGCGAAGATCTCCTTCAAGGGCGCCCAGCACCGCACCGACATCGCGGCGAAGGCCGCGCAGTAGTCAGGCAGGCCTAGTGCCCTCGCGGGGCGCTGCGACCGGACCGACCCGTCCGGACGCAGCGCCCCGCGGTGTTTCCCGAGGTCGCGGCGGAGCGGGCCGCAGCTCGAAAAAGCAGTCCTTCGGGTGATCTGTTGGTCATCCTGCTGACGGGGTGCGAGCCCGCGCCGTAGGGTGCGCTGCATCGCGCAGGGGCGGGGTGACCGGCGCGGGCGCGGCTCGTCGGCGGGATGCGCCCGGGGGATGCTGAGAGCGGTGGCGCGTCCCGCCGTGGTGTCACCAGGACGGGTGGTCTCCCCGGGGTTCCGGAACACCCGCCCGTACCGGGGCGTCGAGACTGGCAGGAAAGCGCCACGCGAGTCGCACCACCGGGTTCGGCACCCGCCGCTTCCCGTACCGGAATTGATCGAGTCGAGTCGGCTGCGAAGGGGGTGCCGCGGCGATGGCTGCATCGGACACCGCACGCGCACGAGCCCGGGCCGTCCTGCGTCTTCGCGGACGGGCCGTGGCCGCCGCCGCGCTGCCCACCGCCTGCGCGGTGGTGCTGCTGGTCGGGCGGTTCACCGGACGGATAGGCGCGGCCGGTTCGCCGGACGCCCCGCTGTGGGACGGCATCCGCTGGGCGGTCGGGGCGGTCGCCGCGCTGACGCTGCTGCTGGCCGCCCTGGTGGCCCGCGCGCACCGCAGGGCCGTCCCCCCGGTCACCCCTGCGGTGCTGCTGACCAGGGCGGAAGCGCCCGAGCTGTACCGCCTGATCGAGGAGCTCGCCGGGCGGTTGGACGTTCCGGCGCCCGCCGCGATCGCGCTCACCCCGGACTGCGACAGCTGGCTGGAGGAGCCGCACCCGGCGGGCCGGCGGTCCGTGCCCGGCGCGCCGGTGCTGGTGATCGGCTCCCCGTTCCTGTGGTGGATGCGGGCCGGTGAGCTGCGCGCCCTGCTGGCCCCGGTGGTGGCGGGCACCGCGGCCGCCGCCGACCCGGACATCGCGGCGGCCCGCCGCTGGCTGCGCACCCTGGACGCCGCGCTCGGCGAGCGGCGCCGGGGCCCCGCCGCACTGGCCGAGCGGGTCGACCGGCGGCTGCTCGGGGCCTGCCGCGAGCACTCCGCCGAGCTGGAGCACGCCGTCGCCGCGTGGGCGTCCGAGCAGGCCAAGGCCGTGGACTACGGGCTGCGGGTGGCCGCCCAGGAGCAGGTCGGCCTGGCGTACGCGGGCTGGGACCGGCTGCTCACCCGGGTCGCGCTGCCCGCCTGGCGGCTCGGCCGGCACCCCTCGCACCTGAACGCGGGCGTGGTCGCCGCGCTCACCGAGCTGTCCCGCCGCGACCGGCTGGCCGACAGCTACGGGGACCGGCTCGGCGACCGTCCCGCCTGCGACCTGCTGGAGGAGCCCGGCGCGGTGGACGCCCGGGTGTCCCTGCTGGCCGCCGAGCTGCTGCACGAGGAGCCGCCGGGCGGCTGGCAGCCGCTGGACTGGGAGGACTACCCGGAGCAGGTGGTGGACCACGGCTGGCGGGAGAGCGCCGCCGCGCTGCAGGCCGTCCTCGGCGACGACGACCGCCCGCACACCGGCCCGGCGCTGGACAAGCTGCTGGCCCGGCTGGCGGCCGGGGAGGCCGAGACCCTGGCGGCCGCACTGGCGGGCAGGGTGGCGCGCGCCGCCGAGGTCGCGCCCCCCTTGCCTCCCGTGCGCAGCGGACGCGACCTGCTGGTCGAGCACCTCACCGCCACGGTCTGCTGCGCGGCCGTGGACGCGGGCACCGCGAGCCCCGGCCTGGACTGGCTGGACGGCCCGGTGCTGCTGTCCCGCGCGGCTCCCCGGGCCACGCTGGCCCCGGTGGTGGCGGCCGCCGCGGAGGCCGGGCAGGACGGTCCGCTGCGGGCCTGGCTGGAGCGGGCCGGGGTGCGGCTGGAACGCCCGGTGCGGCTTTCCGGCTGAATTTCCGAAAGATCCCGGAAAACCCGGTTTCGTCGACACTAATTGCTACGGTGGAGTGACACTGCGCCAGCAGAAGTGGTGTGCTGGTTCGCACGCACATCCGCATGGCAATTGCCACCCTCGGCGGATGCGCAACGGGTGGGGAGGGCGTGTGGGGACGGAATCCAACCGCCGGTGGGAGTCCGGCACGCTGGCGCACGGGGTGTCCGATCCGTTCGGCCAGGGCCCGCTGCCGTGGCTGCGCAGCCCCGACCACTACCTGGCGGACGGCGAGGGCGCGGTGCCCTGGTACGTGAGCGTGGACGCGCCGGGGCAGCGGCCGCTCGAAGGGGCGGCCAGGCCGCCGCGGCCCGCGGTGAGCGGCCCGCGCAACGCGGACGACGTCCGGCAGCAGATCAAGGGGTTCGCCTCGTCGGGCGTGGCCCGGCCCGGCGGTTCGGTGGACTTCCGGGTGACGGTCAATCCGCCGCAGGAGTTCCAGGTCGACGTCTACCGGATCGGCCACGACGCCGGCGACGGCGCCCGGCAGGTCTCCTCCAGCCCGTTGATCTCCGGCCTCGCCCAGCCCGCGCCGATGGTCGCCGACCGCACCGTCTCCTGCCACCACTGGTGGCAGTCCTGGCGGCTGCAGGTCCCCACCGACTGGCGGCCGGGCGCGTACGTGGCGGTGCTGACCACCGCCGACGGCGGCCACCGCAGCCACATCCCGTTCACCGTCCGGGACTTCAACGCGGCGGACCTGCTGCTGGTGCTGCCGGACGTGACCTGGCAGGCGTACAACCTGTTCCCGGAGGACGGGCACCTCGGGGCGAGCCTGTACCACGCGTGGGACGGCGCGGGGCGGCTGGTGTACGAGGAGCAGGCGGCGGTCACCGTCTCCTTCGACCGTCCGCACGCCGGGGCGGGCCTGCCCCTGCACGTCGGGCACGCGTACGACTTCATCCGGTGGGCCGAGCGGTACGGCTACGACCTGGCCTACGCCACCGCCACCGACCTGCACGCGGGGCTGGTGGACGCCGACCGGTACAAGGCGATGGTGTTCCCCGGGCACGACGAGTACTGGTCGGAGCCGATGCGGCGGGCCGTCGAGCGGGCCCGGGACGGCGGTACCTCGCTGGTCTTCCTGTCCGCCAACTCGCTGTACTGGCGGGTCGAGTTGACGGCCGGCGCGAACGGCGAGCCGTCCCGGCTGCTGAACTGCCGCAAACGGCAGAAGGTCGCCGCCGACCATCCGGCCGGCGGTGCGCCGGGCGCGGCGAGCGCGCTGTGGCGGGACGCGGGGGAGCCGGAGCAGCACCTGCTGGGCATCCAGTACGCGGGCAGTGTGCCCACGCCGGTGCCGCTGGTGGCCCGGAACACCGCGCACTGGCTGTGGCAGGGCACCGGGCTCGCCGAGGGCGAGGAACTGCCCGGCATGGTCGCGGGGGAGGCCGACCGCTACTACCCGAAGGTGTCGCTGCCGGTCTGCACCGAGCGCACCCTGCTGGCGCACTCCCCGTACCGGGACGCGGCGGGGCGGCTCACCCACCAGGAGACCTCGCTGTACCGGGCGCCCAGCGGGGCGTACGTGTTCGCGGCCGGGACGTTCGCCTGGTCGCCGGCGCTGGACCGGCCCGGGCACACCGACGAGCGGATCCAGCGGGCCACCGCCAACCTGCTCGACCAGCTCTGCAAGGAGGGGCGCACCGGGCTCTGACCGGCCGCTGACCGGCGGCCCAGGGCGGGGGCCGCACCCGCCCCCGACCGGGCGTGCATGAAAGACTCCCGGCAGCAGAGCCCCCCAGCTGTGAGGACGTTACGACCGTGAGCGGATTCGTCACCAAGCCCGAGCCGGTCCAGGTGCCCGGCCTGGTCCACCTGCACACCGGCAAGGTGCGCGACCTGTACCGGGACGGCGACGGCAACCTGGTGATGGTGGCCAGCGACCGTACCTCCGCCTACGACTGGGTGCTGCCGAACGAGATCCCGGACAAGGGCCGCATCCTCACCCAGCTGTCGCTGTGGTGGTTCGAGCGGATCGCCGACCTGGTGCCCAACCACGTCGTCTCGACCGAGCTGCCCGAGGGCGCCCCGGCCGACTGGGCCGGCCGCACCCTGATCTGCCGCAGCCTGGAGATGGCGCCGGTGGAGTGCGTGGCCCGCGGCTACCTGGCGGGCTCCGGCCTGGAGGAGTACCGGGTCTCCCGCACGGTGTGCGGCATCGCGCTGCCCGAGGGCCTGGACAACGGCTCCGAGCTGCCCGCCCCGATCTACACCCCGGCGCTGAAGGCCGAGGTCGGCGAGCACGACGAGAACGTCTCCTACGAGGAGACCGCCCGCCGGATCGGCGCGGACCTCGCCGCGACCCTGCGGCAGACCACTCTCGCCGTGTACGCGCGGGCCCGCGAGATCGCCCGCGACCGCGGCCTGATCCTCGCCGACACCAAGTTCGAGTTCGGTCTGCTGGACGGCGAACTGGTCATCGGCGACGAGGTGCTGACCCCGGACTCGTCCCGCTACTGGCCGGCCGACGAGTGGGAGCCGGGCCGCGACCAGCCGTCCTTCGACAAGCAGATCATCCGCGACTGGCTGACCTCGCCGGCCTCCGGCTGGGACCGCAAGAGCGAGAACCCGCCGCCGCCGCTGCCCGCCGAGATCGTCGAGCACACCCGGCAGCGCTACATCGACGCGTACGAGAAGCTCACCGGTCTCGACTGGAAGTGACGCCGCCGCGCGGCCGGCTGTGACGGTGCGAGAAGCCCGGTCACAGCCAGCCGTGCTCGCGGGCGATCCGCACCGCCGCGTGCCGGTTCTCCGCGCCGAGCTTGCCGGCCGCCGAGGACAGGTAGTTGCGCACGGTGCCCTGCGACAGCGACGCCCGGTCGGCTATCTCGGCGATCGAGGAGCCGTCCGAGGCCAGTTCCAGCACGTCGGTCTCGCGCGGCGTGAGCGGGGAGTCGCCCGCGCTGATCGCCTCCGCGGCCAGCTCCGGGTCCACGTAGCGGCCGCCCGCCCGGACGGTGCGGATGATGCCGGCCAGGTCGGAGGCGGAGACGGTCTTCGGCAGGAAGCCGCGCACCCCGACCTCCAGGGCCCGCTTCAGGTAGCCCGGGCGGCCGTGCCCGGTCACGATCATCACCCGGCAGTCGGGCAGCCGGTGGCGCAGTTCGGCGGCCACCTCCAGGCCGTCCAGGCCCGGCATCTGCAGGTCCAGCACCGCCACGTCGGGGCGGTGCGCGGTGGCCATCGCCAGGGCCTCCGGGCCGGACGCGGCCTCGGCGACGACCGTCAGGTCGTCCTCCAGGGCGAGCAGCGCGGCCAGCGCTCCCCGGATCAGGTGTTCGTCGTCGGCGAGCAGTACCCGCACCCGGTCGGTCACGCCACGGACTCCCTTGCTGCCATCGGTAGTTCGGCGGTCACCAGGAACCGCCCGGGGCCGGGACCGGCCACCGTCAGGGTGCCGCCGTGGGCGGCCAGGCGTTCGCGCAGGCCGCGCAGGCCGCTGCCGGAGCCCTCGGTGCGGGCCGGCGGTACGGCGGGCACGCCGTCGTTCTCCACCTCCAGCACCGCGAGGCCGCCGGAGACCCGCAGCCGGAACGTGCAGTTGGCGGCCTCGGAGTGCCGCAGCACGTTGGTCGCGGTCTCCCGCACCACCCAGCCGAGCACCGACTGGGCCTCGGTCGGCAGCGCGTCCGCGCCCGCGAGTTCGGTCCGGCAGTCGACGTCGGCGGCGCGCAGCACCGAGGCCGCGCCGATCAGTTCGGTGTGCAGTTCGACGGTGCGGTAGCCGCGCACCACCTCGCGGACCTCGCGCTGCGAGTCCTGGGCGATCCGCTGCACCTCGGTCATCTGGTCGACCGCCTCGGGTCGTTGACGGCGGGCCAGCTGCACGGCCAGTTCGCTCTTCAGCGCGATGGTGGCGAGGTTGCGGCCCAGCACGTCGTGCAGGTCGCGGGAGAACCGCAGCCGCTCCTCGGCGACCGCGAGCCGGGCCTGGGCCTCCCGGGCCCCGTCCAACTCCCAGACCACCTTGGCCATCCAGGCCGAGCAGCGGGCGGCCGCCGCGGCCATCGTCGCGCCGATCGCGGTTCCGACGGCGATGCCGAGCAGCGCCGCCAGGTGGGCGCCGGCCACCGCCGACGGCACCGTCAGGGCGGCCACCAGGGCCAGCCCGCCCAGGAGGGCCCAGCGGGTCGGCAGGGCGACGGTCGCGGCGGTGATCCAGCAGGTCGCCGCCATCGTCGCCATGACGCCGGCGGCGGGCGCGGTCGGTGCGTCCGGCGTGAGCGGGCCCCCGACCAGCATCGCCGGAAGCGCCAGGCCGGCCGACACCGCCGCGGACAGCGCCGCCCAGCCGTACGGGCGCGGGCGGCGGCCGAGGTACGCGGCCAGTCCGGTGCGGAACAGGACGATGTTCAACGCCCCCGCCGGCACCATGCCGAGCACCACCAGCCGGAAGCCGGAGGCCAGTTCGTCCACCCCCGCGGCGGCGGCCACCGAGCCGAGCGCCAGCAGCGGCTGCGCCACCGCCACGAGGTACAGCGACCACCGCACGTACAGCTCGATGCGCTGCGGCTTGGACATCGCCCGCCAGTGGCGGATCGGTCGTGGCCTGCTCAACCGCACGGCGTGATTCCTCGTTCCCGGATCTTCGACGACTCGGCCGAATCTATCGGCGCGGCTCCCAGCGGAACCAGCGGCGGGCCGCCCAGGCCGCCACGGCCGTCCACGCCACGGCCAGCAGCAGCGGCGTCGCGGCCTGGCCCCAGGTCGATGGCGTACCGGCAAGCCCCTCGGCGGGGCCGGAGCCGTCGGTGCCGAACCAGCCGATCCGCAGCAGTTGCAGGGCCGGGGTGGTCGGCAGCAGGCGGCAGACGTTCGCCACCGAGTCCGGCAGCGACTCCAGCGGGACCATCAGGCCGGAGCCGAGCTGCGCCACCAGCAGCAGCGGCAGCGTGGTGATGCCGGCGGTCTCCACGGTCTTGGTGACGGCGCTGGACACCGCGGCCAGCGCGGTCAGCAGGGCCGCCGTGAGCGCCAGCCCGGCCAACAGCAGCAGCGGGTTCACCGGGGCGGGCAGGTCGAGCAGCAGGGCGCCGCCGACGCCCAGCAGCAGGCACTGGGTGAGCGCCAGCCCGATCGACGGGACGGCGGTGCCGAGCAGGATCTCGGTGTCGGTGGCCTCGCCGGTGCGCAGCCGCTTCAGCACCAGGTCGCTGCGCCGGGCGGTGTAGGCCGAGGTCAGGTTGCAGTAGACGACGATCAGCAGCACCACGCCCATCGCGCCGACCACCATGTTGGCGTTCACGTCCAGGCCGGGGGTGTGTTCGGCGGCGGCGTTCAGGACCGAGCGGAGCGTGCCGACCAGCACCAGCGGCAGTGCCAGGGCCATGAACATCGCGGTGCGGTTGCGGCGCAGCAGGGTGGCCTCGGCGCGGCCGAGGGCGAGCAGGCGTCCGGCGGGGGTGGTCGCGGCGGTCATGCGGCACGTCCGATCTGCGGCGGGGTGGCCGCGTCGGACGCGGCGATGGCGAGGAAGGCCTCTTCGAGCGAGGCGCTGCGGGCGTCCAGCCGGCCCAGCGGGACCCGGTGGCGGGCGGCCCAGCCGAGGAGTTCGGTCAGGGTGCCCTGGAGGTCGGTGGTGCGCAGGGTGATCCGGCGGCCGTCGATGGTCGGTTCGGCGCCGGGCAGGGACGGCAGATCGAGCGCGGCGTGCGGGCCGGAGCGCTCGGGCAGTTCGAAGCCGATCCGGGCGGGGTGGTCGGCCAGCACCTCGTCGACGGTGCCGCCGGCCACCACCCGGCCGCCGTGCATGATGGCCAGCCGGTCGGCGAGTTCCTCGGCCTCTTCCAGGTAGTGCGTGGTGAGCAGCACGGTGGTGCCGGCCGCGCGCAGCTCCCGGATCAGCCGCCACACGGAGGCGCGGGCCTCCGGGTCCAGGCCGGTGGAGGGCTCGTCCAGGAACAGCACCTCGGGGCGGCCGAGCAGGGCCATCGCCAGGTCGAGGCGGCGGCGTTCGCCGCCGGACAGCTGCTTCACGCGCACCGAGCGGCGGGGGAGCAGGCCGACCAGGTCGAGCGCCTCGTCCACGGTGCGGCTGTCGGTGGTCAGCCCGGACCAGCAGCGGCCGGTCTCGGCGACGGTCAGTTCGCCGGGGAAGCCGCCCTCCTGGAGCATGATGCCGATCCGGGGCCGGAGCGCGGCCCGGTCGCGGGCCGGGTCCAGACCGAGCACCCGGACCTCGCCGGCGGTCGGCGCGGCCAGGCCCTCCAGCACCTCCATGGTGGAGGTCTTGCCGGCGCCGTTGGTGCCGAGCAGCGCGAACAGCTCACCGGGGGCGACGGTGAGATCCAGGCCGCGGACGGCCTCGAAGCCGGCGGCACCGGACGGTCCGTAGCGGCGGTGCAGGCCGCGGGCCTCGACGGCGGGGCGGGGACGGCTGGTGTCGGTCATGGCTCCAGCCTTCCGCCGGGCCGGGCCGTCCAGTAGTGCGGGCCGTCACCGGGTGCCGGTGGAGTTCCACGGGTCGGCGGTGACAAATGTCATCGGGTGCCGCGGAAGTGTGCCCGGGAACGCCGAAGGCCCCCTCGATCGAGGGGGCCTTCGGAACTGGAGCGGACGACGAGATTCGAACTCGCGACCCTCACCTTGGCAAGGTGATGCTCTACCAACTGAGCCACGTCCGCATGATATTGATTTGTACAGCTTGTCGTGCTAACTGCGAGCGGACGACGAGATTCGAACTCGCGACCCTCACCTTGGCAAGGTGATGCTCTACCAACTGAGCCACGTCCGCACGGTGCCTGGGCACCGGCCGCCCCGCTCGGGTTGTTCCCCCGGTTGCGGCGACGAGAATTACTCTACAACATCAATCGCCGTGCTCGCCCCACCCTTCCCCGGCGGCGTGGCCGGGGAAGGGTCGACGGCCCTCAACGGGCCGTCGGACAGGGTCAGTTGTTCTCGGAGAACGCCTCGTAGACGTGCTTCGGGATGCGCCCGCGGGCGGGCAGCTCCATGCCGTTCGACTGCGCCCAGGCGCGCACGGCGGCCGGGTCCGGGGTGAGCGCGGTGCGGCGGAAGGACTTTCCGCTGCGGCTCTGCCGGCGGCCGGCGGCGACGAACGGGGCGAGGGCCTCCCGAAGCTTTTCCGCGTTGTCGGCGGACAGGTCGATCTCGTACGACTTCCCGTCCACGCCGAAGTGGACGGTTTCCGCGGCGGCGCCGCCGTCCAGGTCGTCGGAGAGCGTGACGACTACACGCTGAGCCATGGGTGTCAATCCTCTCGGGCAATTCGGCCGACGGTGGTCTCGGATGCCCCGCCGGTCCGTTGGGCCGGGATCACGGCATCCGTCGGCGGGCAGGGGAGCCCACGCCGAGATGCGGCGCGTTCGGCTGCCGGTCGCCCTATTCTGCACCCGGAACCTGCTGAAATCGAAGAGTTCGGGATTCCTTTTTTCCGGATATTCACGGGGTTCCCTCGGATGCCGATACCGCCTCGTTACAGACGGGATTAAACCGACGAAATGGGATGCCGACCGGGGTTCGGAGAGCCTCGGAAGCCTTGCCTCGTAAGGGGCGTGGGTCTACGCGCGTTGCCGCTGGTGGGCCGCAAGATGGCCGTCCGGCCCAGGTAGGCTGAAGGTCCCCCGCCTGAACGCAATCACCACCGGGAGTGCCAGTGGCACGCGTCGTAGTCGACGTCATGCTCAAGCCGGAGATCCTCGACCCGCAGGGACAGGCGGTGCAGCGTGCACTGCCCCGTCTGGGATTCGCCGGGATCGCCGATGTCCGCCAGGGCAAGCGTTTCGAACTGGAGCTGGAGGGGCCGGTCGACGACGCCGCGCTCGCCCGCATCCGTGAGGCTGCCGAAACCTTCCTCGCCAACACCGTGATCGAGGACTTCACCGTCCGCGTCGAGGAGGAGGGCAAGTGACCACCCGCATCGGCGTCGTCACTTTCCCCGGCTCGCTCGACGACCGCGACGCCCAGCGTGCGGTCCGCCTGGCCGGCGCCGAGCCGGTCGCCCTCTGGCACCGTGACAAGGATCTCCACCAGGTCGACGCCGTCGTCCTGCCCGGCGGATTCTCTTACGGCGACTATCTGCGCTGCGGCGCCATCTCCCGCTTCTCGCCGGTGATGGACACCATCATCGAGCAGGCGAAGCTCGGAATGCCGGTCCTCGGTATCTGCAACGGCTTCCAGGTGCTGTGCGAATCGCACCTGCTGCCCGGCGCGCTCACCCGGAACGACTCGCTGCACTTCATCTGTCGCGACCAGAAGCTCCGCATCGAGAACGCCGACACCGCCTGGACCCGGGATTACTCGGCCGGCCAGGAAATCGTCGTTCCGCTGAAGAACGGCGAAGGCCGGTTCGTCGCCGACGCGCACGTCCTCGACGAACTCGAGGCGGAGGGCCGCATCGTGGCCCGGTACCTCGATGTGAACCCGAACGGTTCGTACCGCGACATCGCCGGCATCACCAACGCCGCCGGCAATGTCGTCGGCCTGATGCCGCACCCGGAGCACGCCGTGGAGCCGCTCACCGGTCCGACCACCGAGGGCCTGGGCTTCTTCACTTCCGTCCTGAAGCAGCTGGTGAACGCCTGATGAGCCTCGACACCGTCAAGAACGCCGAGCAGACCCCGGACGACGCCCAGCCCTGGGCCGAGCTCGGCCTCAAGAAGGACGAGTACGCCCGGATCCGCGAGATCCTGGGCCGCCGTCCGACCGGCGCCGAGCTGGCCATGTACTCGGTGATGTGGTCGGAGCACTGCTCGTACAAGAGCTCCAAGGTCCACCTCAAGCAGTTCGGCGACAAGGCCCCGAAGAACGACGCGATGCTCGTCGGCATCGGCGAGAACGCCGGTGTGGTCGACGTCGGCCAGGGCTACGCGGTCACCTTCAAGGTCGAGTCGCACAACCACCCGTCGTACATCGAGCCCTACCAGGGCGCGGCCACCGGCATCGGCGGCATCGTGCGCGACATCCTGGCGATGGGCGCCCGCCCGGTCGCCGTGATGGACCCGCTGCGCTTCGGTGCGGCCGACCACCCGGACACCCGGCGCGTGCTGCCCGGGATCGTCGCGGGCATCGGCGGCTACGGCAACTGCCTGGGCCTGCCGAACATCGGCGGCGAGGTCGTCTTCGACTCCTGCTACCAGGGCAACCCGCTGGTCAACGCGCTGTGCGTCGGCGTGATGAAGCACGAGGACATCCACCTCGCGAAGGCCTCCGGCCCCGGCAACAAGGTCATCCTGTACGGAGCCCGCACCGGCGGCGACGGCATCGGCGGCGTCTCGGTGCTCGCCTCGGAGACCTTCGACGCGACCGGCCCGGCCAAGCGCCCCGCCGTCCAGGTCGGCGACCCGTTCCAGGAGAAGCTCCTCATCGAGTGCACCCTGGAGATCTTCAAGGAAGACCTCGTCGCGGGCATCCAGGACCTCGGCGGCGCCGGCCTGTCCTGCGCCACCTCGGAGCTGGCCTCGGCCGGCACCGGCGGCATGCGGATCGAGCTGGACACCGTGCCGCTGCGCGACCACACGCTCTCGCCCGAGGAAATCCTCATGAGCGAGTCGCAGGAGCGCATGTGCGCGATCGTCGAGCCCGGCAAGGTCGACCGCTTCCTGGAGATCTGCGAGAAGTGGGACGTCATCGCCACCGTCATCGGCGAGGTGACCGACGGCGAGCGCCTGGAGATCTTCTGGCACGGTGAGCTGGTCGTGGACGTGCCGCCGCGCACCGTCGCCCACGAGGGCCCGACGTACCAGCGCCCGTACGCCCGCCCGTCCTGGCAGGACGCCCTGCAGGCCGACGCCCCGACCGCCGAGCGGCTCGCCCGTCCGGTGGGCGGCGCCGAGCTGAAGGACGCGCTGCTGAAGGTCGCCGGCTCGCCGAACCAGGCCTCCAAGGCGTGGATCACCGACCAGTACGACCGCTACGTGCTGGGCAACACGGTGCTCGCCACCCCCGAGGACTCCGGCATGATCCGGATCGACGAGGAGACCAACCTCGGCGTCTCGGTCGCCACCGACGGCAACGGCCGCTACGCCAAGCTGGACCCGTACACCGGCGCCCAGCTGGCCCTGGCCGAGGCCTACCGGAACGTCGCGGCCGGCGGCGCCAAGCCGCTCGCGGTCTCCGACTGCCTCAACTTCGGCTCCCCCGAGGACCCGGACGTGATGTGGCAGTTCGCCGAGGCCACCCGCGGCCTGGCCGACGCCTGCCAGGTGCTCGGTACCCCGGTCACCGGCGGCAACGTCTCGCTGTACAACCAGACCGGCGACGTCGCCATCCACCCGACCCCCGTGGTCGCGGTGCTCGGCGTCATCGACGACGTCACCCGGCGCACCCCGGTCGGCTTCGCCGAAGAGGGCCAGCTGCTCTACCTGCTCGGCGACACCGCCGACGAGCTGGGCGGCTCCGCCTGGTCGCAGGTCGTGCACAACCACCTCGGCGGCCTGCCGCCCAAGGTGGACCTGGAGCGCGAGCGCCTGCTGGGCGACATCCTGATCGCCGCCTCCCGCGACGGCATGATCGACGCCGCCCACGACCTCTCCGACGGCGGCCTCGCGCAGGCCCTGGTGGAGAGCTGCCTCAAGGGCGGCAACGGCGCCCGGGTCGTCGTGCCCGAGGGCATCGACCCGTTCGTGTTCCTGTTCTCCGAGTCCGCCGGGCGCGCCGTGGTGGCCGTCCCGCGCAGCGAGGAGCTCCGGTTCAACGACATGTGCGGCGCCCGCGGCCTGCCCGCGGCCCGGATCGGCGTGGTCGACGGCGACGCCCTGGAGGTCCAGGGTCAGTTCACCGTCACCCTGGCCGAGCTGCGTGACGCCCACACCGGCGTCATCGAGGCGCTGCTCGCCTGACGCGGCACCGTTTCGACGGGCGGCCGGTTCGGAGTTCTCCGGACCGGCCGCCCGCCTTTTTGTACGCTGCGGGCATGCCGACTGTGAAGCCCCGAACCTACGACCCGGTGAAGGTGCGCGCCGCGCTCACCGGGCAGCTCGACGCGATCGCCGCCGCCGTCCGGGAGTTGGACGACGAGCAGCTCGCCCTGCCGACCCGACTGGAGGGCTGGCGGGTGCGTGAACTCGTCGCCCACCTCGGGATGGTGGCCGGTTGGGTGCCGCTGCACCTGCACGACCCGCTGCCGCCGCAGGCCCCGATCACGCCGCTGTACTGGGCGTCGCGGACCCGCACCGCGGCGGCGGCGATCAACTCCACGGCGGTGGAGCTGGTGGCCGAGCAGTTCGCCGGGGACGCTGCCCAGGTGTCCGGTGAACTCGACCGGCAGATCGGCGAGTTGTGGAAGGCGCTGGACAGCGAGGAGGGCTGCGAGCCCGGCCGGGTCATCCTGATGCGCTTCGGCCCGATCCTGCTGGCCGACTTCCTGGTGACCCGGCTGGTGGAGACGGTGGTGCACGCCGACGACCTGGCGGACGCGCTGGGCCTGGCGGCCTTCCCGCACGACCGCTTCGCGCTGGCCTCCGCGACCCGGCTGCTCGCCGACGCCTTCGCCGTCCAAGTGCCTGGCGGCTCGGTCGAGTTGCGCATCCCCCCGCACGCCGTGGTGCAGGCCGTCGAGGGCCCCCGGCACACCCGCGGCACCCCGCCGAACGTGGTCGAGACCGACCCGCTGAGCTGGATCCGGCTGGCCACCGGCCGCCTCGCCTGGGCCGACGCGCTGGACGCCACGCTCAGCGCGAGCGGCGAGCGCAGCGACCTGTCCGGCTACCTGCCGGTGCTGGGCTGAGCGCGGCGTCCGGTGCCTCGGGCCGGCCGATGCCAGTCCGGGGCGGCCGGCGCCTCAGGGCACCGAGGGGCCCTTGAGGTAGCTGCCGTTGGCGTCGTAGGGCCAGGCGTTGGCGGTGCAGCCGTTCAGGCCGTAGATCTGCTGCATCATCGCGGGGGCGGGCTTGCCCGGGCCGGGGCAGCCCTCGTGGCCGTGGCCGATCCGGTGGCCGACCTCGTGGTTGACGATCAGCGCCCGGTAGTCGTCCAGGCTGCCGTCGAACTGGGGTGAACCGGTCAGCCAGCGCTTGGAGTTGACCACCACCTGCTTGCCGACGTCGCAGTTCACCTCGCCCTTGGTGTCCAGTCCGCCCGCGCCGCAGAGCTTGTCGGTGGTGTCGGGCGAGGCGATGATCACGGTGAAGTCGTAGGTGCCGGAGGAGACCAGCTTGAAGCTGTTGCGCTTGTCGGAGATCCAACTGCGCTTGTCGCCCAGCACCTTGTGGATCGCGTCGGCGGCGGCCTTCGGATCGATGTTGATGCCGTCCTCGACCTGGACCTGGTAGCGGCGCACGGTGCCGCCGGTGCCGACCGTGCCGCCGGTGGCGGCGGCGGTGCTGAGACTGCCGCTGCCGTGCTGGACGATCTGCGTGTCGTTCTTGGGCGGGTCGCTCTTCGGGGGCTCGGTCTGCGGCGGGGCGCTGCTCTCCGCGGACTTGGCGGGCTCGGGGGAGTCGCTGACCGGGGGGACGGGCCGGGCCTGGGTGGTGGATCCGGTGTCCTGCGGCTGCCCGCCGGCCGGGCCGAACCGGTTGAATCCGGCCACGCCGAGCACGACCAGCGCCGCGGTGCCGCCCAGCGCGAGGGCCAGCCGGCGGCGGCGCGAACGGGCGCGGCGACGGGCGGACCTGCCGGGTGACCTGCGGGCTGCGGGCATCTGGTTTCCCTTGGAGCGACGACAGTTGCGGGTGTGCGGTCCGGTGGCCCGTTTCGCACGCTTGTGCTGCATCGTGAACATACGCAGTATGGCCGCGGTTGGTTCCCTCGAACGGGGTCTCAGCCGTGGATCCGGCCCTGGAGGTGCTCCAGCACCTTGGCCATCGGTTCCCCGGTCAGGGCCGGGTCGGCCGGGCCCGCGTCGCCCTGGGAGAGCAGCAGCACCAGGTCGCCGTCGCCCTTGAGCGGCACCCGGGCGATCGCGGCGAGCCCGCCGCCGGGCAGCAGCACCGGCTTGCCGCCGGGCTTCGGCCGGCCGGTGACCACCTCGTCGAGCTGGTCGACGGTCAGCTGCCCGGTGCGCTGGAGGGTCGGCAGCAGCACGCTCACCCCGACGTCGCTCAGCGGCACGGCCTCCAGGTCGAGCCGGACGGTGGCGGCGCCGGCCGTCCAGGTGCAGGTCACCCAGGCGTGCGGCGGGAGGCCGGGAGCGGAGGCGGTGCTCGGCGACGGGCTGATGCCGGACGGCCACGGGTAGGGCGGGGTGCCGTCGCCGAGCTCGCCCTCGACCGCCTTCGCGTCCTCGGCTCCCGGGGTGACGGGCCGGTCGATCCCGGCGTCCTGGAGCGCGGCGGCCAGCCCGTCCAGACCGAACGGGCAGGCGGTGGACGGCTGTTGGCGGAGCTGCTCGGCGGTGGAGCGGACCTTGGCGTAGGAGAGGCCGGTGCCGGAACTGTCGCCCGAGCAGGCGGCCGCCCCGAGGGCGACGGCCGCAGCGGCGGGCAGGGCGAGCAGCCGACGGGCGGCCGGGCCGGATATGCGGTCAGCGGTCACCGGCCCAGGCTATGCCCTTGCTGCACGCGGAAGTTGAGGTTGGGTCAGCCTCGTCCGGCGAGCGCCTCGGCGAGTTCGCGGATGCCGGCCTCGCGCTCGGCGGCGGTGTCGCCGTAGTCGTAGCTGTGGGTGAACGCCGCCTCCGGGAAGGTGTCGGCCATCCACACCGAGCAGTAGTGGCCGGGGAGGAAGCAGGCCTGCAGCTCGGTGTAGATCTCCACGACCTGTTCGGGCTGGACGCCGAGGGCCAGGGCGCGGTGCCAGAGCGCCTCCTCGGCGTGCAGGGCGAGCGAGCCGCCGGCCGTGATGATCTGCGGCTCGCCCTTGGCGTCCAGGTACTTGAAGGAGGCGTAGCTCGGCACGCCCCGGGTGTGCCGGACGTCCTCCAGGACCCGGGGCCACCACAGTTCGTCGTCCTCGAAGGCGCGCAGGTCGGTGGCGCGCAGCCGGCTCTCCACGGCGGTGAACTCGGCGAAGACCTGGTCGGGCTGCTCGGCGGCGGCCAGTGCGGCCAGGCTGCGGTCGAGTTCGGCGAGCGAGGAGAGGAACGCCTCCAAGCTGGTGTTCACCAGCACGGACGGCTCCTCGAAGTCGACGAAGACCGACCAGACCCGGCCCTGCGGGTCCAGGCAGAGTTCGGAGCCCCGGTCGGTGCCGAGCCGGGCCCACTGCTCCTCGCCGTTGCGCGGGCCGGGCCGGTCCTGGCCGGCCGTGAGGTCGCCGAGGGCGAGCGCGTCCCCGACGGAGGTGCGGAAGTAGGGGCCGACCTGGACGGGCAGACCGGCGGCGGCCAGCAGCTCGGCGGCCGCGGCGGGAACGGTCACCCGGGCGAACTCGGCAGCGTCCGGGCGGCGGAGGCCGGCGGGGCCGAAGCGGTCGAGCAGGCGCTGGGCGAGTTCTGCGGTCATGGCAGCAGTGTATGCGCGGGGCGTTCGGTCGGCGCCGGACCGGTCGCGGTCGGCGGATCGGTGCGATGATACGGCGAGCACCCCGAGCGGGGGTGTCAACTGCGGTGGGCGGGACGGGGGTTGATGTGAACGACATCGCGCACGACTACGACAACGTGGAACGGGCCGCGGCCGAGTTCGACAAGCTGCACGCGAAGCTGAGCGCCAAGAAGCACAAGGTCAACAACGGCCATGCGAAGGCGAGTTCGACCGGTCGCGGGGACGGGCTGGGCGAGGTGGTGGCCAAGGCCGCCTCCACCGCCCTGCAGAGCATCGAGAAGGCCCTGGACTCCCTGGCGGACCACGCCGACAAGGCCTCCAAGGGTCTGCTGAAGATGAACAAGAACCACCGCGAGAACGAGGAGCGCCTCGGCCAGGAGTTCCAGCGGATCGTCGCCAAGCACGACACCACCCCGGTCTACCTGCTCAGTGCCGACGGCAGGATCCAGCGGCTGCACAGCGACGGGAGCGCCCCGAAGCCGATCACCGGCCACGAGGCGGGCATCCGGGACCTGCTGTCGCCCGACCCGAACGGGCCGGGCAACCTGACCACCGTCGGCCCGCCCAACGACCGGACGAAGTTCCCGTTCACGCCCAAGCGGCGCCCGAAGGAGGGCCGCCCGCAGGTTCCGTCGACCAAGATCGACCCCGGTAGCTCCGAGCTGGCCCGCGCCACCCAGCGCGCCCGGCGGGCGACCAACCAGTACGGCGGCGGCGTCCTGGAGAACCCGAGCGCCAACTACGCGGCCTTCCACTACGACAACGGCACCGGGAACCCGGTCATCGTGGTGGCCCAGAGCATTCCCCGCAGCTCCCATTCCGAGATCGTGCTCGGCCTGCCCTTCCTGCGCAAAGGCCTGCAGGACAACGTCGACGCGGTCTACACCGAGCGCCAGCCCTGCCCGACCGGCAGCACCTGCGGGGCCTGGCTCAAGCAGTACTTCCCGAAGACCACCGACGTCACCCACAGCTTCGACTACAACGGCCAGGCCTCCTCGGACGGCAACGTCCAGCACAACCGCTATCTGATAAACCTGAAGCGCAGACACCAGCAGATCTACGGCTGAGCCGCGCCCGCCCGCACCACCGGGCCGGGCGGGGCCGTGGCGCACGGCGGGAGGCCCCGGGGTGGCAGTGACACGCGCGGAGATGGAGCGGGAGTTCGGGCCGGACGGGCTGGTCCGGCCCCCCGCGGAGCGGATCGCGGAGGCGGTGGCCGACCCCGGCGCGCGGGAGTTCCTGACCACCGTCGGGCTGCCGGCCGGCCGCACCGCGGTGTTCGAGGCGGAGGAGCACCTGGCCACCGGGCCGGTGCCGCTGCGCGAGCACGTCGGGGACTGGGACTCGGCGCAGGACGAGTACCTGGACCTGTTCGGCCCCGGCGTCGGCTCCTGGCTGATCCTCGGCGAACTCGCCACCGGCACCCTGGCGTTGAACGGCGCCACCGGCGGCGTCCACGCCGTCCCGCTGGACATCGCGGAGGACGGCCTGGACCGCCCGTACCACGCCGACCTGTCCTCGCTGGCGGCCTTCCTGCTGGCCTTCCAGCGCGAACTTCCGCACTACGACGAGGGCAGCGGGGCGGACGAGCTGCGCGACTCGGTCGAGCGGCTCACCGCCGAGCTGACCGCCCTGGAACCGCGCGCCATGGCCGAGCCGGAGGGCGTCTGGCGGCTGCTGCTCGACGAGATCCGGTACGGCGCCTGACGGGACGTCCGGTGTGCCGGGTCAGCGTCCGCGCGGGTGCGGGGCGTTGCCGGACGGGGCCGTGCCGCCGTTGGTGACGGCGCCGGTGACCACGTTCTGGCCGAACTGCTCGGCGGAGCCCAGCGGGTCGGCGGCGTAGCCCTTCACCTGGTCGACGGACTGCTGCACACCGTCCTTGAAGCCCTGCTCGCCGGCCCGCGCCGTGCGGCCCAGGTCGATCCCGTGCTGGGCGCCGACCGCGTTCATCGTCAGCTGCACCACCAAGTCCTGCGCCATGCCGCCGAGGGCGGCGAACACCGGGCCCTCGACCAGCGACATCAGCTGCGACAGCAGCTGCTGCTCGGCCTCCTTGAGCAGGCGTTTGACGATGATCCGGGTGGCCTGGGTGGCGCCCACCGCGCCCGCCTCGGACAGCCCGAAGGTGAACGGCGCGGCTGCCTGCGCGGCGATCAACTCGGCGGCCATGATGACGAGTTGGGCGATCGCGGCGAGCTTCGCGCCGGTGATCACCAGCGCGGCGCCGTCCAGTCCGGTGGCGAACAGGTCCAGTGCCTTGCCCACCTGCGGCAGATGGGTGCCGACCACCTTGTCGAACTTCGCCTGGAACGCCTCCGCGGCCGGTCCCTGGTTCATCCCCATCAGGCTGCCGACCGCGCCGGACAGAACGTCCCGGTCCTCGGCGAGCGAGGAGGCGAGCTCACGGAGCTCGTCCGCCATCTCGCGGTACTCGTCCTCGTCCACGTTGGGCCAGTTCACGCCGATCAGGTCGAGCACCCAGGCGAGTTCACCCGGCAGTACGACACCCATGCGCTTCCCTTCCCCCGTCGTCCGGAACGACTATTCAGTCTGCACCGAGACCCGGTCAACTCCCTTGCCCGGGACGGATTCCCGATCGGTACGCTCCGACCGGGACAGTGCCGGGAAACCGAACTGACGAGAACCGAACGGAACGGGGCCAGGGAATGGACGAGCACCGGATGCCACCGCTGCGTGCCGGCCGCAGAGCCGCCGGAGCGGCCTTGCTCGGCTGGCTGGGGGACCGGCGGGCGCCGCGCCTGTGCCGGGTCTCCGGGTCGCCGGGCAGCGGCCGGACCCACCTGCTGGCCTGGCTGATCGCCGGCGGCACCGCCCCCGACACCCCGATGGAGCGGCGGATCAACGCCTTCCTGCCCGCCGACGGGTACGGCGTCCGGGCCGCGGTCTGGCAGCTCGGGCAGCAGCTGGACGTGCCGGCCCGTACCCCCGGGGACCTGCTCGACCGGCTGGCCGCCGATCCGCGGCGCACCGTGATCTGCGTGCCCGAGCTCGACCTGGCCCTCGACCCGGTCCGACTGGTGGCCGAACTCCTCGACCCGCTACTGGAGTTGCCGCACGTCCGGCTGGTGGTCGAGGCCACCTCGGACCTCGTGTTCACCGCGGCCACCGGGCCCGCCGAACTCGACCTGGACGACCCCCGCTGGACCGACCGCGAACGCTGGGACGCCTGGTGCGAGCGCGAGGGCCTCGACCCGGCCGGGTACCCGAACCCCGGGCGGGCCCTGGGCGCCGAACCGCCCCGGCCGCCGGCCTTCGCCGACCTGCTGGCCGGCGTCCCGCTCCGCCCCGACGGTGGGCCCGACCTTCCCGCCGCCGGGACGGAGCTGCTCACCGCCCTGTGGGCGGCGGCGGCCCGCACCGGCGACCTCGGCCCGCTGGCCGCCGACCCGCTGCTGTACGTGCTGGCCGAACCGGTCGCCGTCACCGCCGCCCTGGAGGGCGCGGCCCCGGGCACCGCCCCCGCCGCGCTGGACGCCGCCTGGCGGGCCGCCGGCCCCGCGCTGATCGACACCCCCCAGCCCGGTGTCCGGGCCCACCAGCTCCGCGCCCGGCTGCTCGGCACCGACCCCGCGGACCCGGCCGTGGCTGCCGCCGCGGCTTTCGCCGCCGACCGGCTCGGCGCCGCCCCCGGCCGCTGGGCCGCCCGCTGGGCCCGCCGCCACCCCGGCGCGGCCGCCGCCGCGCCCGGCGCCGGTCCGTACCGCGGCCAGTGGCTGCTCGCCGACGCGGGCGGCGCGGTGCACGCGCTCTCCCCGGCCGACGGCACGGTCGTCGGCCGGATCGCCGTCCCCGGCCCGAAACCGCTGCGCGCCCTTGCCGCCACCCCCGGCGGCAGCCTGGTCCTGCTGGACGCCTGGGGCGGTCTCGACCTGGTTGCGCCCGGGGTCGCGTCCGGCCCGACCGCGCCCGGCCTCGATCCGTACGCCCTGGACGAGGCGCTGGCCCGGCTGCGCGCCGCCGCCGACGGCGAACCGCTCGTGCTGGCCGCCGCCCCCGGCCTGCCCGACGAGGCGCCGGCCCTCGGCGACAGCGGCGGCGGCGTGCACTGGTACCAGGGCGGCGCGGTGCTGAGCGAGAAGCTGCACACCGGCCCGGTCACCGCGCTGGCCGCCGACGCGGCCGCTCCCGGCGTCCCGCTGCTGGCCAGCGGTGGCCTGGACGGTGCCGTCCGGCTCTGGGGGCCCGGCTCCGAGCCGATGCCCGAACCCGCCGACCGCCGCCGGTGCCCCGTCACCGCGCTCGCTCTCGGCAGCGGGCCGTCCGGGCTGCTGCTGGCCGCCGCCTGGTCCGACGGGCTGATCCGGGTCCGGCGCCCGGAGCGGCCCGACAGCGTGCTCGACCTCCGCCTCGGCTCCCCGGCCGGCGGGCTGTCGCTGGTCGGCGACGTCCTGCTGGTGGGCCTCGACGAGGGCCCGCTCGCCCTCGACCTGCGGGACTGACGGGAACGGGCCGCCCCCACGAGGGGGGCGGCCCGTTCGGTGCGGTGCTTCCGCTACTGCTTGAGTTCGGCGTACGCCTCGGCGCTGCTGTCCTTCAGGAACTGCCAGCAGCGGGCCTCCTCCTCGGTCTCGCCGATCGAGCCGGCGGCCCGGGCGAGCGCGGCCAGGCAGCGCAGGAAGCCGCGGTTGCCGCGGTGCTCCCACGGGACCGGGCCGTGTCCGTGCCAGCCGTTGCGGCGCAGCTGGTCCAGGCCGCGGTGGTAGCCGGTGCGGGCGTAGGCGTAGGACTCGACGGTCCGGCCGGACGCGAAGGAGTCGTCCGCGAGCATCGCCCAGGCCAGGCAGAACGTCGGGTACTCGGCTGCCACCTGCGTCGGGGAGGCGGACTCCTCGGCCAGCATCCGGTACGGCTGCTCCTCCTCGGGCAGGAGGGTCGGCTCCGGTCCGTCGAGCAGGTTCTTGTGCATCTCCATGGTGTGCCAGTCTGCCACTCGAACGGCCGATGGTCGCCGCTTCCGGGAACGACGGCGCCCCGGACCCGGGCGGGTACGGGGCACCGTCGGTGCTGCGGTTACTTCATGCGCCTGCCGGCCGAGCGCAGCTGCTGCGCGGCCTCCAGCACGCGGGCGGCCATGCCGGCCTCGGCCAGCTTGCCCCAGGTGCGCGGGTCGTAGGTGTTCTTCTTGCCGACCTCGCCGTCGACCTTCAGCACGCCGTCGTAGTTGCGGAACATGTGGTCCACGACGGGGCGGGTGAAGGCGTACTGGGTGTCGGTGTCGAGGTTCATCTTGACCACGCCGTTCTCCAGCGCGATGCCGATCTCCTCCGCCGTGGAGCCGGAGCCGCCGTGGAAGACGAAGTCGAACGGGTCCTGCTTGCCGTACTGCTTGCCGATCTCGGCCTGCAGGTCGGCGAGCAGCTCCGGGCGGAGCACCACGTTGCCGGGCTTGTACACGCCGTGCACGTTGCCGAACGAGGCGGCCAGCAGGTAGCGGCCCTTCTCGCCCAGGCCGAGCGCCTCGGCGGTGCGGACCGCGTCGTTCACGGTGGTGTACAGCTCGTCGTTGATCTCGTGCGTGACGCCGTCCTCCTCGCCGCCGGTCGGGGTGATCTCGACCTCAAGGATGATCTTGGCGGCGGCGGCCTGGGCCAGCAGCTCCTGCGCGATGGACAGGTTGTCGGCCAGGGTCTCGGCCGAGCCGTCCCACATGTGCGACTGGAACAGCGGGTTCTCGCCGCGGGCGACGCGCTCGGCGGAGACCGCCAGCAGCGGGCGGACGTAGCCGTCCAGCTTGTCCTTCGGGCAGTGGTCGGTGTGCAGGGCGACGGTGACGTCGTACTTGGCCGCGACGATGTGCGCGAACTCGGCCAGCGCGACGGCGCCGGTCACCATGTCCTTGCTGTGCTGGCCACCCAGGAACTCCGCACCACCGGTGGAGATCTGGATGATGCCGTCGCTCTCGGCCTCGGCGAAACCGCGCAGGGCGGCGTGCAGAGTCTGCGACGAGGTGACATTGATGGCCGGGTAGGCGAACTTGCCCGCCTTGGCCCGGTCGAGCATCTCGTTGTAGGCCTCGGGAGTTGCGATGGGCATGCGAATCCGCTCCTGTCGGTGTGGGGCGATCGGACGACGCTGTCCGAAGGCTCGGTACGCCTGTGGTTCACGACGGATGCGGTACGAGCTGAGGGTGGTTGCTCGACCGCGGGCCGGACACCTCGGTCATCTTCCCAGACTCGCCCCGCAGACACACCCAGCGGCCCGCCACTTGGGACGGCCGTCCGGGCGGGCGGTCCGGAGCGGGGTCCGCGGGCCGCCGAGTAAGGCATTCGCAAAGCAGTACGGGCTATCCTGCGCGCGTGGAACACATCCAGCTCGCCGTCAACGTCCTTGACGCCAAATCGCTCGTCGCCTCCGTCGGCGCCATCGGGATCCTGGCGATCATCTTCGCCGAGACCGGCCTGCTGGTCGGGTTCTTCTTCCCCGGTGACTCGATGCTCATCCTGGCCGGTGTCGCCGCCTCCAGTGCCGCCCCCGCGGTGCTCGGCGACGGCGCCCAGATGAACATCGGGCTGCTGCTGGTCGGCGCGCCGCTCTGTGCGATCGCCGGAGCCCAGCTCGGTCACCTGCTCGGCCGCAAGGTCGGCCCGAAGATGTTCGACAAGCCGAACTCGAAGATCTTCCGGCCCGAGTACGTGGAGAAGGCCGAGGAGTACTTCGAGAAGTTCGGCCCGGCCAAGGCCGTGATCCTGGCCCGCTTCATCCCGATCGTGCGGACCTTCCTCAACCCGGTGGCCGGCACCCTGCAGATGCCCGCCAAGACCTTCCTGGCCTGGAACGTGGTCGGCGGCGTGCTGTGGACCGAGTCCATGCTGCTGATCGGCTACTTCACCGGCGACCAGCTCGCCCCGGTGATCGACAAGTACCTGCTGCCCGCGATGGCGCTGATCATCCTGGTCTCGATCTCGCCGATCATCGTCGAGGTGATGCGCGAGCGGAAGAAGAAGAAGGCCGGCGGCGCCACCGCCGAGGACCGGACCGCGGAGACCGTCGCCGGCGGCCGCCACCGCAAGCACTGAGCGCGCCCCGCGAGCACTGAGCGCGCCCCGCGAGCGCTGAGCGCGCCCTGCGCGTGCCGACTGCGCCCCGTGCCCCGCAGACAGCGCGAGAGGCCCCGGCCACCTTCGGGTGGTCGGGGCCTCTCGCGTTGTTCCACGTGGAACCGGGGGTCACAGACCCAGGTCGTCCAGGGTGTACGCGGTGATGTACGGCAGGCCGGTCTCGGCGATCGCCGGGGCCGCGCCGCGCTCCACGATCACCGCGACGCCGACCACCTCGGCGCCCGCCTCGCGCAGCGCCTCGACCGCGGTCAGCACCGAGCCGCCGGTGGTCGAGGTGTCCTCCACCGCCAGCACCCGGCGGCCCTTCACGTCCGGGCCCTCGATGCGGCGCTGCAGGCCGTGCGCCTTGCCCGCCTTGCGGACCACGAAGGCGTCCAGCTTCCGGCCGCGGGCAGCCGCCGCGTGCAGCATCGCCGCGGCGACCGGGTCGGCGCCCAGGGTCAGGCCGCCCACCGCGTCGAACTCCAGGTCGGCGGCGGCGTCCAGCATCACCGTGCCGACCAGCGGGGCCGCCTCGGCGTCCAGGGTGATCCGGCGCAGGTCGACGTAGTAGTCGGCCTCGCGGCCGGAGGAGAGGGTGACCTTGCCGTGCACGACGGCCTTGTCCTTGATCTGCGCCAGCAGGGCGTCGCGGTCGTTGCTCATGGGCAGCAAGCTTAGGGCCTGTCCGGTCGATCGTGCCGGGGCTCAGCGTCGCCGCAGGGCCCTGACCAGCACCACCGCGCCGCCGAGCAGCGCCACCCCGCCGCCGATCACCCACGGCAGCGCGCTGCGCTCGCCGCCTCCGCCGGGCAGCAGGGCCGGCTCCACGCCGCCCCAGCGGGTGGCCGCGCGGGCCCGCGCGCTGTGCGCGGGCGGGGCGGGCGCGTACCGGCCGTGCGGCGGGGCGTGGTCCACCTCCTCGGCGGAGCGGCCGACGATGCTGCGCCGTACCGGGGCGCTCTCCTGCTCGAACGCCGCCTCCGGGCGCGGCACCGGCACCGGCTCGGGCAGGTCGTCCTCGCTGAACGCGATCAGGTCGGAGAGGTCGTCGTCCAGGTCGGGGCCCTGCGCGCGCTCGTCCAGGAAGACCACGGTGGCGCCGTCCGCCGGGTCGTCCTCGGCGTCCTCGCCGGGGTCGGACAGCTCGGCGACCAGGGCCGCCGCCGCCCGGTCGATCAGTCGGCGGCCGGCCGTCTCCAGCGCCGGTGCGTCGAAGCCCGCGAGCCGGCCGGAGGCGGTCAGCGCGGTCGTGAAGCACATCACGGTCTCGCCCGGCTGCTCCCGCAGGGTGATCCGCAGCTCGGCGGTGACGGGTGCCGCGCCGCGGATCTCCTCGCCGGTCAGCCGCAGGCGCAGCGCGCCGTCCTGCCAGTCGTCCACGGACATCCGGCCGGCGAAGGTGATGGTGGAGCCCGCGATCCGGACCCGGAGCCGGCTGTCCGCCGCCGAGGGGGCGGACGTGGACGCGACCGCGCTCAGCCCCGGCACGCAGCGGGCCACCAGTTCGCGGTCCAGCAGCGCTTCCCGGACCACCTCGGCGGGCACCGGGACGACAACCTCATGCTCCATACCGGCGAGCCTACCGACCGGCCGCCGTCGTGCCGAGCCCCGCACCCGAAGCGGGGCCGGGAGTGCCGCGAACGGGCGCACGGCGGACGGTCGTTCGCGGTGCGCCCGGTCGGTTCAGGGGCCGATCAGCGAGTGCGGCGGGGGCAGCGGCGACGGCCGGTGGGCGGACAGCCGGGCCGCCGTGCCGCGCAGCGCGTCGACGGTGAACGAGCGCGGCGCGGGCGCGTCCGGGGCCAGTGCCAGTGCGGGCGCGGCGTGGCCGGCCAGCAGGAACGCCGGGGCGGGCCCGGCCTGCCCGCAGTCCTCGGCGGCCGGGGCGACGCCCTGGTACGGGACGGCGTCCAGCCCGGCGGCGGCCAGTCCCGCCTCGGAGCTCCACAGCACGCCGTCCGGGGCGCCGCCGCGCACCGCCAGCCGGCCGTTCGGGCCGAGCCGCCGGGCGGCCAGGCCGTAGAACTCGCGCGAGCGGTACTTGCCGTGCGCGGCCTCGTCGTCCAGGTCGGAGACGATCACGTCGAACTGGTCGGGGGTGCTGCGCAGCCAGCCCATCGGCTCGGCGGTCACCAGCCGTACCCGGGGGTCGTCCCAGGCGTGCTCGGTCAGCGCGTCGTAGGCGCCGTCCCGGTGGGCCAGTGCGGAGAGCTCCGGGTCGCGCTCGACCACCAGCACGCTGCGCACCGCCGGGTGCCGCAGCACCTCGCGCAGCGCCAGGCCATCGCCGCCGAGGACCAGGACCCGGGCGCTGGGGCCGCCGGCCAGCGCGGGGCGGACCAGTGCCTCGTGCTCGCGGTACTCGTCGGGGCCGCAGACGGCGAGCCGGCCGTCCAGGAAGAGCTTCAGCGGGGTGCGGGACCCGGTGTCGGGCGGGCCGCCGGTGAGGACGATCTCCTGGTAGCGGCTCTGCGCGACCAGCCGGATCGGCCCGCCGTACAGGGCGTGCCGGGCGGCGCGCTCCAGGACGCCGGTGCAGGCGGCGGCCAGCCCGAGGGCGGCGAGCACCAGGCCGCAGCCGGTCCACAGCAGCAGGCGGGCGCGCGGGGTGGGTTCGGCGCGGAACAGCCAGAGCACCACCACCGCCCCGGCGACGGCGTTCACGGCGCCGGTGACCAGCGCGCCGGCGGCCTGCCCGAGTGCGGGCAGCAGGACGAACGGGAAGGCCAGGCCGCCGATCAGCGCGCCCACGTAGTCGGCGGCGAACAGGTCGGCGACGGCCCGGCCGGCGTGCTCCCGGCGGATCCGCTGGATCAGCGTCATCAGCAGCGGGATCTCGGCGCCGATCAGCAGTCCGATCAGCACGGTGGCGGCGATCAGCGCGATCAGCGTGGCGTGCGGTTGGCGCAGCCAGGCCCAGCCGCAGTACAGGGCGAGGGCGGACAGGCCGCCGGTCAGCGACAGCGCGAACTCGACCAGGGCGAAGGAGGTGGCGGGGCGGCGGGTGAGGCCCTTGGCGAGCAGCGAGCCGATGCCCATCGCGAAGACCATCACGGAGAGCACCACGGAGGTCTGGGTGACGGAGTCGCCGAGCAGGTAGCCGCCGAGCGCGACCAGTTCGAGTTCGTACACCAAACCGCAGGCCGCGCAGACGAACGCGGCCAGCAGTACCAGGATCCGGGCCGGACGGGCGGGCAGGGCGAGCGGTATGGCGCCGCCGGCCCGGACCGCGCCGCCGAGGCCCGCGGTGCGGGGGGCGGTGGGCCGAAGTGCGGCCGTCGGCGGGAGAGCGGGGGCGTCCGGAGCGGGCTGCGCGGACCGTCCGACCGGATGGTTGATCATGAAATGAACGCTAGGCGAGAGCCCGGGTGAGTGGCTGCGCCCAATCGGGGGACTGCGGGCGGTGTCCGGTTGACGGTGGTCACCACCCGGACTGCGGTTCCGGGCCGCCGTCCCCGTGCCGGGCGGACGGGCCGAGATGGGCGCTCCGGCCGCCCCGCCCGGGGCGGCCGCCGACGGCCTCCACGGTGCGGCGCAGCGAGAGCGAGGAGCGGGTGCAGACCAGGCGGCCCTCCTGCGGGTAGGCGTGCCAGGTGCGCCAGTGCACCCGGCGCTCCCCGCAGTGGGCGACCAGGGCGGTGAAGGCGCTCGGGTCGCCGGGGAAGATCCCGGCGAGCGCCCGCGGGTGCCCCTCGACCAGGGCCAGCAGCTCCTGGGCGCGGGCCGCGAACACGTGCGGCGGCAGCTCCTCGATCCGGGCGGCGAACTCGTACTCCCAGCCGGCCACCTGCTCGGCGACCCGGGCGGGCAGCGGGGTGCGGCGGCCGGGCAGACAGGCCACCGTCTCCAGGCAGTCGCCCCGGGCGCCTCCCGCCAGGACGACCTGGTGGGAGGCGCCCAGCAGGCGCAGCTGCAGGGTGCCGCCGAGGGCATCGGTCCGGCCGGCGCCGTCGTCGAGTTTCAGGTCACGGACGGCCAGTGCGGGCAGGGGGTCGCCGCCCAGTTGCCAGGCCAGGTCGCCGGCGCGGGTGTCCGTGTAGGAGGTCTGCAAGGTGGTGAGCATGCTCGGCTCCGCGTTTCAGCTCCGTACGCGCCCCAACGGCCGGAGTCCGTCCCTCAGTGCGTGAGGCTGTTCGAGACTGTCCGATCCGGGGCGCGGCCGACCGTGGAAGGAAGGATTCCGGCTGGAGATTCAGCAGCAGAGAAGCACGAATTCTCCGGGTCCGTCAGGGATTTACCCATGTTTGGCACTCATTCACCGTTCTGAGGCCTGTGCCCGACTGGGTGTGATCGGTCCCGGGTTGGACTCTGTCCGGTGAGCGCCCCTACGCCGGTCTTGCGCGCCGTGCACTCCTGGAGCGCACTCGAACCCACCGGCGTCCGGACACGCCAGGACGCCCGGCGGCGTCCCTCCGGCCGCCGGGCGCCCCGTCCGCTGCGACGGCTACCGGCCGCGCAGCCGCTCGACGGCCTCCCGCAGCACGGACTCCCGCTTGCAGAAGGCGAAGCGGACCTGGCTGCGCCCGATGTCGGTGTTGTCGTAGAACACCGCGTTGGGAATCGCCACCACCCCGCAGCGGGCGGGGAGTTCGCGGCAGAACTCGATGCCGTCCTTCTCGCCGAGCGGGGTGATGTCGGTGGTGATGAAGTACGTGCCCTGCGGTTCGAACACCCGGAAGCCGGCGTCGGCCAGTCCGGTGGCCAACAGGTCGCGCTTGCGGCGCAGTTCGGCGCGGAAGTCGTCGTAGTACGCGTCGGGCAGGCGCAGTGCCTCGGCGACGGCGTACTGGAACGGCCCGGCCGAGACGTACGTCAGGTACTGCTTGGCGGTGCGGACGGCGGCGACCAGCTCGGGGGAGCCGGTGACCCAGCCGACCTTCCAGCCGGTGAACGAGAAGGTCTTGCCGGCCGAGGAGATCGCGACGGTGCGCTCGCGCATCCCGGGGAGGGCGGCGAGGGGGTGGTGGGCGCCGGTGAACACCAGGTGCTCGTAGACCTCGTCGGTGATCACCAACAGGTCGTGTTCGACGGCGAGTTCGGCGATCGCGGCGAGTTCCTCGGCGGTCAGCACGGTGCCGGTCGGGTTGTGCGGGGTGTTGATCAGCAGCAGCCGGGTGCGCGGGGTGATCAGCGAGCGCAGCTCGTCCAGGTCGGGCCGGAACGCGGGCTGGCGGAGCGTCAGCGGGACGCGGACCGCGCCGGCCATCGCGATGCAGGCCGCGTAGGAGTCGTAGAACGGCTCGAAGGCGATCACCTCGTCGCCGGGCTCCAGCAGGGCGAGCAGCGCGGCGGCGATGGCCTCGGTGGCGCCCGCGGTGACGAGGACCTCGCGGTCCGGGTCGTAGCTCAGCCCGTAGAAGCGCTGCTGGTGCTCGGCGACGGCGGCCCGCAGCTCCGGAATGCCCGGCCCGGGCGGGTACTGGTTGCCGTGCCCGTCCCGCAGCGCCCGCACCGCCGCCTCCCGGACCTCCTCCGGCCCGTCGGTGTCCGGGAACCCCTGTCCGAGATTGATCGAGCCGGTGGCGGTGGCCAGGGCGGACATCTCCGCGAAGATCGTCGTCCCCATGCCCGCCAGTCGGCGGTTCAGCAGCGGCCTTGCACCCATTGCGGCTCCTCGCGAGTTGTGTTCGGCCAATCCTGCGACGGGCGCCGGTCGCGGACAAGCGATCCGATCCGGCCGCAGTGCGGTGGTCCCGATGGCGGAGCAGGTCGTGGGCCGGGTTGCGGGCGCGGGCCGCACTCGATTGTCTGACGATGCGTCAACCGGCATGTCCATCGTTGGGGGGCTACTTCAGGAGTCATCGTGCGTGTGCGCATCCTGTCCGTCGCGGCCGTGTCCGCCGCTCTCGTCCTGGTCCAGCCGGGCCTCGCCACCGGTGAGGACGATCCCTCGACCACCGTCACGTTCGTCGTCACCTCGGGCGCCCTGTCGCTGTCGGTGCCGGCGTCCACCGATCTCGGCTCGGGGGCGCCCGGCGCCACCGTCAGCGCGCCGATCGGGCCGTGCACCGTTGTCGACGACCGGGCGCTGCTGTCGGCGTCCTGGACGGTGACCGCGGCGGAGACGGACTTCGTGAACGGGGTGTCGACGATCCCCGCCACCGACGCGGACTACTCGGTCGGGTCGGTGACCACCACCGGCACCATCACCGTCACCTCGACCGATGTGACGCTGTCCAACTCTTCGCAGACGGTGCTCACCGGGTCGGAGGGGGTCGGCGACAACACCGCGACCTGGGACCCGACCGTCACCGTGCACGTGCCGCCCAGTGCGGTCAGCGGGCTCTACACCGGAACGCTGACCCAGTCCGTTGCCTGACGCGATGAAGGGGATGCGATGAAGGGGATGCGCCGCTACGTGGTGCCGCTGCTGGCGCTGGCCGCCGTCCAGGCGGTCGGGGTGCTGCCGGCGGCGGCGGACGGGATGCCCACGCCGGTGCCCGGCCCGGTGGAGCCGGTCGAACCGATGGAGCCGATGGAGCTCGCGCCCGCACCGTCCGCGGAGTCGAGCCCGGGGACGCGGACCGTCGGCATCAGGCTGCTCGACGCCCCGGAGGACCGCCGGGCCGACCCCCGGGCTCAGGCGTACATCGTCGACCACCTCGCGCCCGGCGCGACCATCGAGCGGCGGGTGGAGGTCAGCAACCAGTCGTCCGAGCCGATGCACGTCGACGTCTACGCGGCGGCGGCCGGGATCACGAAGGGGCAGTTCGCGTTCGCGCCGGAGCGCACCCCGAACGAGCTGACCGGCTGGACCTCGCTCGACACCTCGGGACTCGACCTGGCCGCCCACGAGTCGGCGCAGGTGCGCGCCGTGATCCGGGCGCCCGGGGACGCCGCGGCCGGCGAGCGGTACGGCGTGATCTGGGCGCAGACCGGCCCGTCCCCGGACCACGCGCACAACCTGAAGATCCTGGGCCGGGTGGGCGTGCGGATGTACGTCGACGTCGGCCCGGGCGGTGAGCCGGCCTCGAACTTCGAGATCGAGCAGGTCACCCCGGCGCGGGGCCGGGACGGGCGGGCGGAGTTGCACGCCCGGGTCCACAACACGGGCGGACGGGCCCTGGACGTCGGCGGGGCGCTCGCGCTCCTGGACGGGCCGGGTGGGCTGCGGGCCGGGCCGTTCTCGGCGAAGACCGGCACCACGCTGGCCCCGGGCGAGCGCGGGGAGGCGGTCGTCCCGCTGGACCCGCGGCTGCCGGAGGGCCCGTGGACGGTGCGGCTCACGCTCCGCAGCGGCCTGGTGGAGCACGCCGCGGACGCCACCGTCACCTTCCCGGCGGCTCCCGGCGGCACCGGGCCGGCGGTCACCGCGTCGGCCGCCGAGCCGGGGAGCCTGCCCACGTCGGTGGTCGGCGGGCTGTCCGCGGTCGGTCTCGCCGCCGGGAGTCTGCTGTTCCTCAGGTACCGCCGCCGGCACCGCCGTTGACGGTTCGGGGAGGCGAGGCGAAGCCGAGGGCCGTGGCCCTCGGCTTCGCTCCTTGTCCAAACGGATCGTCGGGTCGTGGCGGCTGACATAGTCTGCCGCCACAGGGGTGATCCTCGTTCGGGGATCCGCGGGCCGGGGGGAACCGGGCCCGTGTGGGGCTATCGGAAGTGAAGCAATGGCGTCCGGAACTGTCGTGTCGTCGTCTTCCGTCCGGCTGCGCGGGGGCGACGACGGCCCGCCGGCCGGGTGGCGCGGGGTCAACTGGCCGCGGCTGCTGCCGTGGGGCCTGGCCGCCGGGTTCTTCGTGTTCTACGCGCTGTTCTGCCTGCGCCGCCACGGCCTGCTGCTGACCACCGGGTACGACCTGGGGATATTCGAGCAGGCGGTGCGCGGCTACGCCCACGCCGGGATGCCCGTCACCCCGCTGAAGGGGGACGGCTTCAACCTGCTCGGCGACCACTTCTCGCCGATCCTGCTGGCGCTGGTGCCGTTCTACCTGGTGTGGCCGGCCGCCGAGACGCTGCTGCTGGCGCAGGCCGCCCTGCTGGCGCTGGCGGTGGTGCCGATCTCCCGTTGGGCGCAGCGGGAGTTGGGGCCGGCGGCGGCCGTCGCGGTGGCGCTCGGGTACGGGTTCTCCTGGGGCGTCGGGTCGACGATCGGCTTCGACTTCCACGAGGTGGCGTTCGCGGCGCCGCTGCTGTCCTTCTCGGTGGTGGCGCTGGCGGAGCGGCGCTGGGCGGCGGCGGCGGCCTGGGCGGCGCCGCTCTGCCTGGTGAAGGAGGACCTCGGGATCACCGTCGCCGTGATCGGCGGCTGCATCGCCTGGCGCGGGGCACGGCGGATCGGGGTGGCGACGGCGCTGTTCGGCCTGCTGGCCACCGCGCTGGAGCTGCTGGTGCTGCTGCCGGCGATGAGCCCCAGCCACGCCTACAACTACTGGGACAACATGGAGAGCGCGCCGGGTGCCCAACCCGGCCTGCTGGAACGGCTGTTGTCGGTGCCGGGGCACCTGCTGACGGCCACCGTCGAGGGACGGCTGCTGTTCTTCCTGCTGGTGCCGACGCTGCTGCTGGCGGTGCGCTCGCCGCTGCTCCTGGTGGCCGTTCCGACGCTGGCCTGGCGGCTGCTCAGCAAGAACCCGGCGTACTGGGGCACCAACTACCACTACAGCGTGGTGCTGATGCCGATCGTGTTCGCCGCCTTCGTCGACGTGCTGATCCGGCTGCGCGCCGCGAAGCCGCACTGGGGCCGGTGGGCGACGGCGCCGTTCCTGTGCGGCAGTGTGGCGGTGACGGCGGTGCTGTTCCCGCTCTTCCCGATGGCGTCGGCGACCGACGCCGGTTTCTGGCGCAGTTCGGCGCACGTGCGGACGGTGCAGTCGGTGCTGGCCGACATACCGTCCGGCGCGCGGGTGGCGGCCGGCAACCGTCTGGTGCCCCAACTGACCGGCCGCTGCACGGTGTTCGAGTTCGGCTGGCCGAACGACTGGCGCACCGCGGAGTGGGTGGTGGTGGACACCCGCAATCCGATGGGCTGGCCGCTGAACGGCGCGCAGGAGACCGCGGAGATAGCCCGGCTGCGCGCGGACGGCTTCCGGACGGTCCGGGAGGACGAGGGTGTCCTGCTGCTGCGCGCGCCCTCGTCCGAGGGACGCTAGCGAGGGCCGTAGTGGCATGCGGAAGGGCCCGCCACCGATCCGGTGGGCGGGCCCTTCTGGTGTCCGTGCGGAGGATCAGGCCTCGTCGGCCGGGCCGTCCTCGCCGTCCTTGTCGTCCTCGACCTGCTCCTGCAGGCCCAGGCGCTCGACCATCCACTGCTCGAAGCCGACCGCGGCCTGCGTCCAGTTGGCGGTGGTGCCGACGAAGTACTCCAGGCTGACGCCGTTGCCGACGATCATCTGGGACTCGCCGATCAGGCGGACCACGCCGTCCTCGTGGGTGTGGGTGTAGACCTTGGGCCACAGGGTCTCGCGGTTCCACTCGTCGATCAGGTCGAGGATCTCGCCCTTCTTCTCGAGCGGGAAGGAGCGGTCGTAGAAGGCGCGGACCGCGAACAGCTCCTTGTGCTCACCGCGGAACATGTAGTAGACGCGGAAGTTCTCCCAGGGGGCGGTGAGGTCGCCCTCCTCGTCCACGACGTGCTTGAGCTGCATCTGGTCGAGCAGCTGGGCGACCAGGTTCTGGTCCGGGACGATCACCGGCGGCGGCCCGGCCGGAGCGCCACCGGGCTGCCCGCCCTGCGGCGGCTGCGGCAGGCCGAAGGACGGGATGGACGACGGGTCGATGCTCACGGGGATGTCCCTTTCACGGTGCACAAGGTCGGCTGCCGATGGGGGGCCGCCTTCTCATGCCCCCATCCTGCCTCATTCGGAGGCTGCGGCACAGAGTGACATCGGGGTGTTCCCGCCTGGTCCCGCACGGTGTGCAGACGCCGGCGGGCGGAGCCTCGGAGGGAGGCTCCGCCCGTCGGCGGACGTCACTTGACCAGCGAGGGCTTCGGGCCGACGCTGAGCCGGTCGTTCGCCTCGTCCCGGTCGACGAGCACGGTGTCGCCGTCGTGGACGCGGCCGGAGAGGATCTCCTTGGCGAGCTGGTCGCCGATCGCGGACTGCACCAGGCGGCGCAGCGGGCGGGCGCCGTACGCCGGGTCGTAGCCGGTCAGCGACAGCCAGTCCCGGGCGGCGGGGGTGACGTCCAGGGTGAGCCGGCGCTCGTGCAGGCGGCGGGCCAGGGCGCCGATCTGGAGGTCGACGATCCGGCTGAGCTCGGCGGTGCCCAGCGGCTCGAAGACCACGATGTCGTCGAGCCGGTTGAGGAACTCCGGCTTGAAGGACTGCCGGACGGTCTCCAGCACCAGCTCCTTCTTGCGCTCCTCCGGGGTGGCCGGGTCGACCAGGAAGGCGGAGCCCAGGTTGGAGGTGAGGATCAGGATGGTGTTGCGGAAGTCGACCGTGCGGCCCTGGCCGTCGGTGAGGCGGCCGTCGTCCAGCACCTGGAGCAGCACGTCGAACACCTCGGGGTGGGCCTTCTCGACCTCGTCGAGCAGCACCACGCTGTACGGGCGGCGGCGGACCGCCTCGGTGAGCTGGCCGCCCTCCTCGTAGCCGACGTACCCGGGCGGGGCGCCGACCAGGCGGGAGACGGAGTGCTTCTCGCCGTACTCGCTCATGTCGATCCGGACCATCGCCCGCTCGTCGTCGAACAGGAAGTCGGCGAGGGCCTTGGCGAGTTCGGTCTTGCCGACGCCGGTCGGGCCGAGGAACAGGAACGAGCCGGTCGGGCGGTCCGGGTCGGCGATGCCGGAACGGGTGCGGCGCACCGCGTCGGACACCGCCTGGACGGCCTCCCGCTGGCCGATCAGGCGCCTGCCCAACTCGTCCTCCATGCGCAGGAGTTTGGCGCTCTCGCCCTCCAGCAGCCGGCCGGCCGGGATGCCCGTCCAGGAGGAGACCACGTCGGCGATGTCGTCCGGGCCGACCTGCTCCTTGACCATGGTGGTGTTGGGCTCGTCCGCCGCGCGGTCCTGGGCCTCCGTCAACTCGCGCTCGGCGGCCGGGATTTCGGCGTACATCAGCTTGGAGGCGCGCTCGAAGTCGCCGTCGCGCTGGGCGCGGTCGAGGGCGCCGCGCAGGTCGTCGAGGCGTTCCTTGAGCTCGCCGACCCGGTTCAGCGACTTCTTCTCCTGCTCCCAGCGGGCGTTGAGGGTGCTCAGCTGCTCCTGCTTGTCGGCGAGGTCTCGGCGCAGGCGGCCGAGGCGCTCGACCGAGGCCGGGTCGGACTCCTTGTCGAGCGCCAGCTCCTCCATCCGCAACCGGTCGACGGCGCGCTGGAGTTCGTCGATCTCGACCGGGGAGGAGTCGATCTCCATCCGCAGCCGGGACGCCGACTCGTCGACCAGGTCGATCGCCTTGTCGGGCAGGAAGCGGGAGGTGATGTACCGGTTGGACAGCGTGGCGGCGGCGACCAGCGCGGCGTCGGTGATCTCCACCTTGTGGTGCGCCTCGTAGCGGCCCTTGAGGCCGCGCAGGATGGCGATGGTGTCCTCGACGGTGGGCTCGCCGACCAGCACCTGCTGGAAGCGGCGCTCCAGGGCCGGGTCCTTCTCGATCCGCTCGCGGTACTCGTCCAGCGTGGTGGCGCCGACCATGCGCAGCTCGCCGCGGGCCAGCATCGGCTTGAGCATGTTGCCCGCGTCCATCGAGGAGTCGCCGCCGGCGCCCGCGCCGACCATGGTGTGCAGCTCGTCGATGAAGGTGATCACCTGGCCGTCGGAGTCCTTGATGTCGTTCAGGACGGCCTTCAGGCGCTCCTCGAACTCGCCGCGGAACTTCGCGCCGGCGACCATCGCCGCCAGGTCGAGCGCGACCAGGCGCTTGCCGCGCAGCGACTCCGGCACGTCTCCGGCGACGATGCGCTGGGCCAGGCCCTCGACCACGGCGGTCTTGCCGACGCCGGGCTCGCCGATCAGCACCGGGTTGTTCTTGGTGCGGCGGGAGAGCACCTGCACGACCCGGCGGATCTCCTGGTCGCGGCCGATCACCGGGTCGAGCTTGCCGTCCCGCGCGGCCTGGGTGAGGTCGGAGCCGTACTTCTCCAGGGCCTTGTAGCTGCCCTCCGGGTCCGGCGAGGTGACCCGGGCGCTGCCCCGGACGTCCTTGAACGCGGCGAGCAGGGCCTTCGGGGTGGCGCCGTGCTTGGTCAGCAGATCGGCCACCGGGCCGCCCTCGGCGGCCAGGCCGACCAGCAGGTGCTCGGTGGAGACGTACTGGTCGTCGAGGTCGGCGGCGCGCTTGCCGGCCTCCTCCAGCACCGCGAGGGTGTCGCGGGCGAGCTGGGGGGCGGCGACCGTGGAGCCCTGGGCGGCGGGCAGCGCGGCGGCCTGCCGGCGGGCCTCGACGGCGATCGGCGCGGCGTCCGCCCCGACGGCCTTGAGCAGCGGGCGGGCCAGGCCCTCCGGCTGCTCCAGCAGCGCCAGCAGGATGTGCACCGGCTTGACGTCGGGATTCCCCGCGGCGCCGGCCTGGCGGATGGCGGAGGACAGGGCCTCCTGCGTCTTGCTGGTGAACTTACTGGCGTCCACTGCGGGCAAACCCCTCTCGTCTTCGGGACAACTCGAACCTGCTGACTACAGCATGCACTAAGTTGAGTCTATTCCGCTCAACTTTTTTTGGACGGTCTCCCGGTCGGTCGCCCGAAGGGTCGCCCGGGCGTCGGCCCGCGGGTCAGCCCGAGCAGCAGCCGGGCCGGTCCGGCCGGGCGCTGGCCCGCGGGCCAGACCGCGCGCAGCGGGCGCTGGAGCTCCAGGCCGGTCAGCGGGACGGCGACCAGCCGCCGGGTGGCGAGTTCCTCGGTGACGGCCAGCTCGCTCAGGCAGACCGGGTCCGCGCCGGTCATCGCGGCGGCCTTCAGCGCCGTCGAGGAGGCCAGCTCCAGCCGGGGCGCGGCCGCCCCGCCGTACGGGGCGAGCGCTTCTTCCAGCACCTCCCGGGTGCCGGAGCCGACCTCGCGCAGCACCAGCGGGGTGGCGGCCAGTTCGGCGCCGGTGACGGGGGTGCGGCGGCGGGCCCAGCGGTGGTCGGGGGAGACCACCACCACCAGCCGGTCCGCGGCCACCACCGCGCCGGACAGGCCGGGCGGGGTGGAGGTGCCCTCGACGAAGCCGAGGTCGGCCTCGCCGGCCAGCACCCGGGCGGCGACGTCCGCCGAGTTCGCGGTGCGCAGGGTGACGGCGGTGCCCGGGCTGGCCTCGTTCAGGGCGAGCAGCCAGCCGGGCATCAGGTACTCGGCGACGGTCAGGCTGGCCAGCACCCGCAGCCGGGCGTCGCGGCGTTCGCGCAGCGCGTCGATGCCGGCGTCCAGCGCCTGTGCGGCCTCGACCACCTGCCGGGCCCACTCGACCACCAGTCGCCCCGCCTCGGTGGGCCGGGAGCCGCGCGGCGAGCGCTCCAGCAGGGCGACGCCGATCTGCCGCTCCATGCCCTTGATCCGGGCGCTGGCGGCGGGCTGGCTGACGCCCAGTTCGGCCGCGGCCCGGCCGACGCTGCCCAGCCGGGCCACCGCGAGCAGCAGCTCCAGGGCGCCGAGTTCCGGGACGTGCGGGGAGAGAGCCATAGGCCCAGGCTATGTCCTCATAGCGGACGCCTCGCTACCGCCGTCCCGGCCGCCCGACGAGGGTGGTCGGTATGGCAACACTCACCGCCGGGCGCACCCGCCTCAGCACCCTCGACCTGTCTCGGCTCGGGCCCAACTGGTACGCCGCCGTGATGGGCACCGCGATCACCGGCAACGGCGCCGCCGCGCTGCCGATCGACCTGCCGGGCCGGCTCGCCCTCGCCGAGGCGGTGTGGACGCTGTCGCTGCTGTTGCTGGTCGTGCTGCTGGCGGCCCGGGGCGTGCACCTGGTGCGCCACCGCGAGCAGGCCCGCCGCACCCTGTTGGAGGACCCGTCCGCCGCGGTGTTCTACGGCTGCCCGCCGATGGCGCTGCTGGCGGTCGGCTACGGCGCGCTCGCGGTCGGCGGGCCGGTGCTCGGGGCCCGGGCCGGGCTGGCGCTGGACGTGCTGCTGTGGAGCGCCGGGACGCTGTACGCGCTGGCGGTCGCCGCCGGGCTGCCCTACCTGATGATCACCCGGCACCGGCTGTCCGCGCTGGAGGCCAACCCGACCTGGCTGCTGCCGGTGGTCGCCCCGATGGTGGCCGCCGCGCTCGGCCCCGCGCTGGTGCCCCACCTGCCGGAGGGCGCGGCCCGGCAGGCACTGCTGTACGGCTGCGTGGCGATGTTCGGGGCGAGCCTGCTGGCCACCCTGGTGCTGCTGCCGGTGGTGTTCGGCGGTCTGGTGCACAGCAAGCTGCCCGCGGTGGTGCTCACCCCGTCGCTGTTCCTGGTGCTGGGCCCGCTCGGCCAGTCCACCACCGCCGTCCACCAGTTCGCGGACGCGCTGCCGCTGGCGCTGCCCGGCACCGGGCCGCAGGGGGTGGCGGTGGCCCGCGGCCTGGCCGAGGTGTACGGCGTCGCGGTGATCGGGTTCGCGCTGCTCTGGCTGGCGGTGGCGCTGGTCGCCAATCTGCGGGCGCTGCGCGCCGGGATGCCGTTCGCCATGACCTGGTGGGCGTTCACCTTCCCGGTCGGCACGCTCGTCACCGGCACGTCGGCGCTGGCCCGGCACACCGGGTTCGACGGGTTCACCGTGCTCGCCGTCGCGCTCTGGCTGCTGCTGTGCACGGCCTGGGCGGTGGCCTCGGCGCGCACGTTCGCCGGGTTGCGGGCCGGTCGGCTGCTGTGAGCCGGGCCAGTCGGGGCAGTCGAGTGGCGAATCGGAGCGGGGGATTCGGCGTCGGCCATTCCGGATCGGTGGATTTGGCAAAGAGTTGTCGAATTCTCGGATCGACCAGTGACATTCCGGTGCCTCGCGACGCTACCGCCCGAGCGCCCCGCCGGAATCGGACGAATGCCTGGTCGGAGAGGGGGGCATTGCGGTGAAATCCGGGATTCCGGTCCTGCGGGCGGGCGGTTTGCTGCAGGTTCCTGCACTTGCGGAAACCTGCAGCCGGAGACCACTTGTTCGATGTTCCCCGCGCTGTGAGGGTGTAGTCACGTCAAGTCGTCCCGGGCCGCCGCAGCCCGAGTCGGCGACTTGCTCTTCGCGTGGGGGCGACAGGTGCGTTCGTATCTGCGCAACGGGGGGAAGAGCACCGGTCCGGACGCCATGTGTGGTGATGGCGGAAGGACCGCGATCGGTGAGGCGTTGCTGCTCCGCCTCGCCGAAAGCGCCTTGACGCTTGGCGTAACACGAGCGGGTCCTCCGGGATCCGGGTGCCCGGCACCCGCCCCGGAGGACACGCCCGTACGCGGGGACTCCCGCCGTCGAGCCGGACGGCCCTGCTGAGATCATCGTCCGCAACGGAGGAAGACGGCAGGAGAGCTCGACGTGGCTGCGGACCACCCGAAGTCCGACCCGGACGACACACTGCCGGAGGACGACGCCGCCAGGCTGTATCTGGCCATCCTGGCCGCCGGCGGCCGTATCCCACTGGACGACCCGGCGCTGCCCGGCTCCGACTTCGCCCCCGAACGCCAACAGGCGCTGCTGGAACAGCTGGTGGCGGTCGGACTGGTGATGCCCAACCGGATCGACGACTGCTACGTCGCGGTCAGCCCGCGCGCCGTCGCCGAACGCCTCGGCGCCGACCTGCGCGCCCAGGCCACCCGGCTGCTGCTCGACGCCGACCGGCTGCCCGCCGCCCTCGACCCGCTCGCCCGCGCCTACGACGCCGTCCCCCGGCCCGCCGACCGGGCCCGGCAGGCGGTCTACGTGGACGGCCAGGAGAGCATCCGGCTGCGGATCGCCCAGCTGGTCTCCGACTGCCGGCTCGAACTGCTCAGCGCCCAGCCCGGCCTGCGCCCGCCCGCCGTCCTCGAACTCGCCCACACCCAGGACCAGTTGATGCTCCGGCGGGGCGGCACCATGCGCACCCTCTACCAGCCGGTCGCGCTCACCGAGGACAGCGCCGTCCGGCACGCCACCGCGATGGCCGAGCAGGGCGCCCAACTGCGCGTCCTGGACGAGTCGTTCCTGCGGATGATCGTCATCGACCGGCGGATCGCGGTGATCCCCGCCGCCGACGACCACAGCCGCGCCGCTTTCGTCGAGGACCCCGCAGCCATCGCCTACCTGGTGGCCGGCTTCGAACGCGACTGGGCCCGCGCCGACCAGGTCCACTGGCACAGCCTCGACGGCCGCACCCTCACCCGCGCCGTCACCCACCGGGTCGGCCGGCTGCTCGCCCAGGGCCTCACCCAGCGCGCCGTCGCCTCCCGACTGGGCCTCTCCGAACGCACCGTGGCCGGCCACATCTCCCGGCTGCGGGACCTGCACAACGCCCAGACCCTGTTCCAGCTCGGCTGGCTGATGAGAGGCGGTGGACGTGGCTGACCCCGCCCCCCTGCCCGCCCCGGTCGACGACCGTGCCCGGTGCCTCTACCTGGAGATCCTCGAAGCCGGCGGCCGGATCGCCGTCGACCGGATCGCCGACCCGCAGCGGCCCGCGCTCGACGAACTGCTCCGCACCGGCCTGCTGATCCCCGACGGCCCGGCGGGCAGCTACCTGGCCGTCGACCCGCGCCTGGTGGCCGAGACCCTCGGCACCGAGATGAACACCGAGGCCGCCCGCCTGCTCAACCGGGCCGAACGCCTGCCCGGCCGCCTCGACCCGCTGATCGCCGCCTACGAGAGCCACGCCCGGCCGATCGAACCCGCCAGCTGCGACGTCCAGGTGATCGGCCGCGAACAGATCCGCCGGCGGATCGCCCAACTCGTCGCCGACTGCCGCGAGGAGGCCCTCACCGCCCAGCCCGGGGAGCTCCTCCCCGGCGTCCTGGAGGCCTCGTTCCACCAGGAGCTCCCGGTGCTGCGGCGCGGCTGCCGGATTCGCACCCTGTACCGGCCCCGGCTGCTCGCCGACCCCTCCGCGATCCGCTATGCCGCCGCCTTCACCGAGGCCGGCGGCGAGATCCGGCTGCTCGACGAACCGTTCCGGCGCGCCATGGTCTTCGACCGGTGCACCGCCGTCGTCCCCGCCGTCGAGGACCACAGCCGGGCCGCGCTGATCCTCGACCCCGCCACCGTCGCGACGATCGTGGCCGGCTTCGAACGCGACTGGGCCCGCGCCGAACGCGTCCGCTGGGACCTGCTGCTCCGCACCGCCCCCACCCGCACCGCCGCCGACCAGATCGCCCGCCTGCTCGCCGCCGGACTCACCCAGCGCGCCGTCGCCACCCGCCTGGGCCTCTCCGAACGCACCGTCGCCGCCCACATCGCCCGCCTGCGCGAGCAGTACGAGGCCGAGACGCTGTTCCAACTCGGCTGGCTGATGCGGGAAGGCGGCGGCCGTGACTGAGCCGGGCGCCGTTCCCCCGACCGACCGCGAGAAGGCGCTCTACCTGGCCGTGCTGGCGGCAGGCCGGGTCTCGATGCGCGAGGTGATGGAGCAGGACGCGGCGGCGGCCGCCCGGCTGCTGGAGCTCGGGCTGCTGACGTACTACCAGTTGGACAGCTGGGTGGCGGCCGTCGATCCGCGCACGGCCGCCGTCCGGCTCGGCGCCACCCTGCGGGAGCACGCCACCGGCCTGTTGGCCCGGGCCGACCGGGTGACCACCGGCCTCGGCGAGTTGGCCGAGTCCTACGACGGCGCGCAGCGACGCACCGAAGCGCGCCCCGGAATCGTCCACCTGAACAGTCCCGAACAGATCCGCCACCGTCTGCTGATGATCGAGGCCGACTACCGGGAGGAGGGCCTGGCGGCCCAACCCGGACCGCGCCTGCCCGAGCACCTGGTCGACAACGCCCGCACACACGCGGCGCTGGACCGCGGAGCCGTTGTCGAGGTCCTCTACCAGCCGGTCGCCCGGTACGCCACGCACACCGTTGCCTACGCTGCCGATGCCACCGACTGGGGCGTCCGCGTACGGGTCCTGGACGAGCCGTTCGCCCGGATGATGATCTTCGACCGGCAGGTGGCGGTCATTGCCGCCTCCACCCGGAGCCTCGCCGCCGCCTTCGTGGACGACCCCGTCGTGATCGACCACCTGGTCGGCGTCTTCCAACGCGACTTCGCCCGCGCCGTCCGCGTCCCCTGGCGCGACCTGGCCGGCCGACAGCTGCCCGAAACCCCGCACCGTATCGCCGAGTTGCTCGCCACCGGCCTCACCCAGCGCGCCGTCGCCAGCCGCCTCGGCCTCTCCGAACGCACCGTCGCCGCCCACATCGCCCGCCTGCGCGACCGCTACGACGCCGAGACGCTCTACCAGCTCGGCTGGCTGATGCGGGACGGTGCCCGGTGACGGCCATGACCGAGCTTCCCACCGCCGTCGAGAAGGCCCTCTACCTGGACGTCCTCCGGGCTGGCCGGGTGTCGATGCGGGAGCTGACCGAGCAGGACCCCGCTGCCACCGCCCGGCTCCTCGACCTCGGCCTGCTCGTCCAGTACGTCGACCAGGGCTGGGTCGCCGCCGTCGACCCGCGTGCGGTCTCGGCCCGACTCAGCGCGGCCCATCGTGGCGCCGCCGCAGACCTGCTGGCCCGCGCCGAACAGGCCGCACTCGCCGTCGAGGACCTCGCCGACTCCTACGACACCGCCCAGCGCCGCTCCGGGCCGGACCCGCAGATCACTCATGTCCACGGCCTGGAGCAGATCCAGCATCGTCTGCTCGCCTTCGAGGCCGACTTCAGAGAGCAGGTGCTGGTTGCCCAGCCCGGCTTCCGGCCGCCCGAAGCCCTCGGCAACATCCGGATGCGCCGGGCCATGGAACGCGACGTGCTGGCCGACATCCTCTACCAGCCGATCTCCCGTCGAACTCCCCACACTGTCGCCTACGCGGCCGTCGCCATCGGCTGGGGCGTGCGCCTGCGCGTCCTGGACGAGCCGTTCGCCCGGATGATGATCTTCGACCGCAAGGTCGCGATCATCTCCTCCTCTGTGGACAATCGCACCGCCGCCTTCATCGAGGACCGGGCCGTGGTCGCCCACCTGGTCGACGTCTTCCGGCGCGACTTCGAGCGCGCCGAACGCGTCCCCTGGCAGATGCTGGACGGCGCCGAACTCCCCGAGGTGCTCCGCCGGGTGGCCGAGCTGCTGGCCGAGGGGCTTACCCAGCGGGCGATCGCGTCCCGGCTCGGCGTCGGCGAGCGGACGGTGGCCGCCCACATCTCGCGGCTGCGTGAGCGGTACGGCGTGCAGACGTTGTTCCAGCTGGGCCAGCTGATGCGGGACGGTGCCCGTGGCTGACCGGCTCCCGGACGAGAGTGAGCGGGCGCTGTACCGCCATGTGCTGGAGCAGGGCGGGCGGGTGATGTTCCGTGAGGCGATGCAGCAGAATGCCGCCGCGACGCTGCGGCTGGTCGAGCTCGGGCTGCTGATCCACCATGTCGTCGACGAGTCGCTGAGCGCCGTCAACCCGCGGTCGGTGGCCGACCGGCTGAGTGCCGATCTGCGGGAGGCGGCGATCCGCAAGCTGGCGAGCTCGCAGCGGACCCCGGCCCAGCTGGAGGACCTGGCGCACGCCTACGACCAGGCCCCGCGCCGCCCCGACCGGGCGCACGCGGTGGAGCGGGTGAACGACCGTCAGCAGATTCGGCACCGGATCTTCCAGATCGAGTCCGAGATGCACGAGGAGACGCTCGCCGCCCAGCCCGGCGGCGCCCGCCCGATCGGGCAGATGCGGCAGGCCCTGGCCCGCTCGCTGGCCTTCCTGGACCGCGGCATCGGCATGCGCACCCTCTACCAGCCGGGCGCGCTCACCGACCCGCCCACCGTCGACTACGCGGCCACGGTCGCGTCCGGCGGCGAGCGGATCCGCGTCCTGGACGAGCCGTTCCGGAAGATGCTGATCTTCGACCGGCGGATCGCGATCATCAGCGCCTCGCCGGACGACAACCAGGCCGCGTTCGTCGAGGACCCGGCCGTGCTGGCCACCCTGGTCGACCTGTTCGAACGGGACTGGGCGCGGGCCGCCCGGATCGACTGGCACGCCCTGGCCGGCCGTCCGCGCGGCACCGGCGTCCCCAAGGAGGTCGGCGCGCTGCTCGCCCAGGGCCTCACCCAGCGCGCCATCGCCTCCCGGCTCGGCCTGTCGGAGCGGACGGTGGCCGCCCACATCGCCCGGCTGCGCGACCTCTACGATGCGGAAACCCTGTTCCAGCTCGGCTGGCAGCTGCGCGGAGCGCCGGAATGACCGATCGGAACCGACCGCCCGGGCGCCGTCCCGGCGCGGCCCGGAAGGAGTGGGACCTGTGAGTGAGTCGAACGGAGCCGCGCTGCCGACCGAGCCCGAACGGCGGCTGTACCAGCAGATCCTGGACCAGGGCGGACGCGTGGTCCTCCGCGAGGCGGTCGAACAGGACCCGACGGGGGTGCTGCGGCTGCTGGAACTCGGACTGCTGGTGCACGACGCGGGCGACCAGTCGCTGACGGCGGTCAACCCGCGCCTGGTCGGCGACCGGATCAGCGCCGAACTCCGTGCCGAGGGCACCCGGATGCTGCTGCGCGCCGAGGAGATGCCCGTCCTGCTGGAGGACCTCACCCACGCCTACGACGCCACCCCGCGCCGCGCCGACCGCTCCAGCGTCGTGCAGCACATCGACCGCACCGACCGGATCCTGGAGCGGGTGCGGCAGTTGGAGAACGAGGCGACCGAGGAGGTGCTCGCCCTGCAGCCGGGCGGGGTCTCCGTCGGCGACCTCCAGCCCGATTCGTTGGAACGCGTCCGCTGCTTCCTCACCGGCGGCGCGGCGGTGCGCACGGTCCACGAGCCGGCCGCGCTGCTCGACGAGGCCACGGTGCGCTGGGCGGAGGCCGTCACCGGCTGGGGCGGCCGGTTCCGCACGCTGAGCGAGCCGTTCAGTCGGATGACGATCTTCGATCGCCGGATCGCCGTCGTCCCGGCCTCGACGGACAACTCCAGCGCCGCAGTGGTCGAGGATCCGGCGGTGGTCTCGTTCCTGGTCGCCGCCTTCGAGCGGGACTGGGAGCGGGCCGAGCGGGTCCGCTGGCGTTCGGCCGACCGCGAGGGCGAGAGCGTCGTCCCGGTGCACGAGCAGGTCGGCCGGCTGCTCGCCCAGGGCCTGACGCAGCGTTCCATCGCCTCGCGCCTCGGCCTGTCGGAACGGACCGTGGCAGGTCACATCTCCCGACTGCGCGAACTGCACGACGCGGAGACGCTGTTCCAACTGGGCTGGCAGATGCGGGCCGGCGACGAACCCGCCGAGCAGGTCTGACGTCAGCCGGTGGCGATCTCGGGGGACCAGAAGCCGTACGGGCCGGCGGGCTCGCGGCGCGGGCGCGGGAACTGCTCGCCCGGCGCGGTCCAGAAGCCGCTGCGCAGGGACAGCGCCATGCCGGCCCAGTCCAGCGCGGTCTCCACGGTGTGGTGCAGCGCCTCCGGGGACCAGGTGTCGTCGAAGACCAGCGGCAGCACGGGGGAGACCTGCTCGATGGTGGCGATCAGCGGGTTGTGGGTGATCGCCTCGTCCACCAGCATCACGATCGGCTTGCGCAGCGCCGACGCCCAGCCCAGCTCCAGGCTGACCCCGGCCGACAGCGGGGCGCCGACGTACGCGAACACCAGGTCGGCGTTCTGCATCGCCCGGAAGTCGGAGGGCACCCGCTGCTCCGGCGCCTTCCCGGCCACCGTCCACGCGTCGCTGTGGTGGGCGCTGTACACCGCGGCCCCGCTGCGCAGCAGCGTGCTCCGCAGCGTGGTCAGCCTGGTCCGGCTGGCCAGCGTCACCACGCTGTCCGCCGGCCCGGTCAGCCGCATCAGGGGAGCGGCGAGGAACACCCGTGCGCGCCGCCCCTCAGAGGCTTGGTACTGCAGGTGGGACTCACTCATGTCGACTCCGGGGGAAAGCCTGTCGGGAGGTGGGGACCAGGTCCGGCAGGTGCTTTGACGATGGCTGCTCAGTTGGCGCAGAAAGTGCGGCTGATCGAATATTTTGAATGGTCATCGGCAAGTGTGGTCGTCAAGCCGGGACCATTGGAAGCGAACTGATCGTCCATCGCGGCGTTGGCCGGCGTCCAGGTTCGAGCGGTGTCATCTGGCTGCATGGCAGGGAGATGTCACGCTGCAGCGGGGCCGGGGAGTGACAGGCTCTTCGACTCTGCGGCACAATGATGCCTGTTGTTCGTTGCCGCTGTCAGGATCAAATCAACAGAGAAATCGGAGAGTGGGTGCAATGTCCCGCATATGCAGGTTTGTGACAAAGGTGGTACTGCCTGCCGCGCTCGGTCTGGCGGTTCTCGGGATCACCGCATCGGGGCCCGCGGCGGACTCTTCCGCAGAAGCGGCCGTGATCACGACGGCCACGGCGCTGGACTTCCACTGGAACTGAGTGTCGCCGAAGGTCAGGCGTGCGGGTCCCGGACGAGGGACATCCTCATCGCACCGGGTGAGGATGCCGGGAGCGCGCCGACACCGTCCGCCGACGCGGAGCGGCCGAGGACGTAGCCGAGTTGGAACAGCGACTCGACGTTGTACTCCTCGCGCATCTCGGCGATGTGGCGGGCGAGCGTGCGTTCGCTGATCCCGAGCCGACGGGCGATCACCCGGTGGTTCGTTCCCGACAGCAACAGGTCGATGATGGTCTGTCGCAGCCGGGACACCACCTCCTGGGGGACCGTCCGTTCGCCGTCGAACTCCAGGGCTCTGCCCCAGCTCCGTTCGAAGACCTCCTCGGTCAGGAATTCGATGACCGACTGATCGTGGACGAACGCGGCAAGGCTCATGTCGTCCACGGCCGGAATGACGGCGACCCGCCGATCGAAAATCATGAGCCTGGTGTACGGCTCGTCGAGGGTGCGGAACTGCCAGCCGACGGCGGAGAGGGTGGCCACGTAGTCCCGGGTGGGTTGGTGGTACCTGGTGCTGGCGTGGTAGATCGTCCGCGTGGCGGTGCCCCGGCCGATCGTCTTCAGGTCCTCTTCCAGGCCCGCCGCCAGCATCTCGGGAGGCCGGGGGCCGCCGGGCTGCATCGCGAGCGCCTCTCTGACCCCTGCGTTGATCAGCTGGTGGACGCGCTGATTGATGAGCGCTTTCCCGCGGATGTATTCGACGACTCCGTCGCTCTGCCCCGGTGCGTGGAACTTCTCGGCGAGTTCGCTGAAATCGCTGGACACCGATATCGCCCGGGACAGCAGATCGAGGGCCTGGTGCTGCCACCGCGTGCTGAGAGCCGAAGAAAGTCGGGCGGGGTCGGCGGCTACGAATGCATTCGGATTGTCGGTCTCGGGGACGAGGAGTCCGATTTCCACCAGTTCTTCGACGGTTTCCTCGTCGAATTCCTGGCGATTCTCCAGGTGCCCGGACCGTTCGTTGATGATGCGGAGAAAGAGTTCACGGGCGGCGGGTGACAGAGCCTCGCTCCGGCGGACCGGCACAGCCGCCTGTTCTCGCGCGTTCATCCCAACCCCTTGTCGTTGCCCCGACAACCAGTCGGCCGGACTCATGGTCTGCTGCTCGGAGATCCTAGAACCCGGCCTGGCCTGTGAGCTGAGAATAAGTGACGCATCCGGCCCGAGGACCCGCCACGCACTCTCTCACGGACGCACGAGCCGCCGACACCCCTCGTCGGAGGGGGTGTCGGCGGCCGGAGACCGGAATGCCGGGTTCAGCGCTTGGGGCGCCAGACCACCAGTGCGCTGGACTGCTGGACCTGCTGGTACGGCACCAGGTCGCGGCGGTAGGAGGCGTGCACGGCGGCCTCCCGCTGCTGGAGGGTGGCGGCGGCGCCCTCCAGGGCGTCGACCAGTTCGGAGATCCGGGACTGCAGGGCGGCGACCTGGTTCTCCAGCTCGATGATCCGCTTGATGCCGGCCAGGTTGATGCCCTCGTCCTGGGACAGCCGCTGGACCTCGCGCAGTTGCTGGATGTCCCGCGCCGAGTAGCGGCGGCCGCGCCCGGCGGTGCGGTCGGGGCAGACCAGGCCGAGGCGGTCGTACTGGCGCAGGGTCTGCGGGTGCAGGCCGGAGAGTTCGGCGGCGACCGAGATCACGTAGACCGGGGTGTCCTCGGTGAGGACGTACGTCGGCGGTCCGGCGGAGCGGGTGCGGCCGGCGCCGGGCAGGCCCTCGCCGATGCCGACGCCGATCCGACCCTCGTTGCCGTGCGGGCTGTCGGGATGGGCACTCATCTGGGTCTCACGCTCCCTCCGCCGCCTTGAACAGGGCGGCTCGCGGGTCGTCCGAGGCGGTGGCCTCGCGATACTGCTCCAGTGCGCTCAGGGCGTCGCCGCTGACGACTTTGGGCACGGCGACCTCGACGGTGACCAGCAGGTCGCCACGGGTGCCGTCCTTGCGGGTGGCGCCCTTGCCGCGGGCCCGCATGGTCAGGCCGTTGGCGCTGCCCGGGGGCAGCTTGAGCTTCACGGCCGGGCCGTTCAGGGTCGGCACCTCGATGGTGCCGCCGAGCGCGGCCTCGGGGAAGCTGACCGGCACCGTCACGGTGAGGTTGTCACCCTTGCGTCCGAACACCGGGTGCGTATCGACGTGCACGGTGACGTACAGGTCTCCGGGCTGGCCGCCGCGCTCGCCCTGGGCGCCCTTGCCCTTGAGCCGGATGCGCTGGCTGTCCTGCACGCCGGCCGGGATGCGGACCTGCATGGTGCGGGCCGAGGAGGCCCGGCCGCTGCCGTGGCAGACGGTGCACGGGTCGTCGACGATCATGCCGCGGCCCTTGCAGTCCCGGCACGGCTCGGAGAGCGCGAACGCGCCCTGGCCGCGGCTGACGGTGCCCGCGCCGACGCAGGTCGGGCAGACCCGGGGGGTGGTGCCGGCCTTGGCGCCGGTGCCGGCGCAGACCCGGCAGGCGGCCTGGGAGGTCATCCGCAGCGGCACCGTCGCGCCGTCCACGGCCTCCTCGAAGTTCAGGGTGACCTCGGTCTCGACGTCCGCGCCGCGGCGCGGCTGCGCGGTCTGCCGGCCGCCGCGGTTGAACAGGCCGCCGAACACGTCGCCGAGTCCGCCGCCGCTGGTCGCGCCGCCGCCGCTGAACAGGTCGCCGAAGTCGAAGCCGCCGGCGCCGCCCGCCCCACCGGGCCGGAAGCCGCCGCCGGCGAACAGCGAGCGCGCCTCGTCGTACTCCTTGCGGCGCTTCTCGTCCGAGAGGACGTCGTACGCCTCGGAGATGTCCTTGAACCGCTCCTCGGCCTTGGCGTCGCCCTTGTTGGCGTCCGGGTGGAACTCGCGTGCCAGCTTCCGGTACGTCTTCTTGATCTCGGCGGCGGTGGCGTCCTTGGGCACGCCGAGGACCTTGTAGTAGTCCTTCTCCACGTAGTCCTTAGCGCTCATGGCCTTTGACCGCCACCTCCCGTAGTACTGAAGTCTGTTGGTGAAGCGTGCTGTTGTGAAGAGCCCGGGATACGGCGCTGCGGAGCCGGCCGTCGTACTGGACGACGTACGACTCCGCAGCGCGCGGGGACCCTACTCAGCTGTCGGACGAGCCGTCAGCCTTGTCTCCGTCCGGTTCGCCGGTGGTCTGGGTGCCCGGCTGGGGCTCCGCGACCGCGACCATCGCCGGGCGGATGATCCGCTCGCCGATCCGGTATCCGGGCTGGAGGATCTGCACGCAGGTGTCCTCCGTGACGTCCGACGAGTAGCTGTGCATCAGCGCCTCGTGGATGGTCGGGTCGAAGGGCTCGCCCTCCTTGCCGAACTGCTGCAGCCCGAGCTTGGCGACGACCGTCTCCAGCGACTCGGCGACGGACTTGAAGCCGCCCGTCACCTCGCCGTGCTCGCGGGCGCGGCCGATGTCGTCCAGCACCGGGATCAGCGACTCCACGATGTTGGAGACCGCGATCTCCCGGACGGTGGCCCGGTCGCGCTCGACGCGCTTGCGGTAGTTCTGGTACTCCGCCTGGAGGCGCTGCAGGTCGGCGGTGCGCTCGCCTGCCTCGCGCTTGGCGGCGGCCAGCTCGTCGGCGCCCGCGCCGGAGACCGCTTCTTCGGCGGCCTTCAGCACGGCTTCCTCGGCGGCGGAGTCGTCGCCGGGCTGGTCGCCCTGCGGCTTCTCCGTCATGCCGCACCACCCTTGGGCTTCTCGTCGTCGACGATCTCGGCGTCGACCACGTCGTCGTCCTTGGGGGCCTCGCCGGCACCGGCCGCACCGGTGGCCGCGCCCGCGCCGTCGGCCTGGGCGTACAGCGCCGCGCCGAGCTTCTGGGCGGTGGTGGAGACCTTCTCGGTGGCGGTGCGGATGGCCGCGATGTCCTCGCCCTTGAGGGTTTCCTTGAGCTCGCCGATGGCGGTCTCGACCTCGGTCTTGACGTCGGCCGGGAGCTTGTCCGCGTTGTCGGCGATGAACTTCTCGGTCGAGTAGACGAGCTGCTCGCCCTGGTTGCGGGTCTCGACGGCCTCGCGACGCTTGGTGTCCTCCTCCGCGTAGCGCTCCGCCTCCTCACGCATGCGGTTGACCTCGTCCTTCGGCAGCGAGGAGCCGCCGGTGACGGTCATCTTCTGCTCCTTGCCGGTGCCGAGGTCCTTCGCGGCCACGTGCATGATGCCGTTGGCGTCGATGTCGAAGGTGACCTCGATCTGCGGCAGGCCGCGGGGCGCCGGCGGCAGGCCGGTCAGCTCGAACATGCCGAGCTTCTTGTTGTACGCCGCGATCTCGCGCTCGCCCTGGTAGACCTGGATCTGCACGGAGGGCTGGTTGTCCTCGGCGGTGGTGAAGATCTCGGAGCGCTTGGTCGGGATCGTGGTGTTGCGCTCGATCAGCTTCGTCATGATGCCGCCCTTGGTCTCGATGCCCAGGGACAGCGGGGTGACGTCGAGCAGCAGGACGTCCTTGACCTCGCCCTTCAGCACACCGGCCTGCAGGGACGCGCCGATGGCGACGACCTCGTCCGGGTTGACGCCCTTGTTGGCGTCCTTGCCGCCGGTCAGCTCCTTGACGAGCTCGGCGACGGCCGGCATACGGGTCGAGCCGCCGACCAGGACCACGTGGTCGATCTCGGACAGCTGGATGCCGGCGTCCTTGATGACGTTGTGGAACGGGACCTTGCAGCGGTCCAGCAGGTCAGAGGTGAGCTGCTGGAACTGGGAGCGGCTGAGCTTCTCGTCCAGGTGCAGCGGGCCCTCGGCGGAGGCCGTGATGTAGGGCAGGTTGATCGAGGTCTCCGAGGAGGAGGACAGCTCGATCTTGGCCTTCTCGGAGGCCTCGCGCAGACGCTGGACGGCCATCTTGTCCTTGGACAGGTCGACGCCGTGGCCGGCCTGGAAGACCTTCACCAGGTGGTCGACGACGCGCTGGTCCCAGTCGTCGCCGCCGAGGTGGTTGTCACCGTTGGTGGCCTTGACCTCGACCACGCCGTCGCCGATCTCCAGCAGGGAGACGTCGAAGGTACCGCCACCGAGGTCGAAGACCAGGATGGTCTGGTCGTCCTTGTCCAGGCCGTAGGCCAGGGCGGCGGCGGTCGGCTCGTTGACGATGCGCAGGACGTTCAGGCCCGCGATCTCGCCGGCCTCCTTGGTGGCCTGGCGCTCGGAGTCGTTGAAGTACGCCGGGACGGTGATGACGGCGTCGGTGACCGTCTCGCCCAGGTAGGACTCGGCGTCCCGCTTGAGCTTCTGCAGGACGAAGGCGGAGATCTGCTGCGGCGTGAAGTCCTTGCCGTCGATGCCGATCTTCCAGTCGGTGCCCATGTGACGCTTGACCGAACGGATGGTCCGGTCGACGTTGGTGACCGCCTGGCGCTTGGCGACCTCGCCGACGAGCACCTCGCCGTTCTTGGCGAAGGCGACGACGGACGGCGTGGTCCGAGCGCCCTCGGCGTTGGTGATGACCGTGGGCTCACCGCCCTCAAGAACACTGACGACGGAGTTCGTCGTACCGAGGTCGATGCCGACCGCGCGTGCCATCGTGAATACCTCCGGGGAGAAGTTGAGCAGTACGGGCTCAAGGATGCATGAGGAATCGAGAAGCGTCAACAGCTTTGAGTCGCTGCCGCTCAACTTTACTGAGCGCTTATGTCGCGAACCCCTCCGAGCAGGGCTCGGGGCTGCTCCGGACGGGTGAGTACGGGCATAGTGACTGCCGCCATACCTTGAACATCTTCTGAGTGAGTGTTAACGACCGGTAATGTCCGGCGCGTCGACCCGGAAAGTTACCCACCAGTACACTCTGGGCAGGATTCGGACCACAGCCGCTGGAGACGGAGAGCCGATGCAGCTAGCAGCGATCGTCATCTCGCTGGTCACCTTTGTGATCGGCACCGCGCTCGCCGCCCGGGCGGCGTTGTACATCTACAAGGTGGTGCGCACCGGCTCTGCCGACAGCACCCGATTCGGGCAGCCCGCGCAGCGCGTGGCCACCGTGGCCAAGGAGTTCCTCGGCCACACCCGGATGAACCGCTGGGGCGTGGTCGGCGTCGCCCACTGGTTCGTCGCGGTGGGCTTCTTCTCGCTGATCCTCACCCTGGTCAACGCGTTCGGTCAGCTCTTCGACGCCGAGTTCGCGCTGCCGATCATCGGCCACTGGCTGGTCTGGAACGTCTTCGTCGAGCTGATCGGCACCCTGACCACCCTGGGCATCGCCGTGCTGATCGTGATCCGGCTGCTCAGCCTGCCCTCCCGGGCCGGCCGCAAGTCCCGGTTCGCCGGCTCGATCGCCTGGCAGGCGTTCTACGTCGAGTACACGATCCTCGGCATCGGCATCTGCATCATGATGCTGCGCGGCCTGGAGGGCGCCCTGGAGGGCGTCACCTCCTACGACCCGACGTACCTGATCTCGTACCCGATCGTCGCCGCGTTCGAGGGCACCGCCCACGGCACCCTGGTCAACCTGATCTACGTCTTCGCGATGCTGAAGATCTGCATCTCCTTCGCGTGGGCCATCACCATCGGCCTCAACCCGTCGATGGGCGTCGCCTGGCACCGCTTCCTGGGCTTCTTCAACATCTACTTCAAGCGCGAGGAGGACGGCGGCACCGCGCTGGGCGCACTGCGCCCGATGACCAGCAACGGCGCCCCGATCGACTTCGAGGACCCGGCCGACGACGCGGTGTTCGGCGTCTCGCAGGTCGAGCACTTCTCCTGGAAGGGCATCCTCGACTTCTCCACCTGCACCGAGTGCGGCCGCTGCCAGTCGCAGTGCCCCGCCTGGAACACCGGCAAGCCGCTGTCGCCCAAGCTGCTGATCATGAGCCTGCGCGAGCACGCCTACGCCAAGGCCCCGTACCTGCTCGCCGGTGGCGGCAAGGACATGGAAGGCGAGGAGCAGGCCACCAGCGAGCAGCTGAAGGACGTCCCCGCCGCGGCCCTGGCCGAGGCCGAGCGCCCGCTGATCGGCACCGCCGAAGAGGGCGGCGTCATCGACCCGGACGTGCTGTGGTCCTGCACCACCTGCGGCGCCTGCGTCGAGCAGTGCCCGGTCGACATCGAGCACATCGACCACATCGTCGACATGCGCCGCTACCAGGTGATGATCGAGAGCAGCTTCCCGACCGAGGCCGGGACGATGCTCAAGAACCTGGAGAACAAGGGCAACCCGTGGGGCCTGGCCACCAAGGCGCGCCTGGACTGGGTCAAGGAGCTGAAGAAGGAGACCGGCATCGAGGTGCCGGTGATCGGCGAGGACATCGACCCCGCCGAGGTCGAGTACCTGTACTGGGTCGGCTGCGCCGGCGCCCTGGAGGACCGGGCGAAGAAGACCACCAAGGCCTTCGCCGAGCTGCTGCACACCGCGGGCGTCAAGTTCGCGATCCTCGGCAAGGAGGAGACCTGCACCGGTGACTCCCCGCGCCGCCTCGGCAACGAGTTCCTGTTCCAGATGCTCGGCGCGCAGAACGTCGAGACCCTGAACGCCGCGCTGGAGGACGCGCCGACCAAGCGGATCGTCGCCACCTGCCCGCACTGCTTCAACACCATCGCCAACGAGTACCCGCAGCTCGGCGGGCACTTCGAGGTCATCCACCACACCCAGCTGCTGCAGCACCTGATCGACGAGGGCAAGCTGCTGCCGGTCAACCCGGTGGAAGGCCTGATCACCTACCACGACCCGTGCTACCTCGGTCGGCACAACAAGGTCTACACCCCGCCGCGCGAGATCATCGGCAAGGTGCCCGGCCTGCGCAACGAGGAGATGCACCGCCACAAGGAGCGCGGCTTCTGCTGCGGCGCCGGCGGCGCGCGGATGTGGATGGAGGAGCGGATCGGCAAGCGGATCAACACCGAGCGCGTGGACGAGGCGCTGTCCCTCAACCCGGACATCGTCTCCACCGCCTGCCCGTTCTGCCTGGTGATGCTCTCCGACTCGGTCAACGGCAAGAAGAACGAGGGCGCCGCCAAGGAGCACCTGAAGGTCGTGGACATCGCCCAGCTGCTGCTGGAGTCGGTCAAGGCCCTGCCCACCGCGGAGGCGGAGCCGGTCGAGGCCTGACCTGCCCCGTCACCCGGACCCCGGACGCCCGTTGCGGCTCCGGGGTCCGGGCGTTTTCGGGTGATCACCGATGACCTAGCATCTGCCGCATGACTGCTGACGGGGGAATACCGGGGCCCGGCGGCTTCGGCGGCGGGCCTTACCAACTGCCCGCGGTGACCAGCGCGGCCCCCGACTGGGCGGCGCTCGCCGAGGCCAACGAGCGTGAGCACCGGCGTCGCCGGCTGCGGCTGCGGATCGGCGCCGGAGCGCTCGGGGTGGCCCTGATCGGCGGCGCCGTCGCCACCGCCGTCGCGCTGTCCGGCCCGTCGGATCCGTCCGGCACGAAGGTCTTGCCCGCGCCCACCGCGCAGCCCGACGGCCCCGCCCCCGACGCGCCCACCGGGGAGCCGAGCCCGGGCCCGTCCGAGTCGGCCTCCGCGTCCGCCTCGGCCTCGGCGTCCGGCTCCGCGCAGCCCTCCGGCTCGGCGTCCGCCCGCAGCAGCGCCAAGCCGAGTACCGGCGGCAGGGCGAACGCCGCCACGCTGCCCGGGATGGACCTCGGCGGCGGCGCCGCGGTCGACACCACCGCCGGCCACAGCGGGCCCACCTTGACCCTGCACGGCAACAGCGACGGCTGGGCGGACAGCGGCAGCCCGGTGGTCGACACCTCGCGGTCCTTCACCGTCTCCGCGGTGGTCCGCAACGACGCCCCGACCGGCGGCCGGGCCGTCGTCACCCAGGGCAACGACAGCTACTACTCCTTCTACCTGGGCCGCGACGACTGGGGCACCCACAACCAGTGGGTGTTCAAGGTGCAGACCGCCGCCGGAGCCCAGGACAACACCACCTACCAGGCCTTCTCCACCGCCGCGGGCGCCGCCACCACCGGCCGGTGGACGATGCTCACCGGCGTCTACGACGCGGACAGCAAGAAGATCACGCTGTACGTCAACGGCGTGCTCCAGCAGACCGTCGCGGTCAAGGGCGTCTGGCAGACCACCGGAGGCCTCCAGCTCGGCCGGGTCCGCTACAAGAACACCTGGAGCGACTTCTGGGACGGCGCCATCTCCACCGTGCAGGTCTGGGACCAGGCCCTGCCCGCCACCGCCGTCGCCCGACTGAACGGATCCGGCGGCGCCGACGCCGGAACGGCCGCCAAGCGTTCCTGGTTGTTGCCCTAGGGGCTGGGCCCCGCCCGCACACCTGCCCGACGGGGGCAGTGGGTTTGACACGCTGTTCGAGCAAATAGAGTATGCGGCGGGACCGGGAAATAGCCGGTTCCGTCGAAGGCCACCTGATGCTGGCCCGACACAGTCACCGAGCGAGCGCACCGGACCCTGTCGAGCCGGGCCGCCGGAATCTGACCAGGGGAGATAGGACATGACCGAGGCGATCATGTTGGTCGGCGGCAAGGGCACGCGGCTGCGCCCGTTGACCACGCACACGCCGAAGCCCATGCTGCCCGTGGCCGGTGTCCCGTTCATCGCCCACCAGCTGGCCCGTGCCGCGGCCGCCGGTGTCACCCGCGTGGTGCTCGCCACCTCCTACCTGGCCGACGTCTTCGTCGACCACTTCAAGGACGGCAGCCCGTACGGCCTCGAACTGGTCTACCTCACCGAGGACGAGCCGCTGGGCACCGGCGGCGCCATCCGCAACGCCGCGGCCGGCCTGACCTGCGGCCCCGACGAGCCGGTGCTGATCTTCAACGGCGACATCCTGTCCGGCCTGGACATCGCCGGCCTGCGCGACGCGCACACCGCCTCCGGCGCCGACGTCACCCTGCACCTCACCCGGGTGGCCGACCCGCGCGCCTTCGGTCTGGTCCCGACCGACGAGGACGGCCGGGTGCTCGCCTTCCTGGAGAAGCCCGAGACCCCCGAGCAGATCGTCACCGACCAGATCAACGCCGGCTGCTACGTCTTCACCCGTTCGGTGATCGACCGCATTCCGACCGGCCGCGAGGTGTCCGTCGAGCGCGAGACCTTCCCCGAGCTGCTCGCCACCGGCGCGCTGCTGCGCGGCGTCGTCGACACCTCGTACTGGCTGGACCTCGGCACCCCGGCCGCGTTCGTCCGCGGCTCCGCCGACCTGGTGCTCGGCAAGGTCGACTCCCCGGCCGTCCCCGGCCCGACCGGCGAGGCCCTGCTGCTGACCGGTTCGCAGGTCGACCCGGCCGCCGTGCTGAGCTCCGGCACCGTGGTCTCCGCGGGCGCCGAGATCGCCGCCGGCGCCATCGTCGAGGGCAGCGTGGTGCTCCAGGGCGCCCGGATCAAGGCCGGCGCGTACGTCAAGGACTCCATCGTCGGCGCCTTCGCCGAGATCGGTGAGCGCTGCTCGCTGGACGGCGTGGTGATCGGCGACGGCGCCACCCTGGAGGCCGAGAACGAGCTCTCCAACGGCCTGCGGATCGCCTGCGGCACCCGCCTGCCGGTCGGCGCCGTGCGCCTGTCCGCCGGCCCCGGCGGCTGTGAGGCCGGCCTGAGCAACGCCGCCGCGGTGCACGCGCCCGGCAGCCGCGTCGCCGGCTGACCCCACGCTCTCCCGCGCGGCCGCGCAGGGCGTTCCGGACGCCTGCTGCGCGGCCGCGCTGTGCTTTCGGCGGTGCCGGGCGGCCGCGCCGTGCCTTCCCTGCGGTGCCGGGCGGGCCGCGTCACAGGACGGCTGCAATCCGGCCCCGCCGTCATGATCACCCGACGGCGGGTCAGCCCTTGCGGGTACCGTCGTGCCGTGGCTGGCAATCGACACGACGACGGACGGGGCGCCGACCCCCGGCACGGCTGGACGGCACCCCAACCGGGTACCCCGCAGGGTGACCCGTACCGCGGCGCGCCCACCGGCGGCCCCGAGTACTTCACCGCCCCGACCCCCGGGTACCCCGGCGACGGCTACGGCGGCGACCAGCCCGGTCACACCAGGGCCTTCGCGGTCGGCGAGCAGCCGTACGACGGACCGTACGAGCCGTACGACGCGGGGTACGGCGAGCCGTACGGGCAGCAGCAGTACGACCAGGGCGGCTACCCGGTCGAGGACAACGTCGCCGTGTACCGGGCCGGCGGGCAGGCCGCGCCGCACCTCGGCGGGCCGCGACTGCCCTGGCGGGAGCTGCTCGCCGGGATCTACCGCCGTCCGAGCGCCACCTTCGACCGGATGCGCGACCACCAGGTGTGGCTGCCCGCGCTGACGGTGTCGCTGCTGTACGGCGCGCTCGCGGTGTTCGCCCTCGACAGCACCTACGACCAGGTGGTGCACTCCACCTTCGCGGTCGCGCTGTGGGCGATCGGCGGCGCCGCGGTCGGCTTCACCGTGGCCGGCGGCATCCTGAGCGCCGTCACCTACGCGCTGGCCCGGCAGTTCGGCGGCGACGGCCCGTGGCAGTCGACGGTCGGCCTGTCCGTGCTGGTCAGCTGGACCACCGACGCGCCGCGGCTGCTGCTGGCGCTGTTCCTGCCCGAGCACAACATGGTGGTGCAGGCCGTCGGCTGGGCGACCTGGGTGGGCTGCGCGGCGCTGCTGACCATCCTGGTGCGGCGGATCCACGACCTGCCCTGGGGCAAGGCCGCCGGGGCGGCGGCGGTGCAGCTGATCGCGCTGCTGGTGCTGATCAAGCTGCCCACGCTGGGCTGAGGCCCGACCGGCCCGGGACCGCGGCCGTCCGGGTGGTGGGATTTTTGTAGGGTGGGGTGTTCGGCCCACCCTCAGATCCCGTCCGGAGCCCGCGCATGAGCCTGCCCACCACCCACGTCAGCTTCCCGGCCGGGGCGGTGACCGGCGCCTCGCCGATCCTCGCCGTGCACACCCTGCCGGACGGGCGCACCGCCGTGGTCACCGAGGCCACCCCGTTCCACCCGGTCGACCACACCTGGCCCGACCAGCCCGCCGACCTCGGCACCCTCACCGTCGACGGCACCGCGCACCCCGTCGTCGACTGCCTCACCGGCGGCCACGGCCCGGCCGGCGAGTTCGCGGCCGGCGCCGACATCCCGGTCCGGCGCGGCGACGAGGAGTGGTCCTGGCTGGTGCTGCACGTGCTGCCGGCCGGCGCGCTCGGCCCGGAGGCCGTCGGCCGCACCGCCGAACTCGCCGTGGACGCCGAGCGCCGCGCGCTGCTGTCCGCCGCGCACACCGGCTGCCACCTGCTGGCGCTCGCCCTGAACGCCGCGCTCGCGCCGCGCTGGCGCAAGGACCCGGGCCGCTCCGACGCCTTCGGCCACCCGGACTTCGACAGCCTCGCCATGGACACCTCGGTGATGGACACCGAGGCCAGCACCGACACCTACCGGATCGGCAAGTCGCTGAAGAAGAAGGGCTTCACCGTCGACGCCACCGAGGAGCTCCCCGCCCTCGCCGACGCGCTGCCCGCCCTCACCGAGGACGTCAACGCCCGGCTGGCCGCCTGGGTCGCCGCCGATGCGGCCGTCCGGATCGACGTCCCCGGCCCCGAACTCACCGCCCGCCGCCGCTGGCACGCCGACCTCCCGGACGGCGCCGCGGAGATCCCCTGCGGCGGCACCCACCTCCACCACCTCGGCGAACTCGCCGAGCTGCGCACGGAGTTGAAGCTCTCCGCGGACGGCGCCGAGCTGGTCGCCCGGACCAGCCCCAAGCGCGCCTGACCTGGTACGAGAAGGGCCGGCCCCGCGACTGCGGGGCCGGCCCTTGTCCTGGTCCGACTGCTCTGCCGACGAGGCTCAGACCTCGGTGCGGTGGAAGTTCTGGAACGAGCGGGACGGCGTCGGGCCGCGCTGGCCCTGGTACCGCGAGCCGTAGCGCGCCGAGCCGTACGGGTGCTCGGCCGGCGAGGAGAGCCGGAACAGGCACAGCTGGCCGATCTTCATCCCCGGGTACAGCTTGATCGGCAGCGTCGCCACGTTCGACAGCTCCAGCGTCACGTGGCCGCTGAAGCCCGGGTCGATGAAGCCCGCGGTCGAGTGCGTCAGCAGGCCGAGTCGGCCCAGGCTGGACTTGCCCTCCAGGCGCGAGGCCACGTCGTTCGGCAGCGTGATCACCTCGTAGGTGGACGCCAGCACGAACTCGCCCGGGTGCAGGACGAACGCGTCATCGCCCTCCGGTTCGACCAGTCGGGTCAGGTCCGGCTGCTCCTCGGAGGGGTCGATGTGCGGGTAGCGGTGATTCTCGAAGACCCGGAAGAACCGGTCGAGGCGGACGTCGATGCTCGACGGCTGGACCATCGACGGGTCGTACGGGTCGATGACGACCCGCCCCTTGTCGATCTCACTACGGATGTCGTTGTCAGAGAGCAGCACGCCACCGAGGGTACGTGCCACGGGGCGGGCCGCCCAAAAGCATCCGCCCCGCGGACCTGCCCCGATCGCCACCGGACCCCCGACCGGACCCCCTGCCGGACCGCCGACCGGACCGCCTACCGCCGCGCGGAGCGCCCCAGTTGGGACGCCGAGAGCTCCGACACGTCAGCCGGCACCGAATTCCGCAACCGCCCGCACCGCGGGCACCGCAACAGCCGCCCCGGCCCCAACCGCCCCGCCTGCAACTGCTGCATCGGAAACGCCGCCGTACCGAACAGATGCCCCTCCGCACAACGAACCAGGGTGCGCTGCTCCATCGGTCCCCTTCCCACAGTTCCGCCGACAGCGCCACATTAGGGGACCAACCGGACACCACCCACCAGGCTCGCCGCCACCCGAAACCCGCCACGACCACCCTGTCGCATGGGGTACAGTGGTGCTTGATCGATCCGTTCCTGACGGTTCGTCATATGCGGGCGTAGTTTAATGGTAGAACATGAGCTTCCCAAGCTTAGAGCGCGAGTTCGATTCTCGTCGCCCGCTCCACAAGAAAAGCCCCAGGTCAATGACCTGGGGCTTTCTGTCATTTCTCGGGGTTGCCTCGGGCCGGGGCGGCGGTCGGGTGGCACTGGATCAGGGCGTGGCGGCCGTCGGTCCGCCAGGTGGGGGCTGAACTGTCCAGCCGGGTCAGGGTGGTGGCGGCGATGCCGACGAGGACGTCCGACTTCAGGGTGCGCAGGGTGGTGACGGGGGACGGGAAGTGGGTGACCGTTTCGGGGAAGGGGGTGGTGGGTGGGTGGAGGCGGTCGTCCACCAGGCGGCGGTAGTTGAGGTCGCCCTTGAGGATCGTCATGGTGGCGCCGGTGAGCTCGGTGCGGAGGTCGGTGGGCAGGTCGCGGAACGGGAGCGGGGCGCAGAAGAAGGGGTGGGTGCGGACGGCGAGGGTGTCGTCGGTCATGGCCTGCCGGAGCCGGCGGCCGATCGTCGCGGCGGCGTCCGTGGGGGCGGTGCGGAGGCGTTCGAGGGCGGCGAGGGTGTCGGCCGTCGTGGCGTCGGAGACGTAGTACGGCTGCGGTTTCACGTAGAGGACGACCTGGGCCGCCAGGCCGGTGTGCAGGAGGTGGTCGATCAGCACCAGGTCGGGGAGCAGTTCCCGGGCGGCGTTGTCGGCGACCAGGCAGACCCGGCCGCCGGGGGTGTGTTCCAGGGCGGACCACAGGAGGGCGCTGTCGTCGGCGACCAGGTCGGACGGGGCGGTCGGGCGTCCGGCGGTGAGTTGGAAGCTCAGGTCGGCGCGGTTGCCCCACAGGGCGGAGGACAGCAGGGCGGCGGAGCGGCGGGGGCCCGGCAGGGCGTCGAGTGCGCTGAGGGCGGCCAGTTCCTCGTCCACGGCCGGCCCGGCCAGTTCGGCGTTCTTGAACGGGGCGAAGGGGTCGATGCCCTGCCAGGTGCCGGGGCGGAAGTAGCCGGTGGCTTCCAGGAGTCGGCGGTAGAAGTAGCTCTCCGCCCACAGGAACGGCGCCTCGCCCCAGGGGCGGCCCCACAGGCCTCGTCCCCACTCCAGCCACTGGGCGTGGTCGTGGGCGTGCTCCGGCAGCGGTTCGAGGACGCCGGTGGTGCTCTCGGCCAGCAGCCGTTCGATTCCGGCGCGCTCCGCGGGGCCGTACGGCAGGGCGTCGAGGAGTTGTCGGACGAGCTTCGGGTGGCGCTCGTGGAACACGCCCCAGGGGAACGAGCCGGGGACGTCGCTGCGGATCACGGGCGCGTCGGTCATGGCTGCGGGGTCCAGGCGGCGACGAGGTCGAGCAGGTCGGGAAGGTGGAGCAGGTCGGGAAGGTGGAGCAGGTCGGGAAGGTGGAGCAGGTCGGGAAGGTGGAGCAGGCCGGGCGGTTCGGGGAGCGCCTTGACGACGGGGGTGGCCATGGTCGCGGCTCCTGGTGTTTCGACGCCCGTGCAGTACGAGGGCAGTGTGAGAGCTACCGTACTGCGCGTGAAGTTCGACCCGACTCGTCCTGATGGGATGTCGGGCCGACCGGCTGACCGGCCCGCCCGCTCCCGCGTCGGGCTCCCTTGCCCGGCGTGGACGGCCCGGCCACACTGTGCCTCGGGTCGGAGGAGGGGGAAGCCGTGGCAGTGGCGACACCGGAAGCCGGGACGCCGTTCGGCCCCCGCCTGCGGGCGCTGCGCCGCCGGGCCGGGCTCAGCCAGCAGGCCGTCGCCGAGCGGGCCGGGCTGAGCGCCCGGGCGCTGCGCGACCTCGAACAGGGCCGGGTGCGGCAGCCCCGGCCGGGCACCCTCCGGCAGCTGGCCGAGGCGCTCGCGCTGACCCCGAAGGAGTTGGCCGAACTCGCCGAGCCGGCGGGCGAGTCGGCGGATTCCGGGCCGCGCCTGCTGCTCCTCGGGCCGCTGGAGCTGCGGCGCGGCGGCGGGCCCGTCCCCGTCACCGGCCCGATGCTGCGGCGGCTGCTCGGCCTGCTGGCGCTCAAGCATCCCGAGCCCGCCACCCTGCGGGAGATCTCCGACACGCTGTGGCCGGACGGGCCGCCGGAGTCGCAGCAGAGCCTGGTCCACACGTACGTGAGCCAGGCCCGCCGCCTGCTCGGCGGTGACGCCGTCGTCCGCACCCCGGTCGGCTACCGGCTGGCGGCCGGGCCGCAGGACACCGACCTCGGGCGCTTCGACGCCCTGCTGGCCCGTACCGTCTGCACCCACCACGCGCCCGACCCGGGCGCCCTGCACGAGACGCTGGCCCGGGCGCTGCGCTGGTGGCGCGGTCCGGTGCTGGCCGACGGCGATCCGACGCTGCGCCGCCACCCGGCCGCCGTCGCGGCGGGTGAACGGCGGATCCGCGCCGCCCTGCTGTACGCCGATACCGCGCTGCTGCTGCACCGGCCCGCCGACGCCGTCCCGCAGCTGTGGGAGCTGGCGCACGCCGAGCCGCTGCACGAAGGGCTGCACGCCCGGCTGATCCTGGCGCTGGCCGGCGACGGCGAACAGGCCGCCGCGCTCGACGTGTTCCACCGCCTGCGCGAACGCCTCGACGAGGAGCTCGGCATCGCCCCGGGCCCGGAGGTCGAGGACGCCCAGCTGCGCGTGCTGCGCCGCCAACTCCCGTCTCCGGTACGGGCGGAGAGCCCCAAGCAGCTGCCCGCCGAGGCCGGCCCGCTGCTGGGCCGCCGCGCCGAACTCCGGGCCCTCGACACGCTGATCGTCCCCGGCCCGCGGCCGCGGCTGGTGACGGTGGTCGGCCCGCCGGGCGTCGGCAAGACCGCGCTCGCCGTGCACTGGGCGCACACCCGCCGCGAGCACTTCCCCGACGGGCAGCTGTACGTCGACCTGCGCGGCCACTCCGTGCGGCCCGCGCTGCGGCCCGCCGAGGTGCTCGCCCGGTTCCTGCGCGCCCTCGGCACCCCGCCCGACCGGCTGCCCGCCGACCCGGACGAGGCCGCCGCGCTCTACCGGACGCTGCTCGCCGACCGGCGCGTGCTGGTCGTGCTGGACAACGCCCGCGACCCGGAGCAGGTCCGGCCGCTGCTGCCGGGCGCGCGCGGCAGCGCCGTCGTGGTCACCGGCCGCGACCGGCTGACCGGGCTGGTCGCCGGGGACGGGGCCCGCCGCGTCACCCTGGACCCGCTCGGCCCGGAGGAGGCGTGCGAGCTGCTCGGCAGCGTCGTCGGCGGGTGCCGGACCGCCGCCGAACCGGATGCCGCTCGCCGCCTGGTCGAGTTGTGCGGCGGCCTGCCGCTGGCCGTCCGCGCCGTCGGGGCCGAGCTGGTCGCCCGCGACGGCACGCTCGCCGAGTACTGCGCCGGGCCGGCCGGCGACGTGCTGCCGCACGTCGAGGGCGATGCCTGGGAGACCGTCCGGGCCGCGTTCGACCTCTCGTACCGGGCGCTGCCCGAGCCCGCGCGGCGGCTGTACCGGCTGCTCGGGCTGCTCCCCGGCCCGGACACCACCGCGGACGGGGCCGCCGCGCTCGCCGACACCGACCCCGCCGGGGCCGCCGCGCTGCTGCGCACCCTCGCCGACGCGCACCTGCTGCGCGAGCACCCCGCCGGCCGGTACGCGCTCCCCGGTCTGCTGCGCGCCCACGCCCGGGAGTTGAGCGAGCCTCAGGAGGCGGACGCCGCGCGGCAGCGGCTGTACGACTGGTACCTGGCGGAGGCCGAGCCGGACGGGGACGTGACCGCCGTCGTTCGGCAGGCCTGCGAGACCGGGTTCCCCGTCGCCGCCCGCCGACTGGTCGAACGCCCGCGCGCCGTACCGCAGTTCACCCCGGCCGGGGTCGGGCACCCGGACGACCTGACCGTCCTGGGGCTGATCTGCGGGAAGCTCGGCCGGCTCCAGCAGGCCGCCGAGCACTTCACCCGGGCCGCCCGGCTGCACCGCGAGCGCGGCGCCGTCACCGAGGAGGCCGTCGCCCGCACCAACCTGGCCGCCGTCCGCCGGGCCCTGGGCCGCCCCGCCGACGCCGTCCGGCTGCTCGACGCGACGCTGCCCGTGCACCGCAGCACCGGCAACACGTTCAGCGAGGCGGTGGCGCTGACCGTCCTGTCCGGCGCGCGCACCGACCTCGGGGACCCCGCCGCCGGCCGGCTGCTCGCCAGGGCCGCGCTCACCGCCGCCCGCACGGTGCGGCAGCCCGCGCTGGAGGCGAACGCCCGGCTCGCGCTGGCCGCCGCCCAGGAACGCGGCCACCGGCGGGCCGACGCGGTCGCCGGGTACCGGGAGGCGCTGCGGCTGGCCGAGGCCGCCGACGACCGCCACCCGCAGGCCGTCGCGCTGATCGGCCTGGCCACCACCCGCGCCGACACCGACCCCGAGGCCGCCCTCCAGCATGTGGAAAGCGCTCTCCGACTCACCCGTTCGGCCGGTTTCCGCATGCTCGAAGGCAACGCGCTGACCGCTCTGACCTGCGTCCGGACCAGGCTGGACCAGCCCCGGGCGGCACTCGACAGCGGCCGCGAGGCACTCGCCGTGCACCGCGAGACCGGCCACCTGCCGGGCGAGGCGCGGGCCCTGCTGGGGCTCGGCCGCGCACAGTCCGCACTCGGCGCGCCGGGCCTCGCGGTCGGGCACTGGCGGGAGGCGCTGCGGCTGTCCCGCGCGATGGGGGTCACCCGGCTGCGCTGAGCGGCAGTTCCGGTCCTTCCGCCGTACTGCCGGTTCGGGCCGCTGAAAGGCCGTATCAGCAGGTCGGCGTGGGTGCGGGAGCCTCTGGCCCGGCTGCAGGGCTGCGTACAGTCCGCCTCCGTACGGTGGGCGCACCGACCGCGCCGACACCCCGAGGTGACACCGTGCCGCTGCTGCCTGCACGCCCGGACCCCGCCGCATGAGCCGCTACGACCTGCTGGCGTCCACGCCGTCGGTGCGCCGCGTCCAGCAGGAGTTCGGCAGCGCCGCCGCGGCCGGCCGCCGAGTGCGGGAATCCGCCGCGGAGCCGGAGCCGCTCACCGACAGCGCCGCCGCGTTCATCCGCGGGCTCGACGGGTTCCTGGTCGGCACGGTCAACGAGAACGGCTGGCCCTACCTGCAGTACCGGGGCGGCCCGCCCGGCTTCGTGCACGTGCTGGACGGGCACACCCTCGGCTACCTGGACGTCCGCGGCAACCGGCAGTACCTGACCACCGGCAACCTGCGGGCCGACGACCGGGTGTCGCTGTTCTTCCTCGACCAGGCCCGGCAGGCCCGGCTCAAGCTGTTCGGCCGGGCCACCGCCGTCCCCGCCGACCGGCACCCGGAGCTGGTCGCGCGCCTCGCGTCGCCGCGCACCGACGGCCGGGTCGAACAGGTCGTCACCGTCCGGGTGGAGGCGTTCGCCTGGAACTGCCCCAACCACATCACCCCGCGCTTCACCGCGGCCGAACTCGACCACGCCCTCGCACCGGTCCAGGAGCGCCTTGCCCGGCTGGAGGCCGAGAACGCCGCTCTCCGCGCACAACTCGCCGCTGCCCCAATGGACTTGAAGGACTGAACCGCCCGTGTCCGACTGCCTCACCGACACCGACACCGACACCGACACCGACACCGACACGCCCGCAACCACCACCGACAGTCCCGCCCCTGCCCGGGCCGTCGCCGCCGCCGAGCCGGCGATCTGGTCCCGCAACTTCCGCTACTGGTTCACCGCCCGCAGCGCGGGCCTGCTCAGCTGGGCGATGCTGCCGGTCGCCGTCTCGGCCGGTCTGGTCGGCAGCGGCCGCGGCCTGGACACCGCCGGGTACGCGATGGCGTTCCTGGTCGGCCCGTTCGCCGGGCTGGTGCTGTTCGGCGGGGTGCTCGCCGACCGGTTCACGGCCCGCCGGATGATGATCGTCGCCGACCTGGCCAACCTCGCCGCGCACGTTCTGCTCGCCGTGCTCTTCCTGCACGGCATCGACCACCTGTGGCAGCTGTACGCACTGCTGGCGGTGGCGGGCACCGCCAACGCCCTGTTCCAGCCCGGCGCTTCGTCGACCGTGCCGCTGATCGCCCGGGACGTGCAGGGCGCCAACGGGGTGCTGCGGACGTCCGAGGCGATCACCGGCCTGGGCGGGCCCGCGCTGGCCGGTGTGCTGGTCGGGTTCGGCTCGACGGGCTGGGTGATGGCGATCTCCGCGCTCGCCTACGCGACCAGTGCGAGCTGCCTGTTCGCGCTGCGCCTCGGCAAGGTGCCCGCGCCGCCGGCCGGGGACGGGCTGTGGCGCAACCTGGTGGTCGGCTGGCGGGAGTTCCGGGCCCGGAGCTGGCTGTGGGGCGTGATCCTGATCTGGATGTTCTACGCGGTCCTCGCCTGGGGCCCGCAACTCTCCCTGGCCGCCGGGCTGATCGTCCCGCGGTACGGCGCGACGGCGTTCGGCCTGGTCAACTGCGCGCTCGGGGCGGGGACGGTGGTGGGCGGCCTGATCGCGATCCGCTGGAAGCCGGTCCGTCCGCTGGCGGCGGGCGCCGTCGCGATGTTCGCCTACCCGCTCTATCCGCTGGCGCTGGCCCTCGATGCGCCGGTCTGGCTGCTCGCCGCCGCCCAGGTCTGCGTCGGTGCGGGCATCGGCGTCTGGGGCGTCATGTGGGCGACCAGCGTGCAGACCCAGGTGCCCGGCGAGGTCCTCAACCGGGTCCACGCCTACGAGGTGGCGGGGTCCGTGGGCCTCTATCCGATCGGCTCCGCGCTGGCCGGGCCCGCCACCCACGCCTTCGGCACCACGTCCGTGCTGCTGGCCGGCCTCGCCGTCTCCGTCCTCAGCGCCGCCGCGCTGCTGCTGGCCCGCCCGATCCGCACGCTGACCCGCATCCCCGACCGGGCGGTCCCCGACCGGGCGGTCCCCGATCCGATATAGGGCGCGTGTAGACGGCCGATAGCCCAATCGATCACGATCTGCCCGGCACGCTCGCGCACGGCCCTGCCGTGGGGTGCGCCGGCCGGACTCCACCGGCCTGGCCCTGCTGCTCGCGCTGGTCGCGGCTCTGCCCCCGGCCTCGGCGGCGCTGCGGATCCGCCCGCCGGACCTGGCGAGCAGCCGGGCGTAGCGGCCCCGAGGGACGCCGGTACTGTGATCGACTGTGGGAGGGAGCGTGCTGCTTCCTCCCACGCGGGGCGCACGCATCGGGGAGGGACGTCCGGCGAACGGGGGATCGGGTGGCCGTGCGGATCGAGTTCGGCCTGCTGGGCCCGCTGTCCGTCGTCACGGACGGTCGGCGTACGGCCGTCGGAGGTCCGCGCCAACGTGCCATCCTGGCCCTGCTGTTGCTGTCCCCGGACACCGTGGTGTCGGTGGACGCGATGGTCGAGGCGGTGTGGCAGGGGGACCCGCCGGCCACCGCCCGCACCCAGGTGGCCATCTGCGTCGCGGGCCTGCGCAAGGTCTTCCGCGCGCAGGGCTGCGGCGACGCCCTGATCTCCACCGTCCACCCCGGGTACCAGCTCAACTCGGCCGGCCACCGGATCGACCTGCTGGTCTTCCAGGAACTGGTCCGGCAGGCCGAGCAGGCGGCCACCGGCCGGCGCACCGCCGAGGCCGGCGTGCTGTACGCGCGTGCGCTCGGCCTGTGGCGCGGGCCGGTGGCGGAGGGCGTCGCCGGGCGGCAGGTCGAGGACGAGGCGGGCCGCCTGGAGGAGACGCGGGTGTCCTGCCTGGAGGCGCTCGCCGAGATCGACCTCGCGCTCGGACGGCAGCTGGAGGTGATCGGGGGACTGACGCCGGTGGTCCGCGAGCACCCGCTGCGCGAGCGTGCCCGGCACGTTCTGATGCGGGCCCAGTACCGGGCCGGGCGGCGGGCGGAGGCACTGGAGACCTTCCGCGAGGGCCGCCGGCGGTCCGTCGAGGAACTCGGCCTGGAGCCCGGCCCCGACCTGGCCCGCCTGCACGACGCGATCCTGCGCGACGACCCCGCGCTCGGCCTGCGCGACGACCCCGCGCTCGGCCTGCGCGACGACCCCGCGCTCGGCCTGCGCGACGACGGCGCGCAACCGGCACCCGCACCGGCCCCGCAACCGGCCCCGAATTCGCCTCCGCCTCCGCCTCCGCTCGCCGTCGCACAGCCGACGCCGTCCTTCCTGCCGCCGAACGTGCCGGCCTTCACCGGCCGGGCCGCCGAGACCGCGACGCTCGACCGGCTGGCCGAGGGCCGTTCGGAGGAGCAGCCGCCCGGCATCGGCCTGATCACCGGCGTCGCGGGCGTCGGCAAGACCGGCCTCGCCGTGCACTGGGCGCACCGGGTCGCCGCCCGCTTCCCGGACGGCCGGCTGTACGTCGACCTGTGCGGCCACGACGAGACCCGCGAGCCGACCAGGGCCGCCGACGTGCTGAGCCGCTTCCTGCGCGCCCTTGGCGTACCGAGCGAGCAGATCCCCGCCGACACCGGCGAACGCACCGAGCTGTACCGCAGCCTGCTGGCCGGCCGCCGGGTCCTGGTGGTGCTGGACAACGCCCGTTCGGCGGCGCAGATCGACCCGTTGCTGCCCGGCACCGGGCAGTGCTGCGTGGTCGTCACCGGCCGCGAGCCGATGGAGCAGCTGATGCTCCGCTACGGCGCGGTGCGCGTCCAACTCGGCGTGCTGCCACCGGCGGAGGCGGTCGCGCTGCTGGGTCGGATCGTCCCCGAGGACCGGATCGCGGCCGACCCGGAGCAGGCCGAACGGCTGGCCGAGCTGTGCGACCGGCTGCCGCTGGCGCTGCGGATCGCCGCGGCCCGGCTGGCGTCGAAGCCGCACTGGAGCGTGCGTCACCTGGTGGCCCGGCTGGCCGACGAGCGCCGCCGACTGGACGAGCTGAGCCGGGGCGAGGCCCAGGTCCGGGCCGGATTCGCGGTCAGCTACCGGCAGTTGGCGCCGGACGCGGCCCGGCTGTACCGCCGCCTCGCGCTGCTGGAGGCGCCCGACGTGACGGTCTGGACGGCCGCCGCGCTGCTCGACGTTCACCCGTTCGAGGCGGAACGGCTGCTGGAACACCTGGTGGACGTCCAGCTGCTGGAGGTCACCGGCACCGACGGCACCGGTCAGCTGCGTTTCCGCATGCAGAATCTGCTGGGCCTGTTCGCCCGCGAGCGGCTCCGGGCGGAGGAGAGCGAGGACGAGCGGGCGCGGAGCCTGGACCGGGCGCTGCGCGGCTGGCTGACCGTCGCCGAGCATGCCCACCGGGCGGAGTACGGCGGCGACTTCGCGCTGATCCACGGCTCCACCCCGCGCCTGGAGCTGGACCCGCAGCTGCTGGAGGAGTTGACGGCGGATCCGCTGGAGTGGTTCGAGGCGGAGCGGCTGTCGCTGATCGCGGCGATCGACCAGGCCGCCCGGCTGGAGCGGGACGAGCTGGCCTGGGACCTGTTGAGCTGCACCGTCGTGCTGTTCGAGACCAGGGAGTACCTGGACGACTGGCAGTTCTGCTGCGACCGCGCGCTGGCCGCGACCCGGGCGGCCGGGAACCTGCGCGGCGAGGCCGCGGTGCTGGAGTCGCTGGGCGAACGCTGGATCGGCATCCGGCACCTCTCGGCCGCCGAACCGCTGCTCCGGGCGCAGGCCCTGTTCGCGCAGATCGGGGAGGAGCACGGGCGGGCCCTGGCGGTGCGATCGCTGGCCGTGCTGGACCGTGTCCAGGGCGATCTGGTCTCGGCGCGGGCGCGGCTCACCGAGGCCGTCGGGCTGTTCCGGGCGGTGGGCGACCTGTCCTGCGAGGCGCACGTGCTCGGCTTCCTGGCGCAGGGCGAGCTGGACCTCGGGCGGCCCGGGGCGGCGCTGGGGTACGCCGAGCAGGCGGTGGCGGTCGCCCGGCGGATCGGGGAGACCGGGGTCACCGCGCAGGTCCACTTCCGTTACGCCCGGGCCCTGTTGGCGTTGGAGCGGTTCGAGGAGGCGGAGCGCGCACTCCAGGTGGTGCTCCGGGTGGTGACGGCCAGGCGCGACCTGTTGGGCTCCGTCCATGCCCGGCTCGGCCTGGGCGAGACGATGCTGCGGCGCGGACGGGCGGGCGAGGCGCACGCCGAGCTGCTGGGCGCCCTGGAGCTGGCCGGCCGGACCGGGGCCGTCGTGGTCGAGGGCCGGGTGGGTGCGGCGCTCGGGCGGGCCGCTGTCGCGCTGGGCCGGGTCGAGGAGGCCCGGGTGCGGTTGGAGTGGGCCGCCGGGTTGTTCCGGGACAGTGGTGCGGATCGCGATCTCGGGCTGGTGGAACAGGAGTTGGCGGTGCTGTGAGGACCGGTCGGCGGGGCGGTATCGGCGGTGTATAGACCGTCGGGGCAGGGTGGGGGCAGCTGCCCCGCTGCCCGAAGGAGCCGGCGATGACCAGTGGTTCCGAGCCGCACCCCGCCGACGCTCTCACGCCGTTCGCGGCCCGTACCGCGAGCACCCTGCGGGCGCTGGTGAACCACGACCCGGCCGCTGTCGGCGCGGGCCCGTTGGCACTGCACGTGGTGGGCTGGGCGTGGAACCTGGACGCCGGTGAGCGGGCTCTGCGGGAGGCGCTGCGCGACGGCCCGGTCGGGGCGGCCGACGCGCACGCGCTGGGCCGGGCCGCGGCGCTGATCGGGGCCGCCGAGGCGGCCACCCGGCTGGCGGCCCGCAGTGCGCACGTGCTGCCCGCCGAGGCGGAGCTCACCCTGCCGGTGGTGTCGGCGCTGGTGCCGGCGCTGGTCGTCGAGGCGACGTCCGCGCTGGCCCGCCCGGCGGCCGTCCGGGCGGCGGGGGCGGAGCGGCTGCGCGGCGCCGTGGTCGCCCAATTCCCTTGGTTGGTCCACGGGTTCGCGTCCGAGGCAGTGGACGGTCCGGGCCTGGCCGAGGCCCTTCGGCTGGGTGCTCCGCTGCCCGTCGCGAACGAGGACGAGGACGCGGACGCGGACAAGGGCGGGTCCGGATCGGAGGCGCGCCCCCGGGGCGGGTGCAGCCCCGTCCAGGCGCTGCCCGGGCTGGTCGACGGTCCGGCGCTGGAGGCTGCCGGGGCGGAGGTGCAGAGCCTGGCGAAGTCCTTGCTGGCGGCGGGCGACGAGCTGCACCGGCGGATGGCCGAGCTGCCGACCGAGCCGGAGGGAAGTCCGACGGGCTGTGAACTGGCCGCCGCCTACGAGACGTTGTACGCCGCGGCGGCCTGCCTCTCGCTCTGGTCGGCCGGCGTGGCGGTCGGGCCGCTGTGGCTGCGCACGGCGCTGCGGGCGCTGCTGGTCCGCCTGCACCGGCTGCTGCTGGAGCCGCCGCCGGTCCTCGACCCTTATCCGGCCGAGGAGTTGCTCGCCGTGGCGTTCGGCGCGGGGGCCCGGCTGCTCACTTTCCGCACCGGCCCGGAGGTCAGTGCGCAGGCCGGTGCGGCATGACGGTCCGCACCTCGCCGTTCAGGATCTCCTGGTACGTCCGGGCCAGCAACTTCCCGGGCTCGACGCCGAGTTCGTCGACGAGCAGGCGTCGCCCGTCCAGGTAGAGCGACATCGCCTCGGCCTGCCGTTCGGAGCGGAACAGCGCCGTCATCAGCAGCGCCCGGAAGCGTTCGCGCATCGGGTGGCGGGCGACCAGGCCGGTCAGTTCGGAGATCAGTCGGCGGTGTCGGCCGGTGATCAGGTCGGCCTCGATGCGGGCCTCCAGGGCCGCGAGTCGGGTTTCCTCCAGGCGCGGGCGCTCGGCGGCGGCCAGGTGGTCCGTCACATCGGCCAGTGCCTCGCCGTTCCAGCACTCCAGGGCGGCCCGCAGGTGTTCGGCGGCCTCCTCGAAGCGCTGTTCGCGCAGCGCCCGGAAGCCCTGGCCGGAGAGGTCGCCGAAGGCGGTGAGGTCGCAGGGCACGTGCGGGGCGAGCATCCGGTAGCCGGACCGGATCCGGACCAGCGGGACGTCCGGGCCGACCCGTCGCCGGATCCGCGAGGCGTAGGTGTGGATCTGCGCGGCGGCCGTGCCGGGCGGGCGGTCGTCCCAGAGCATCCGCCCGAGGTGCTCGTCCGACACCGCCCGGCCCTCGGCCAGGACCAGTGCGGCGAACATCGTCCGCTGCTTGGTGCCGCTGAGTGTGTCCTCCCGGCCGTCGGCCAGCAGGTGGACCGGACCGAGAATCCGGAACTCCATGGCGTCGCCCTCCCCGTGCCCGGGGCGGCCCGCGCTTCGGGGCCGCCTGCCCGACCGACGATAGAAGGGCACGTCATCACCCCGATATCGACCCGATATCGCTCAGTCGGCGGGGCGCAGTCCGGCCAGCAGGAAGGGCACCAGGCCGCGGTGCAGCAGGGCGGTGCGCCAGGCGGTGCGGGCGTCGGACAGCTCCTCGGCGCGGCGCGGGTCCTCGGGGGGCACGGCGCGTTGGCGGGCGGCGCTGAACAGCAGGCCGAGCAGGCCGATCACGGCGCTGGCGACGGCGGCGGCGACGGTGCTCCAGGCGACGGTGCGCAGCACGTCGGCGGAGGCGGCGTGCGGGCCGGACAGGCCGATGAGGGCGGCGAGCAGGAAGAACACGGCGGCGGCGCTGCCGGTGACGATCGGCACCACCAGCGCGAGCGCGCCGAACCAGCCGGAGAGCCGTTCGCCGGGCTCGGGGGCGGCGCCGGGCGCGTCGGGCGCGGCCTCGCGGAGCCGACGGTACGTCAGGTACTCGGGTTCGGCGGCGGCCAGGATCTCCGCGGTGCGCTGCCGGGCGAGGGCCCGCAGCCGGGCGTCCTGGGCGCGGTCGCCGGCCAGTGCGGCGCGCACGGCGGGGTCGGCGAGGGCCCGGCCGAGGGCGTACTCGAAGTCGGCGCGGTCCTGCTGGGTGGGGCCGTGTCCGGAGAGCGGGTCCATCGCTGCTGTCCCCTGTGGTGGTCGGGTGCCGGTCGGCCGCGGTGTCAGCCGAAGGTGAGGTCGGAGCAGGCGTCGTCGTCGGCGGAGCGGGCCTGGCTGACGCTGGTGGGCAGCGGGCCGGTGGGCAGCGGCGGGGCGGCGGTGGTGCCGCCGCCGGCCGCGTAGTCCGAGCCGAGGGTGACGGAGAGGCCGGCGTGGGTGCCGGGTTGCAGGGAGGCGCCGGGGAACAGTTCGGCGACCTTCTCGGCCTGGGCCTTCTCGCCGGGCCCGTACTCGACGAGGGTGGTGGTGTGGGTGCGGGAGGCGGCGTTGGCCCGGCCGGTGACGGTGAAGCCGGAGCCCTCCAGTGCCTCGGCGGCCTTGGTGCTGAGCCCGGTGGTGGAGGTGCCGTTGTAGACGGCGACCCGGATGCCGGCCCCGTCGACCTTGGTCGGCGCGGCGGTCGGGCCGGGGCTGGGGCTGTCGGCGGGCGAGGGGCCGGCGGAGGCGTCCTGCCCGTCGAGGGTGCGGTCGGCCTTGAGCGCCGCCCACAGCTGGTCGGCGTCGGGGTGCACCAGGGCGACCCGTTCGCCCTGGTAACGCCAGGGCACGGTGAGGAACTTGATGTCGTGCAGGTCGATGTCCTTGAGGGACATCGCGAAGTCGACGAGTTTCTGCGCCGAGCCGAGGCCTTCGTCGACGGTGAGCGACTTGGTGACGGCGTCGGCCAGCGGCAGCAGTGCGACGGGGTTCATGCCCTCGGACTTGACCTGCTTGATCAGCGAGGAGAGGAAGGCCTGTTGGCGCTTGGTGCGGCCGATGTCGGAGCCGTCTCCGAGGCCGTGCCGGATCCGGACGTAGTCGAGGGCGGCCTGGCCGGAGATCTTCTGGTGGCCCTGGTTGAACAGGAGCTTGCCGCGGTGGCCGAGGTTGGGGTCGAGGTCGCCCTCGTAGACGGCCTTGGGCAGGCAGACGTCGACGCCGCCGACGGCGCTGGTCATGTCCGCGAAGCCCTGGAAGTTGATCACCATGGTGTGGTCGATGCGCAGCCCGGTGAGCTTCTCCACGGTGTTCTGGGTGCAGGCGGGGTTGCCCTGTTCGGTGTCGCCGACCGAGAAGGCGCTGTTGAACATGGCGCTGGCCTGCGCTTTGGTCCAGTTCTTGTTCGGCAGCAGGCAGGACGGGACGGCCACCAGGGAGTCGCGCGGGATGGAGACGCCGACGGCGTGCTTGTGGTCGGCGTAGACGTGCAGCAGGATCGCGGTGTCCGAGCGGGCGCCGCCTTCCTGGCCGCCGCCGAGGTCCTTGTTGCTGCCGGAGCGGGAGTCGGAGCCGATCAGCAGCAGGTTGATCGGGACGCGTCCCTGGGCGTCGGCGCTGGCGGCGTCGGGGCGGTCCTTGGCGATGCCGGCGCTGTCGAAGGTGCTCAGGTTGCCGTTGAGCCGGTAGTAGACCAGGCCGCCGGCGGTGACGGCGAGTGCGGCGACGCCCGCGGTGGTCCACAGCGCGATCCGGCGGACCTTGCGGCCGCGCCCGGATCCGGTGGAGCGGGCCCCCGCCCTGCGTGCAGACATGACGCACCCTTCGCCGTCGGGGTCGGCGGGATGCCGGCCCGAACTTCTACAGTGCTGTAGAGGTTCAGCGAAGCATACAAATGCGCCCGGGTGAAGTCACACCGGGCGCGGAGTTCGTGCCGGGGCGGTGCCCCGGGCGGGGGATCAGTGCGTGTGCAGCAGGGCGAGGTGGACGACGGTGGCCCGGGCGAGGTCCAGGGCGGCGCCGCGGCGGTGGCGGCGGGCGTCGACGGACTCGGCGCGTTCGATGGCGGTGCGCCGGGCGTCGTCCTCGGCGGGGGCGTCCACGATGAACAGCTGGCTGCCGGCGCGGAGTTCGTTGGCGTGCGGGATCTCGACGCACCAGCGGTGGCGGCTCCGGGCGATGTCCATGGGCCTTCCTCTCCCGGCGTGCGAGATGCTGCTCTCCTGGGTGACCGGGAGCTGTCTTCGACGATAGGTATAGGCCAATTCCTCCGTCAAGAGGACAAGTCTCCAATCAAATAATCCGTTCAACGGTGTATTTCCGGTCGCTGTCCGCTACCGTTCCGCGCATGACCGCCCCCGCCCACCCGGCACCCTCGGCCCGCCGCCTGCGCACCCGTGCCGCCCTGCTCGCCGTCCTCGGCGAACACGGCACCCTCAGCCGCGCCGAGATCAGCCGGCTCACCGGGCTCTCCCGGTCCGCCGTCAGCAGCGCCGTCACCGACCTGATCGGCGAGGGCCTGGCCGACGAGACCACCGCCGTCGCCACCGCGGGACGCGGCCGCCGCGCCGCCGCCGTCACCCTGCGCCGGGCCCACGCCCTGGTCCTCGCCCTCGACTTCGGGCACACCCACGTCACCGCCGCCGTCGCCGACACCACCGGCGCGGTGCTCGGCGAGGCCACCGCCGGCCTCGACGTGGACAACCACCCCCGTGAGGTCCTGGACGCCGCCCGCGCCCTCGCCGACCGGGCGCTCGCCGACGCCGGCCACACCCTGGACGCGATCACCGCCGTCGCCGCCGGCATCCCCGGCGCCCTCGACACCCGCACCAACGTGGTCCGCGCCCCCTCCACCCTCTCCCAGTGGATCGGCATGGACCCGGCCGCCGAACTCGGCCGGCTCTTCGGCCGCCCCGTCACCGTCGGCAACGACGCCGAGATGGGCGCCCGCGGCGAACGCGCCCACAGCGGCGGTCGCGTCGTCAACGACCTGATCTACGTCAAGGCCTCCACCGGCATCGGCGCGGGCCTGCTGCTCGACGGCCGGATCTACCGCGGCGCGAGCGGCATCTCCGGCGAGATCGGCCACATCCAGCTCCCCGACACCGGCACCTGGTGCCGCTGCGGCAACCGCGGCTGCCTGGAGTCCGTCGCGTCCATCGTCGAGGTCCGCCGCCGCCTCGCCCACGTCCTCGCCCCCGGAGCCCGCCCCGGGGAGGCCGTCGACCTGCCGCCGCTCGGCGAGCTCGCCGACACCCCCGCCGCCGCCCGCGTCATCGGCGAGGCCGGCCGCACCATCGGCCGCGTCCTCGCCGACCTGGTCAACTGCCTGAACCCCGCCGCCATCGTGATCGGCGGCGAACTCGGCCTGGCCGGACCGCCGTTGATCAACGGCATCCGCGAGTCCGTGGACCGCCACGCGCAGCCCGCCGTCGCCGAGGCCGTCGAGATCCGGGCCAGCCGACTCGGCCTGCGCTCGGAGCTGTACGGAGCGATCGACGCCGCGATCGCCATCGCCGCTCAACCGGGCTGACGGGCGCGCTCGGCGAGGAAACGGCGCTCCGGCAGGCTCGGCGCCAGCGCGGACGCCCGGCGGAACGCCTCTGTCGCGGCCTCCGTCGCGCCGGTGCGGGCCAGCAGCTCGGCCCGCACCGCCAGGAAGCGGTGGTGGCGGCCCAACACCCCTTCCAGCGCGTCGAGTTCCTTCAGCGCGAGCTCCGCGCCGTGCACCTCCGCCAGCGCCACCAGCCGGCCCAGCTCCGGCATCGGACCGGGCGCCACCCGCACCAGCAGGTCGTACAGCGCCAGGATCTGCGGCCAGTCGGTGGCCGCCACGTCCGGCGCCTCGTCGTGCAGCGCCGCGATCGCCGCCTGCAACTGGTACGGCCCCACCCGGCCGTGCGGCAGCGCCCGCTCCACCAGCGCCACGCCCTCGGCGATCGCCGCCGCGTCCCAGCGCGTCCGGTCCTGCTCGGCCAGCGGCACCAGCTCGCCGCCCGGGCCGGTGCGGGACGGCCGCCGGGCGTCGGTGAGCAGCATCAGCGCCAGCAGGCCCATCACCTCGGCGTCCGCGGGCAGCAGCCGGTGCAGCAGCCGGGTCAGCCGGATCGCCTCGTCGGACAGCCGGGGGATCGTCAGGTCCTCGCCGGAGGTGGCCGTGTAGCCCTCGTTGAACACCAGGTACAGCACCTGCAGCACCTCGCGCAGCCGCTCCGCCGTCTCGCCCGGCTCCGGCAGGACGAACCGCAGCCCCGAGCCGCGGATGGTCTGCTTGGCCCGGCTGATCCGCTGCGCCATCGTCGCCTCCGGCACCAGGAACGCCGCCGCGATCTGCACGGTGCTCAGGCCGCCGACCGCGCGCAGGGTCAGCGCGATCCGGCTGGGCGCGGTCAGCGCCGGGTGGCAGCACAGGAACAGCAGCGCCAGCGAGTCGTCCCGGTCCGCGGCGGGGTCGGCGTCGGCGGCCCGGCCGAGCAGCTCCGACTGCGGCGTGGCCAGGAACACCCGCTCCTCGCGTTCGCGCCGGGCCCGGTCGGCGCGCACCAGGTCCACCAGCCGGCGGGCGGCCACCGTGACCAGCCAGCCGCGCGGGTTCTCCGGCCGGCCCTGCTGCGGCCACTGCGTGGCGGCCGCGAGCAGCGCCTCCTGCACCGCGTCCTCGCAGCTGTCGAACGCGCCGGGGTGGCGGTGCAGCAGCACCGCCAGGACCTGCGGTGCGAGGGCGCGCAGCAGGTCCTGGTCGGTGGCCGTACGGTCGTCCACGCGGCTCAGCTGTCCATCGGCGTCTCGTGCAGGATCGGCCACAGCTCCACCGGCTCCCGGTCCGCCCACGGCATGTCGGCGGCGATCTCCAGCGCCCGCTGCTCGCTCTCGCAGTCCAGCAGGTAGAAGCTCGCCATGTACTCCTTGGTCTCCAGGTAGGGGCCGTCGCTGACCGCGGGCAGCCCCTCCTGGCGGCGCACCAGCCGGCTGGCGGCCGCGTCGCCGAGGCCGTACGCGCCGATCAGCTCGCCGGTCTCCCGGTAGCGGGCGTTGAACGCGTCCTGCTGGGCGATCGCCTCCGGCCACTCCTCGGCGGAGACGGACGCCCACTTCTCCTGGTTGCCGTAGGTCATCAGCAGGTACTTCACGGGGACCACGTCCTTCGTGCTCGTCGGGTGCTGTCGTCCGGTGGTCGGAGCGGGGAGCGGCTCCTCTACACGCCTGCGGGGAAATCTTTCAGGACGCGGGCGGGGTCCACACGTAGGGCGTGGTGGTGGTGACGGCGTGCATGCCGAGGCGGCCCAGGATCGGGGTGCTGTCGGGCGAGGCGTCCACCTGGAGGTAGCGGATGCCGTGTTCCAGGGCCCAGCGGGCGCGGTACGCGACCAGCGAGCGGTAGATGCCGCGCCCGCGCCAGGCGGCGAGGGTGGATCCGCCCCACAGGCCGCCGAACTCGGTGCCGGGGGCGCGGGTCAGCCAGGCGGCGGAGACCACCTCGGGGGCGGGGGCGTCGGTCTCGGCGACGACCACCAGGAAGCCGTCGGGGTCGGCGGCGGCGTTCTCGGTCAGGTCGCCGACCAGGAAGGACCAGTCCTCGCCCCACACCTCGCTCTGCAGGGTGGCGATCCGCCGCATGTCGGTGCGGGCGGTGACCCGGCGCAGCGTGATGCCCTCGGGCGCGGGGGTCGGGGTGGCGAGTTCGGCGGCCAGGCCGATCAGGACGGTCTCCGGCGCCTCGGCGACGAACCCGGCCGCGGTCAGCCGCTGCGGCAGGTCGGCGGGCAGGTCGTGGCCGCGGGTCTTCCATTCGACGGCTTCGCCGCGGGCGGCGAAGAAGTCGCGCTGCCGGGCGATCAGTTCGTCGAGTTCCTCGCCGCGCAGGCCGAGGTCGGCGGTGGGCGAGGTGACGAAGCCGCGGAAGCCGCCGGACTTGCGCAGCAGCGGGCCGTCGGCCTGTTGGATCTCGCCGTCGCGGGCGGGGCCGAGGCCGCGCAGGTGCTCGTCGTAGGCCGCGAGCAGGGCCGTGGTCAGGTCGGTCATCAGGCGAGGGTAGAGGATCTTGGTACGTGCTTTCCGGCCAATTCTTCCGACCGGTGGTGGCGTTGACGCCGAGGTGAAGGTCTAGCGTCGTGGCCATGCGGATCGGCGAGCTGGCAGAGCGGGCGGGCACCACCACCAGGGCGCTGCGGTACTACGAGTCGCGGGGGCTGCTGCCCGCGCGGCGCGGCGGCAACGGGTACCGGGCGTACGACGAGGACGACCTGCGACTGCTGCGGCAGATCCGGGTGCTGCAGGACTTCGGCTTCGAGCTGGAGGAGACCCGCCCGTTCGTGGAGTGCCTGCGGGCCGGGCACCCGGCCGGCGACTCCTGCCCGGCCTCGCTGGAGGTGTACCGGGCGAAGTTGGCCGAACTGGACGCCATGGTGGCCCGGTTGAGCGAGGTCCGGGAGCAGGTGGCGGCCCAGCTGGTGCAGGCCGAGGCGGCCCGCGACGCGCTGGCCGCGGTGGACCAGGAACCGCGCTGCGAACTCGCGCGCGGACAACGGGAGGAGACCCGATGAGCAGTGTGCAGACCGTGACCGACCAGGACTTCGCGAGCGAGGTGCTGGCCGCCGAGGGCCCGGTGCTGGTGGAGTTCACCGCCGACTGGTGCCCGCCGTGCCGCCAGCTGGCCCCGGTGCTGGCCGAGGTGGCCGAGGAGCAGGCGGGCAGGCTGAAGATCGTCGCCCTGGACGTGGACCGGAACCCGGAGACCCAGGCCGCGTACGGCGTCCTGTCGATGCCGACGCTGATGGTCTTCCGTTCCGGCGAGCCGATCCGCTCGATGGTCGGCGCCCGCGCCAAGGCCCGCCTGCTGCGCGAGCTGGACGATCTGCTGTAGCCGCGCAGGTCGCCGTGCGGGTGAGGGCCTACCGTGGGTCGCAACACCGCACGACGAAGGAGTCACCGCCATGCCCGACCGCGACGCCGCGCTGGAGACCATTCAGCGCGAGCTCACCGCGTTCGCCCGCCGGGCCCGCCACAAGGCAGCCCAGCTGCACCCCGAGCTGTCGCTGGTCACGTACAGCATGCTCGACCTGGTCAAGGAACGCGGCTCCTGCCGGGCGGCGGACCTGGCGGCGCACTTCATGCTCGACAAGTCCACCGTCAGCCGCCAGGTCGGCTCGCTGGAGCGGCTCGGGCTGCTGGGCCGGCAGGCCGACCCGGACGACCAGCGCGGGCAGCTGCTGCACCTGACGGACGCCGGCGAGCACCTGCTGGCGGAGGCGTACGAGCAGCGGCGGCGGGCCTTCACCGACCGCTTCACCTCCTGGGGCGACGAGGACCTCGACCGGTTCGCCGGCTACCTGGTCCGCTACGGCGAGACCGAGTAGCGGATCGGCCTTGACCCTCACGCGACGTGAGGCCGGAGGCTGGTGCGCAGCGGGAGGGAGGGACGCGATGAGCGGGTACACGGTCGGGCAGCTCGCCCGGCTCGCCGGAGTGACGGTGCGCACCCTGCACCACTACGACGAGATCGGGCTGCTGTCGCCCGGCGGCCGCACCCCGGCCGGCTACCGGCGTTACGCCGAGGCCGAGTTGGACCGGTTGCAGCAGATCCTGTTCTATCGCGAACTCGGCTTCCCGCTGGAGGAGATCGCGGCGATCCTGGACGACCGCTCGGTCGGTCCGACCGAGCACCTGCGCCGGCAGCGCGAGCTGATCGGCGACCGGATCCGGAAGTTGGAGGACCTCGCCGCGGCGGTCGAACGAGCGATGGAGGCAAGGACGTTGGGCATTCAGCTGACCCCGGAGGAGAAGTTCGAGGTGTTCGGCAAGGACTACCAGGAGAACTGGGAGGACGAGGCCGAGCAGCGCTGGGGCGACACCGACGCCTGGAAGCAGTCCCAGCAGAAGACCTCGAAGTACACCAAGGCGGACTGGGAGCGGATCAAGCAGGAGGCGGACGCCGTCAACGAGGCGCTGGTGGCGGCGTTCACGGCCGGCGAGGCCCCCGACAGCCCGGCGGCGACGGACGCCGCCGAGCAGCACCGGGCGCACATCGGCCTGCACTTCTACGAGTGCGCCCCGCAGATGCACCGCTGCCTCGGCGACATGTACGTCGCCGACGAGCGGTTCACCGCCACCTACGAGCAGCTCGCCCCGGGCCTCGCCGGGTGGCTGCGGGACGCGATCCACGCCAACGCGGACCGGCTGGAGCAGTCCTGACGGTGCGTCAGGCGGCCGGTCCGAAGGTGCGCCGGTAGGCGGTCGGCGAGGTGCGCATGGTGCGGCCGAAGTGGTGGCGGAAGGTCGCCGCCGACTCGAAGCCCACCGCCGCGGCGATCTCCTCGACGCTGCCTTCCGGCGACTCCAGCAGCGGCAGGCTGGCCGCGATCCGCTGGATCGCCACCCACCGCATCGGGCTGACCCCGTTGCGGGCGGTGAAGTGCCGCAGGTACGAGCGGTCGGACATGCCGGCGGCGCGGGCCAGCAGCGGCACGGTCAGCGGCCGGGCGAGCTGGTCGAGCGCCCAGCGCATCGACCGGGCCACCCCGTCCTCGGGTTCGTCCACCGGCCGTACCGTCGTCTCGACGTACTGCGCCTGCCCGCCGTCGCGGTGCGGCGGGGCGACGAAGCGGCGGGCGACGGTGTTGGCGACCTTGGCGCCGTGGTCCTGCCGGACCAGGTGGAGGCACAGGTCGATGCCGGCGGCGCTGCCGGCGCTGGTCAGCACCTGGCCGTTGTCCACGTACAGCACGTCCGGGTCGACCTGGACGTCCGGGTGGCGGCGGCGCAGTTCCTCGGCCCACCGCCAGTGCGTGGTGGCGGGCAGGCCGTCGAGCAGGCCGGCGGCGGCCAGCGCGAAGGCGCCGGAGCAGATCGACACCACCCGGGCGCCGCGGGCGTGCGCGGTGCGCAGCGCGGCGACCACGGCGGGCGGGACCTCGCCGTACGGGTCGGGCACCCCGACGACGACGGCGGTGTCCGCGGCGGCGAGTTCCTCCAGGCCGTGCCGGGGGGTGAGGGTGAAGCCGCCGACCGCCTCCAGCGGGTGGCCGGGCCGTTCCGCGCACACCCGGACGTCGTACCAGGGGGCGGCCAGCAGTCCGGCGAGTTCGGGGCGGGCGAGGGCGAACACCTCGACCACCACGCCGAGTTCGAACGGGGCCATGCCCGCGAAGGCGTACACGGCGACGGTGTGCACGGGCGCCGGGCGCTTTCCGATGGTGACGGGGACGGGCTCGGCCATGTGGTGCTCCAGGTGCGGCCGGTGGGGGGTTCGCGGCGAGTGTAGCGGCCTGTGCCGGAAAACCTTTGGAACTGAGCCGGGACCGCCCGCGAGGATGGGGGAGTCAACTCGCGGGGCGGCGGCGGCGCCTTCCGCGGACCTCACCACACCCCTTTCCCGGAGAGCACCATGTTCACGTCCGGCCATGCCCGTTTCGAGAAGATTGTCGTCGTCGCGGCCTCCGGCTGGGGCCGGCGGCACTGAGCGCACCGAAGCCCCCGCCGGTGGACCGGACGGGGGCTTCGGTGATGCTGGGTCAGCCGTTCAGCGAGGCCATCCAGGCCTCGACCTCGTCGGCCTGCCGGGGCAGGGCGGCCGAGAGGTTCTCGTTGCCGTCGGCGGTGACCAGGATGTCGTCCTCGATCCGGACGCCGATGCCGCGGTACTCCTCGGGGACGGTCAGGTCGTCGGCCTGGAAGTACAGGCCGGGCTCGACGGTCAGCACCACGCCGGGCTCCAGCACCGCGTCCACGTACTCCTCGCGGCGGGCGTGCGCGCAGTCGTGGACGTCCAGGCCGAGCATGTGGCCGGTGCCGTGCAGGGTCCAGCGGCGCTGCAGGTCGAGCTCCAGGACCTTCTCCACGTCGTAGACCGAGGAGTCGATCAGGCCCCACTCCAGCAGGCGCTCGGCGAGCACCCGCTGCGCGGCGTTGTGGAAGTCGCGGAACTTCCCGCCGGGCTTGACCGCGGCGATGCCCGCCTCCTGGGCGTCGTACACCGCGTCGTAGATCTTGCGCTGCAGCGGCGTGAAGGCGCCGTTGATCGGCAGGGTGCGGGTGACGTCGGCGGTGTAGAGGGTGTGGGTCTCCACGCCGGCGTCCAGCAGCAGCAGTTCGCCGGGGCGGACGTCGCCGTCGTTGCGCACCCAGTGCAGGGTGGTGGCGTGCGGGCCGGCGGCGGCGATGGTGCCGTAGCCGACGTCGTTGCCCTCGACCCGGGCGCGGCGCCAGAAGGTGCCCTCGATCCAGCGCTCGGAGGTGGCGACGGCCTGGCCGAGCTCGCGCACCACGTCGGTGAAGCCGTTGACGGTGGCGTTGCAGGCGGCGCGCATCTCGCCGATCTCCCACGCGTCCTTGACCAGGCGCAGCGTGGACAGGAACACCTTCAGCTCGTCGTCCTTGTCGGCGTCGAGCTGCTCGGCGAGGGCGGCCTCCAGGCCGGCGTCGTAGCCGCGCACCAGGCGGGTCGGGACGGTGGCGGCGGCGAGCTCCTCGGCGGCCTTGCGGACGTCGCGGGTCGGCAGGCCGTACAGCTGGGAGGACTCGGTGAGGGAGTTGCGGCGGCCGACCCACAGCTCGCCCTGGCCGCTGAGCCAGAACTCGCCGTTCTCGCGGTCGGAGCGCGGCAGCAGGTAGAGCGCGAACTCGTGGCCGCCCTCGACGGGCTCGCCGACCAGGATCGCGTCCTCGGTCTGGTTGCCGGTCAGGTGCACGTACTCGCTGGCGGCGCGGAACGCGTACTCGGTGTCGTTGGAGCGGGTGCGCAGGTTGCCCGCGGGAACGATCAGCCGCTCGCCGGGGAAGGCGGCGGACAGCTTGGCGCGGCGCTCGGCCGCGTACGGGGCCTGGGCGACGGGCTGCAGGCCGTGCAGCTCGGTGTCGGCCCAGCCGGAGCGCATGGACGCGGCGAGTTCTTCGGAGATCTCGCCGTGCAGGCCGTTCTTGCGGCTCTTGATCGGCTCGTCCTCCTCGCCGTCGGCGGTCCCTTCGGGGTTCTCGGACACCGCCGGGCTGTGGTCCTCGGTCACTACGTCGCCTCCTTGCGCGTGGTACCGCCCTGTACTCCCCGGGTCGCGGGGCGCGTGGGCGGACGTCGCACCCATGGTACGTAGGGCCGTTCGAGTGAAGAAAGCCCCTTCGAGCAGCGACAGGCCTTACTTGAAGCGGTCCTTACTCGAAGCGGGCGGCCAGCAGCACCAGGTCGTCCTCGCCCGGGCCTTCGCCGCCGGCCTCGGCCAGCAGGTGGTCGCAGAGCCGCTCCGGGTCCAGCCGGACGTCCCGGGGGGCGTCGGCGGCGACCCGGCGCAGCGCGCTCTGCCCGGCGTGCAGGTTGGCCCCGAAGCGGCGGGCCAGGCCCTCGGTGTACAGCACCAGCACGTCGCCGCGCTCCGCGGTGAGCTCCACGCCGGGGGCCTCCCAGCAGCTGAGCATGCCGAGCGGCGCGGACAGCGAGGTCTCCACGAAGTTCGCGCCGTACCGGGTGAGCAGCACCGGCGGGCAGTTCGCCGCGCCGGCCAGCGCGATCCGGCGTTCGGCCGGGTCGACGGTGGCGTACACGGCGGTGGCGGAGCGGGTCGGCTCGGTGGTCTTCAGCAGCAGTTCGAGGTCGCCGAGCACGGAGACCGGGTCCTCGCCCTCCAGCACCGCGTAGGCGCGCAGCGCGGCCCGCACCCGGCCCATCGCGGCGGCCGCGCAGGCGCCCGCGCCCGGTCCGGCGCCGGGGCCGCCGCCGAGCACGCTGCCCACGGTCAGCGCCAGGGTGTCGTCGGGCAGCGGGACGGCGTCGTACCAGTCGCTGCCCGCGGAGTGTTCGAGGGCGGCGGGCACGCAGCGGGCGGCGATCCGCAGGCCGGGCCGGACGGGCAGGTGGTCGGGCAGCAGCGAGCGGCGCAGGGCGGCGGTGGCGCGCACCGCCCGGTCGGCCTCCAGCTGGCGGGCCAGCAGCGGTGCGGCGAACTCGCAGTAGCGGTGCACCAGGTGCTCGCGGCGCTCGTCGGGGCGGCCCGGCTCGTCGTAGAACCAGACGGCGGCGCCGAGCGCGCCCTCGCGTTCGGTGGCCAGCGGCAGCGCGTAGCAGGCGCCGAGGCCGAGCTGGGCGGCGATCTCGCGGAACCGGGGGCCGACCGTCGGGTCGGTGGCCAGGTCGGAGATCAGCAGCCGGTCGGTGGCGCCGGGCATGCTGAGCAGGTCGGCGAACGGACCGTGCTCGGCGGGGATGGTCTCCAGCGAGCCGAGCGTCGCCGGGTCCAGGCCGAGGCCGACCGGGCGGGCCAGGGTGCGGGCCGGGCCGGGCCGCAGGGTGACCACCAGGCCGCGGCGGGCGCCGAGCAGCGCCGCGCCGGAGTCCAGCAGCGCGTCGAGGGTGCCGGACAGCCCGTCGGCCCGGGCCAGCAGCTCCAGGTGCTCCTGGAGGCTGGTGAAATCGGACAGCCATCCGGCCAAACGGTCCTGCAGGTCCGCCGAGGGCACCTCGCCGAGATCCGGCAGCAGCACCGGGTCGGACCTCAGGGCCTCGGCCGCCAGCGGCTGGACGTCGGTCATGTCACAACTCCCCACAATCCGGAACGTGTCACGCAGGACCCCCGAGACCGACCGAAAACGATGTCTTTACTCACTACTCGGCACGATTCCCCCACTTGTACACAGGCCGATCGGGGCATGTCCAGGAGTGCGGCGGGCAGAACGTGCCAGGGATCGTACGGCGAGGCCCCGCAGGTGCCACCCGAGGCGCCGGGCACTCACTCGTACGGTGGAACCGGTGTCGGCCTGCCCGCGTCCATCCGGACGTATGGGGGATTCTCGTTCCAGTGGCACAGCGTGGGCCCGTCCGACGCGCACACGCACCGCCCGCACCCCCCGGCCCAGGCCGACCGACGCGGAGAGGAACGAGCCGCCATGCGCCGACACCGCCGAGAGCAGCTGACCGAGCGGGTGGGCCAGTGGTGGCCGGGCCGCCGCGGCCGGACCTTGGCCCTGACCGCCGCGTTGCAGGCCGCCGTCGGCTGCGGCTGGCCGGTGGTGCCCGGGGCGCGGGCGCTGCGCGGATCGGCCTGCTCGTGCCCGGACCGGCTCTGCCCGACGCCCGGCGCGCACCCGTCCGATCCGCCGCTGGAGGCGGCCACCACCGATCCGCGGATGGTCCGCCACTGGTGGGAGCAGCGGGCGCCGGGCGCGCCGGTGGTGGCGGCGACCGGCCGGTCGCTGTGCGCGGTGAGCTTGCCCCGCCCGGCCGGCCCGTGGCTGCTGCGGCACCTGGAGGAGATCGGCGTCCCGTACGGTCCGGTGCTCGGCACGCCGGGCCGGTTCGTGCTGCTGACCGCGCCGTACACGCTGCCGGAGCTCGGCGCGCTGCTGTCCGAACGGCCTTGGGTGCCGGGCGTGTTGCGCTACCACGGGCCGGGCGGCTACCTGGTGCTGCCGCCCTCGCGGACGGGCGCCGGGCCGGTGCGCTGGGTGCGCGGCCCGGGGCCGGGTCGGCCCTGGCTGCCCGAGGTCGGCACCCTGCTGGGCGGGCTGATCACCGCCAGCGCGGTCTGCTGACTGATCGTCAGGGTTCTTGCGCCGCAGGTCCGGAGACAAAAAAGGCCCGACCGCTGGCGACGGGGGATGCACCAGCGGTCGGACTGTTCAAACAGTAACAAAGATCCGGCTCCGCGCCAATTTGTCCACGCCGAAAGGTCCTTGACACTTTCGACGGCCGGACGGGAATGTGACGCCGGTCACCTTCTCCTAGTTGAGGGTGATCTGACGGTTCACCAGGTTGGCGCGGGAGCGGCGCTCCTCGGCGGTCAGCGGCGCGGGCGCGGCCAGCACCTCGGCCAGCTTCGCGGCGAACTCCACGGCGGGCTTCTCCACCTCGGCGGCGGTCATCTCCACCGGCAGGTCCCACACCGGCACGGTCAGGCCGTGCGCGCGGAACGAGCCCACCAACTTGGTGCCCTCGCCGAGCGAGCTCTCGCCGGCGGCGGTCAGCCGGGCCAGCGCGTCGAGCAGCTGCTCCTCCGGGACGGTCATCACCCAGCGCAGGTGGTTCTTGTCCGGGGTGCCGCACCAGTACGCGGAGTCCACGCCGGTGAGCTTCTCGGTCGGGATGGCCGAGGCGTTGGCCCGCTCCAGCGAGGCCGCGACCTCGCCGGTCGCCGACTCGGCGTCCTCCAGCCAGAATTCGAAGCCGGTGTGCACGGCGGGCGTGAACTCGGCCGTGGTGTCCAGCAGTTCCTGCAGACGGCGGGCGCCCGGGTCGGTCCGGCGGGCCGGCACCGGGGTGCCCGGCTCGGTGGCCAGCGCCAGCTCCAGCGCGTCCGCCAGGTCACGGCTCAGGTCGCCCGAGGACGACTGGGTCTGCAGGCCCAGCAGGATCGAGCCGTCCGCCCGGCGCAGCGCCGGCCAGGCCAGCGGCAGCACCGTCGCCAGCGTCACCGACGGGACGTCGCCGACGGCCTCCTCGGCCACTCCGGCGGCCAGCGTCAGCGGCACGGTGGCGGCCGGCACCAGCTCGCGCAGCGCCACCCAGTCCGCCTCGCCCGGCAGGCCCTCGAACGGCCGGTGCACCAGCTCCTGGACCGCGTGCGCCGCGGTACGGCCGTGGCAGGCCTTGTACCGGCGGCCCGAGCCGCACGGGCACGCCTCGCGCGCTCCGACGACCGGGATCTCGCCCTCGACGACGGTGGACTGGCTGGGCTGCTTCTTCGCGGCCTTCTTGGCCATGGTGCGGCTCTCCCGGGGACGTCGGACTTTGCACCGGGCAGCCTACTTCGCCCGCGGCCCCCCGTTCAGGCGCTGCGCCGCTGGCCGCCGCCCACCACCTGCTCGAACGCGGGCAGCTCCGCCCACACCGTCACCTGACCGGGCGCGTGCCGCACCCCCCAGTCCTTCGCCAGCTTGCCGACGATGCTCAGCCCCCGGCCGCCGTGCGCCGACACCGACGGGCTGGCCGGCACCGGCCGGGTGGTCGCCCCGCCGTCCGTCACCTCCAGGGTCAGCAGACCGTCCCCGCGCATCCGCCAACTCACCAGCACCGTACCGATCTCCGCGTCCTCATCGGGGCGCGGGCGGCGGCCGGCGGAACTGTCGGCCGCGGCGGGATCATCGGCCGGCAGCGGTCTGGCATGACGACAGGAATTGCTGAGCAGTTCGGAGAGGATCAACACCGCGTCGTCAATCACCGCATCCGGTATCGAGCGATCACCGAGATCGCTGCGCAGCCTCCGCCGCGCGGTCGAGACACTGGCCGGACCGTGCGGAACTGCCATGGCCGATGAGGTCGACCCGGCCTGAACTGGCACAGCGCGCGCCACCATCAACGCCACCCCCGGACCTCCTTCAGCTTCTGCCGAGGGATGGATGCCCGCCGTTAATGCCTCGGAAACGGGCGTTCGACGATCCGATCGCGGTATTAACGAGATCCGCACGGCAGATGGGCAAAAGGTGAGGTGCGTCTCACCTTCTGTCGCGTCCGGCGGGTTGTCCGAAAGGCCAACGGGAAATACCCCGTTCGGTATTTCCCGTCATGTCAATGGGCGCACGTGCGGAGTCCCGGCGGCTGCGCCTCAGCGGCCCAACTGGGCCAGGACGTCGGCCGGTCGGTTGGTGATCAGCGCCTCCACGCCCAGTTCCAGGCAGAGTTCGACGTCCTCGGGGCGGTCCACCGTCCACACGTGCACCCGGTGGCCGGCCCGGCGCAGCGCCCGGATCCGGTCCGGGTCGCGGCGCACCAGCGAGATGCCCGGGCCGGCGATCGACGCGCCGCCCGGCAGCGCCTCGATCCGGCCCAGTATCGGCACCGGGCGCTCCCACAGGTACACCAGGGGCAGCGTCGGGGCGGCCTTGCGGACCCGGTGCAGGGCCAGCTCCGAGAAGCTCATCACCCGCACCGTCGACTCCTCCGGCGTGGCCGGCAGCAGGCCGAACCGGTCCAGCATCCGCAGCAGTTCGGACTCCACCCGGCCCGCGTACCGGACCGGGTGCTTGGTCTCGATGGCCAGCTCGACCCGGCGCCCGGAGTCCGCGACCAGCTCCAGCAGGCGCTCCAGGGTCAGCACCGAGCTGCGCTGCGGTCGCTCCGGGTGCTTCCAGGAGCCGAAGTCCAGCTCGGACAGCTGGGCCAGCGTCATCGTCGACACCACGCCCTGCCCGTTCGAGGTGCGGCGCACCGTGCGGTCGTGGACGCACACCAACTGCCCGTCGGCGGTGACCCGGACGTCGCACTCCAGCCCGTCCGCGCCCTCCTCCAGCGCCCGTCGGTACGCCTCCTCGGTGTGCTCCGGGAGGGCCGCGGAGGACCCGCGGTGGGCGATCACCTTGACTGCCGAGCGGTCGATCGGCTCGGGGAGCGGAGCCGAGCTGCTGTGCTGGATGTTCACGTCAACCACCCTACGCGGCACCGGACGGCGGGTTGCTTCCGGCACGGCAACGCCCCGGTGAACAGCTCCGGGTTGACGCCGGGTCAGGCCCGTGGCGCTCGGGTCGGGCCCGGCAGTGCTGGGGCCGGGCCCGGCGGTGCTGCACGGCGCGGGTCAGGCCCGGCGGCGTTCCACGGTCGCCACCGCGCCGGTCGCCAGCGCCGCCACCAGGAACGAGAGCAGCGAGGCCGAGCTCCACGCCTGCGGAGTGAAGTGCACCGCCTCCTGGGCCTTCGCCCACAGGTCGGTCCACCAGCCGGCCACCGCGGTCGGCGCCAGGAACTGGTAGACCGCGAAGCCCAGCGCCCACGGCAGCAGCATCACCCAGCGGGCGGGGGCGTCCTGGGTCAGGTTCCAGCCGCGGCGGCCCGCGCCGAGGAAGTAGTCCACCGCGAGCACCGCGAACAGCGGCACGAACACCGACCCGATCAGGCCGAGGAACGCGTAGTACGACTCGGTGAACTCCTTGATCTGCAGCGCCAGCACCGTCACCAGCACGCCGATGCCGCCGGTCAGCACCCGCCGGTCCACCTTCGGCCACAGGTTGTGGATCGACATCGCGGTCGAGTACACGTTCGCGAACGACTGGTCGGACTCGCGCAGCACCAGCACCAGCAGGAACGCCCAGCCCGCGGCCACGCCGGTGAACGAGCCGAGGATCTTGTCCGGGTCGCCGCCGGACTGCAGCAGCGCCACCACGCCCAGTACGTAGCACCACACCTGGGCGACCGTGTAGCCGGAGAACGTCCCCCAGAACGCGCTCGCCGAGGTGCGCGCGTGCCGGGTGTAGTCGGCGGCCAGCGGGACGAACGAGATCGACACCGCGATCACCGCGTCCGTCGCCGACAGGAAGCCGTCCCAGTTGCCCGCGCCCGGGTCCGGGAAGCCCTGCCGGGCGAACTGCACCGTGAAGTAGACCATCGCCACGCCGACCGCGACGGCCACGTACTTGCGCAGCACCGCGATCGCGCCCAGCGGCCAGATCGTCAGCACCGTCGTCAGCACGCCCGCCAGCAGCACGAACAGCCAGCGCCAGCCCTCGGTGCCGGCCACCGTCTGGGCGCCCCAGGCGATCACCGTCAGCTCGTACACGCCCCAGCCGACGCACTGCAGGATGTTCAGCACCGTCGGGACGTACGACAGCCTGGTGCCGAACAGGCCGCGCAGCACCGCCATCGCCGGGGCGCCCGTGCGCGCGCCCACCAGCGCCGCCACCGCGAGCATCGCGGTGCCGATCGCGGTGCCCGCGACGATCGCCGTCACCGCCGCGGTGAAGCCGAGTTCGTGGCCCTGCTTGCCCAGCACCGTCGCGGCGCTGGTGAAGCCGATCAGGCTCACCCCGAGGTTCGCCCACAGCGCGAACAGCGCCCGGAAGTCCAGGGTGCGCGGCGGCGCCGTGTCGAGGGTCAGCGGGGCCTCGGCCCGCGCGGCCGTCTCAAGATCGGAAATTGGGGCAGACGGAACAGCCGTCATGGCCGATACTCCCTACGCCGGCATTACCCGGACAGGTTCCGGCGGTCTGCGCCCCCTCGACCCGGGCGGCGTCCCCGCCATGCCCTACGGTCGTTCCGGCGCACTCTCAGCCTGGCTGGTCCAAGCTCCCGCGACTCTCTTCGGTTTACAGGAGCGACAGGCTAGCCTCCGAGTTGGGGAACGCCAAGGCCGGGGGGAACGGCGTCCGCATCGCGGGACCACTGATGTCCATGTCAGCGAGGCCTAAGGCTTCTCATGATTTCTTCAGGGGCCCGCTTACGGTGTCCGAATCCGGCATAGGAAAAACTGTGCCCCGAGGCTGTGGCCGCGCCGACCGCGCGACGACCACCGCCCAAGGTTCTGTCAGCGATGGAGGTCGTCCGTGAGCACCGAGCACGCGAGTGGTACCACCCCGCCGGAGAAGGCCCCCGAAGGCCCCGGCACCGAGGCGGCCGCCGCCACCTCCGGGACGCCCGCGTCCGCTCCCGCCTACCTCGACGCGCCGCCGCCGGTGCTGCCGGCGGCCCCGGCTGCCCCGGCTCCGGCTTCGGTCGCTCCGGCTCCGGTGGCTCCGCCGGTGAGCGACGGGACCATGCAGTTGGGGAAGGTCCCGGCGCCGCCGGCCGCGGCCCCGGTTCCGGCGGACCAGCCGACGCCGTTCCAGAACCCGTACGGCAGCGTCGCCGCTCCCGCCCCGGTTCCTGCGGACACCCCGCCGCCGTTCCAGAACCCGTACGGCAACGTCGCCGAGCAGGCCTCGCCCTACGCGCCGACCGCCACCGTCCCGACCGTGCCGCCGCTCGCCCAGAACGGGCCGCCCGCGCCGGGCGTCCCCGGCGACGCCTCGCAGCACCCGTTCGGGGCCGGTCACCCGGTCGGCGGCTGGGGCCACCCGTCCGGCGGACCGGGCGGTGTCGGCGGGCCGGGTGAACCGGGCTCGCCGTGGGGCGGCCCGCAGTCCGCCCCGGGCGGCGGCTCCGGCAAGGGCAAGCGCGGCGGGCTGGTCGCGCTGGTCGCGGCGGTCGCCCTGGTGGCCGGCCTGGTCGGCGGCGCGATCGGCGGGTCCGTCTCCGGCAAGGACTCCGACCGCAGCGCCGGCGCCAGCCGCAACAGCACCACCGTCGCCGTCGGCAACACCCACCAGAACCTCGACCGGGCGCCCGAGTCGGTCGCCGGGATCGCCGCCAAGGCGCTGCCGTCCACCGTCACCATCAAGGCCTCGGGCTCCAGCGAGTCCGGCACCGGCACCGGATTCGTCTTCGACACCGAGGGCCACATCCTGACCAACAACCACGTGGTCGCGCCGGCCGCCAAGGGCGGCAAGCTCAGCGTCAAGTTCTCCGACGGCTCGTCCTACAGCGCCTCCGTGGTCGGCCACGCCGACGGCTACGACGTCGCGGTCATCCGCCTCGACAACCCGCCCAAGGACAAGCTCGTCCCGCTGCCGCTCGGCGACTCCGACAAGGTCGCCATCGGCGACGCGACCATCGCCATCGGCGCGCCCTACGGCCTCGAAGGCACCGTCACCACCGGCATCATCTCCGCCAAGGACCGCCCGGTCGCCTCCGGCGACGAGACCGGCGCCCAGGCCTCGTACATGAACGCCCTGCAGACCGACGCCTCCATCAACCCCGGCAACTCCGGCGGCCCGCTGCTCGACGGCTCCGGCTCGGTCATCGGCATCAACTCGGCGATCCAGTCCAACACCAGCGGCTCCGGCCGGGCCGGCTCCATCGGCCTCGGCTTCGCCATCCCGATCAACCAGGCCAAGTGGGTCGCCCAGACCCTGATCAAGGACGGCACCCCGGTCTACGCGATCCTCGGCGTCCTCCGCAACGACGACTACCGCGGCGACGGCGCCCAGATCGCCACCGCCCCCGTCCGCGACACCCCCGCCGTCACCCCCGGCGGCCCCGCCGACCAGGCCGGCCTCAAGGCCGGCGACGTCATCACCAAGCTCGGCGGCATCTCCATCGACAGCGGCCCCACCCTCGTCAGCGAGATCTGGACCCACAAGCCCGGCGAAAAGGTCGAGGTCGAATACACCCGCGACGGCAAGGCCGCCAAGACCACCGTCACCCTCGGCGAACGCAAGGGCGACAACTGACCCACCCCACCAACACGGTGTGCACCGACCCCGCCCCGACCCGTTAGGCTGGCCTCCGCCAAGGAGGGTTGCCCGAGCGGCCTAAGGGACCAGTCTTGAAAACTGTCGTGGCCTCGCGCCACCGTGGGTTCAAATCCCACACCCTCCGCCATGGTGGATGAACCACCAGCTCAGAGCGGGTGCCGACTTCGGACGGCACCCGCTCTTTCGTCATCCTGTCTCATCCCGTGCACCCTGTGTCCCGGTCCGGTCCAGCGTGTGTGGAACATCGGTGGAACGTTTTCGGGCTCTGCGGAGGGGCTATTCGGCCAGGCCGTCGCCGTTCAGGAAGCGCTCGATCAGGGCGTTGGAGTGGTCCTCGCGATCGTTGATGACCTTCGCGTAGAACCGGAGCAGGACGGCGATGCTGTGCCCGGCTCGGCGGGCGACTTCGGCCTTGTCGACGCCGGCCGTCAGCCATCCTGAGACGGCGGTGTGCCTTGCCGAGTAGGGGACGTCCGCAAACGGGCTGGCGATCTGTTCGGGTGTCAGAGCGAGCTTGCGGCACGCCTTCCAGACCTCGGCGGTCTCCTTGGTGAGGACCACGCCACCCTCGGCCGCGCGAAACAGGCGGCCATCCGATGCCACCCCGAACTCTGCGATGTGCTCCCGCAACAGCCGGACGAGGACGGGCGGAATCGGCACCGGGCGGGTGGTGCTGCGGGCCCGCCGCTTCAGCCCCCGCTTCTCGTGTGACTGGCCGTCATCGGTCCACCGGGAGCCGACCCTCGGCGAGCTACCTGCCAGGAGCAGTTGACCCCATCCCGACTTCGGGAGAGTGCAGTCGGCCTCCCGCAGATGGTTGAGCTCGGCCGGCCGCGTGGCGGCGTAGAGCATGCATCCGTAGAAGGCTCGCAAGTGGCGGCCCCGCACCGAAACCTGTGCTGCGGCTTCGACCAGCGCGCGGCCGACCTGTGGGTTCGGCACCCATCGGAAGTCGATCTCGTCGTCCGTCTCCGGCGGCGTCCAGTCGATGAACTGGAGCGGGTTGGCTGGCAGCTTGCGCCGCTCAACGGCGTAGTTCAGCGCGTTGTTGAACACCATCCGCTTTCGGGTGGTCGTGTTGTCCGCCGCAGTTTTGCCGTTCAGGAGGCGCGAGAGGGCATCCAAGGCACGGCGGATGGTGTCGGAGTCTTCCAACTGGCCGATCTGGACGGACTTCCGGGCGAGCCAGGCCAGGGCTTCCGCAACTTCCCCGGGCTGTTCCGGAAGATGCTCCGAGAAGTTGAACGCCCAGCAGGACAGCGCGGTTCGAAGCAGCCGCTTGTCGGGAGCGCCTCGATGGTCTGTCACGAGCGCCGGCGTGATGGTGGCGAGCGCGTCTGCCCGAGCGGCCCGACTCTTCGCGGACGAGCCCTTCCACTTCACCTCCGCGAACTTCACAGCGTGCTCGAACCAGGTTCCCTCGGTGTGCTTCCGCAACTCGGAGGCGGGCAGACCCGAATCGGTGTCGAATTGCTCGCCCCGCTTGATCGCGGTCATCAATTCGGAGCGGCGCCCGTCCGCGAGCGTCTTCGTCGCGAAGGTCCGAGAGTGCGGCTTCTCGCCCACCCGCCACCTGAGCTGGTGCGGCTTTCGCCCGCGGCCGAGGTCGCGGAGCTTGTAGATCTGTACGTCAAACGTCAGCATGTGCGCTCCGGTACAAGAGAAAGGGCCCTGACGAAAGGTCAGGGCCCTGGGCGTTCGAGGTGCTACGCGGCGTCCTGCTGGTTGTCCCACCACGCGTCGAGTGCGGCTCGGCTGATGCGGAGCTGCCCGTTTGGGAGCTTCTTCATCGCGGGGGCCTGGCCGCGGGCACGCAGGCGGTAGAACGCGGCACGCGACATGCGGATCTCGACGAGCAGCTCGGGGAGCGTGAGCAGTTCCTGCTTGGCCATGGCGAAGTCTCCTGCTGCGGGTGCGGGTGGTGGTTGCTGTGCGTCACGGCCCCGGCGTGCGGACGGGGATTGGGGCCGGAAAGTGTCAGGGATGTCAGGGGAAATCGCTGACCTGCTGTTTTTGCTCCTGGCGGGGCGTCAGGGATTGTCAGGGATGTCAGGGGAATTCGGCTTTTCCCTGACATCCCTGACGTGCCCTGACGGTCGGTCAGGGGGTGTTTTGGCTGGTCAGGGGTTTTCCCTGACATCCCTGACGGTTACGGGGCTTCCGTCGTGTCTGCGGTGGTGGCGAGGCCGGGGTGGACACGGAACGTGACGGCGGGTTGGCGGCCTCGGCGGCCGTCGGCGGGGGGTTGATCGGTGCGGAGGTAGCCGTGCTGTTCGAGCAGGTGCAGGGCGGGTTCGACGTCGGCGACCTTCTTGAAGCGGCGGCTGCTGGCGACGGCATCGTGGGCCTTGATGTGGGTGCGGTGGGTGCCGTCCTGCTTCGGCCGCTGGAGCCACTGGAGGATCGCGTGGGCGTCCTCGGTGGCCGGGTCGGCGGCGATGAGGTCGAACACGGCGAGGGTGTGGGCGGTGTAGTAGTCGGCGATCTCGGCGGCGCGCTCGACGGTGGCGGCGTCGAGTTCGCCCCGCCACGAGCCCTGGTCCTGGTCGGAGGCGATGCGGTCGGCGAGGTGGAGCAGGACGGCGATGCGGGCGATGTGGCCGACCAGCTTGCCGGCCCAGTCCCGGATGTGGGCGAGCGGCTGGTCGGGGCGGAGCTGGACCTCGACCCGTTCCTGGAGCTTTTCGACGGCGAGGTCGGCGGCCTGGTCCATGACGACGGTGACCGGCTCGGCGAGGTTGGTCATGGCGCGGAGCAGGCGGGAGAGGTTGCGGTCGTAGGCGCCCGCGACGGCCTCGGGGATCGGGGTGGTCCGGATCTTGCGGTAGCCGAGGTTGGAGGGCGGCAGGGAGTAGAGGAAGCGGGCGAGCAGGCCGCGGTCGCGGGCGCCCGGGGCGGCGCCGAGTTCCTGGAGGACGGCGGGCTGCGGGGTGACGCCGATGGTGAGCGCCGGCCGGTCGGTCGTGGGCTGCTCGCGGGTGATGCGGTCGGTCTGGAGCCGCTCGCCCTTGTGGGCCTGGAGGAACACGCCGAGGTTCGGCTTGCTGCTGTAGCGGCCGGCGATGCTGTCGAACAGGTCGCCCTCGGGGGAGAGGGCGGCGAGGCAGCGGTGCACGCCGAGGTGGTGGGTGACGGTCTCCGGGGTGATGTCCCCGGACAGCGTCAGCCGCGGGTTCGGCGGGACGTCGATCTCCTCGGCGACCATCTTCGCGGCGGAGATCTCCGCGACGAGCTGGGCGCGGTCGGCGTCGGGGTTCTTGCGGGCCTTGGCCATCAGCGCCTCGACCTCGGCGAGCGCGGCGTCGCGGGTGGTCTCGGCCTCGATGATCCGGGAGCGGGCCTCGGCCTGGAGCTCGGCCTCGATCTTGTAGACGGGGCCGGTGGTCAGGCCGAACACGTCGCTCTTGCGGCTGGCCGGGGGCATCGCGCAGACCAGGTAGAGGTTGGACTGCTCGCACCAGCCGGGCCGGATCTGCACGCCGACCCGGTCGCCGGCGGCGGTGGACAGCGCGGCGAGGGTCATGGTGGCGGCCATGTCGGGCGGGGTCTGGGTGAACTCGGCGACCGCCTCGACGTAGGCGGCGACCCACTTGGGCAGGGCGTTGACGGGGAAGGTCGGCAGGCCGGTGTGGGAGCCGAGCGGGACGGGGTCGAGCCAGGTGTCGCCGGCGGCGAGGTCGGCGAGGACGGAGAGGGCGGCGGCGCGGACGGCGTCCAGGTCGGTCTCGCCGTCGCCGGCGAGGTGGGCGAGGCGGCTGGTGGTGGTGCCGATGCGGCGGCGCTCGGCGGCGATCCGCACGACCTCGGCGTAGTAGTCGCCGTTGGCGGCGGTGGGGGTCGCCTTGATGCAGGTGTGCAGGTAGCCGGGCCCGCCGACGCGTCCCAGGTCGCCCTGGGCGCGCAGAACGCCGGTCAGCAGCAGCGGGTCGACCGGCCGTTCGCCGCCGGCCATGCGGGTGATGGCGCGCCAGATCATCTCGTGCGCGGGGTGGTAGAAGACGCCGGGGTCGCCGAGCTGGGCGGCGAGGGCGGGGATCTGGGCGGGGTCGAGGAGGGCGGAGCCGATGACGGCCTGCTCGGCCGCCTTCACCTCGGCGGGCTCGGGCCGGAACGGGATCACGTTCGGGGCGAACTCGGTGGTCAACGGGAGCTCCTCTCGCGTGGAGCGGGGCGGCCCGCGCTGACGATCGGCGGGATCCGGGTGCTCATGACTTGGCTCCGATGAGGTTGTTGACGAGGTGGGCGTGCGTGTTCGCCCAGATCACCAGTGCTGCGATGGCGTTCTTGGCCTGGGCGGTCATGTCGTGGCCCGGCGTGGTGGCGGTCGGGGTGACGAGGACGTGGCTGGGGACGGGCAGCAGCACAGCGGCGGTGGCCAGCAGGGCGGGCCGGCCAGTGGAGTGCGGTTCGGTGAGGGCGGTGAAGCCGTCGGTGGTGGTCCACGTGTCGCGCTGCCAGTCGGCGAGGCGGTGGTCCGGTCGGGTGGCGAGGTGGTGGTGGCGCAGGGGGACGTCGATGCGGAGCGCGACCTGGTCCATGTCCTCGCCGTGGGTGACGAGCGTGAGGCCGTGCAGGTCGGGGCGGTGGCGGACGTAGCCGGGCGACATGACCGGGGCGGTGGCGACCTGCCAGACGGAGAACGCGAACTCGCGGGCGGACAGCGGGTCGCCGTCGTCGTGGAGCAGGCCGGCGTTGCGGGCGAGGTAGGCGCCGAAGCGGGAGCGGCCGTCGGAGGCGTCGCGGCGGTCGGCGACGTCGTCGACGATGGCGAGCGTGGAGCGGGTGAAGTCAGGCATGCTGTGTCCTGGTTCGTCTCGTACGGACTTGGGCCCCGCAGCAGCCGTCTCTCTGCCAAGATCTGGCGGCTGCTGCGGGGTTTTCGTGTGCCTGGGGTCAGGCGTAGAAGGCGAGTTGAGCGGCGGTTTCGGGGTCGAGGTCGCCCTGTTCGACGGCGTGGCTGAGCTCAGGGGTGAGCTTGTCGGCGGTGGGCTCCGGCGCCTTATCGGCGAGGGGAAGCAGGTGCCGGCTGCCGGCCAGCAGGGTGTTCACGGCGGTCGTGATCGTGGTCGGGGTGGCGATCAGGCCGTAGACCAGTTCGGCGGCGTGGTCGAGGAAGCCGCGGTCGTTCAGGCGGCCCCACCGCCAGCCGCTGACCTGCGTCCACACCAGCCCGAACGGGCCGTGCCGGTCGTTGCCGGGGATGCGGACGTAGATCTCGGTGAGCATGACCTCGCCGTCGCCGTTGGCGTACTGGCTGAACGAGTCGTCGGGGTCGGCGAGGTCGCCGAGGGCCGCGAGGACGGCCCGGAAGTACGGTTCGTGCGGGTTGCGCATGGACGCTGCCCCTTCGAGAGGAAGGGCCGGACTGTCCGGCCCCCGCACCGCCCAATAGCCGTCTCGCGGGCGGGTGTTGGGCGGCGCGGCGGGCGGCACAGGTCGGTCGGCAGTAGTGCAGGCCCCGCACACCTGCTGGCGTGCGGGGCCTGGTGCTGCGGGTCGGTCAGCGGGCGGTGGCGGCGGGGGTCTCGGTGATGGGGCCGGTCCAGACCTTCACGTCGGGGGTCCCGCCGTCGGCGCGGTAGTCGCGGGCGATCTCCTCGGCGAACTCGCGGGCGGTGCCGTCGAAGTAGGTGCCGTTGACTCGCTCGCCGGGGGCGGGCTGGTAGCTGTAGTGGGTGCGGGACATGGGGTTCCTCCGGGGTCTCGGGGCTCTGTAGTCGGGCGTGTAGTTGGGCTTGTAGTCGGGCTGTAGTCGGGGGTTGTAGTCGGTAGTTGTGCAGGTGGGAGGCGGTCTGTAGTCGGCCGGGGCGGGGCGGGGCCCGCTCTTGGGGGAGGGGCCCCGGAAGGGGCTTGGAGAGGGGCTCCGGAAGGGGCTTGGGGGGCCCCGAGCCGGACTCCACCTAGGCGGCCTGGGCGGGGGTGTGGTCGACGGCCGGGCGGGGCGGCAGGGAGGGGGTCCGGCCGAGGAGGTCGCGGAGGTAGGCCATGGACCACCCGGGGGAGGTCTTCCGTCGGTCCCCGATGACGACCCCGACCGACGGCTTCGGGGGGAGCCCGGCGGCCCTCACGGCGGCGCCGAATTCCCGGGTGTCGGCGCCCTGGTAGTGGCCGAAGTGCTGGAGGGTGGCGAGCGCCTCGGGGAGGATGACGTTGCCGGCCCCGCCGTCGGTGGTGGCGCGGATGGCGACCATGTGCTCGATGGTGGTTGCGAGTTCGGCGGGGGTGAGGGGCTGGGGTGCGGGGGCGGAGTCGTCCTCGTCGGCCTGGTCCTCGTCGTCCGCGGACTCCTGGTCGAGGTCGTCGTCGGCCTGGTCGTCGCCGTGCTCCTCCTCGTCGGCGTCGTCGGCCTGGTCGTCGCTGTCCTTCCGGTCGCGCTTGGCGGCTGCTGCCGCGGCGACGGCCATGGCGGTGGGGGTGGGGGCGTGCATGAGGGCGGCGAGCCACCAGGCGATGGCGAGGAGTTCCGCGCCGAGCGGGATCCAGGGGCGGGCGAGGGACCAAATCAGGGGGCCGCCGACGACGAGCAGCAGGGCGGCCGCGCCGGCCTGGTCGCCGAGCTTGCTGCGGAGGGCCTTGCTGGCGGCCTTCGCCTGCTCCTGCTGGACCTGGCGAACGGTCAGCCGGGCGGCTTCCCGGGCCTCGACCATCGCGGCGCGCTTGGCCGGGTCGGGCTCGCCCTCCAGCTTCTGCTGGAACGCGGCTTCGGCGTCGGCGGCGGCCTTGGCGGTGAGCGCCTCCTGCCGGGTACGGAGGTCGGCGGCGTCGGCGCGCTTCTTGCGCTGGGGCGCGGTGAGCTTGGCGACGAGGGGCGGGGTGCCGGCGATGGCTCCGGTGACGGGCCACAGGACGAGCGCGGGGAGCCAGTACTTCCGGTGGGGCTCGTCGGCGTCGGGCATGGTGGGGAGGAGGAGCGTCTTCATCGTCATGGTGTGGTGGCTCCTCAGCTCACGAAGGCGGTGACGACGCCGAACAGGGACTCGGGGAGGACCCAGATCCCCCCGGCGGCGGCGAACAGGCTGGGGGCGATCGCGCCGCAAACGGCGTCCTTCAAGGGCTTGGGCTTGAACCCGAAGACCAAGATCGTCAGGACGAGCGCGGTCGCGCCGACCTTCCACTCCCCGAGCGCGGAGTTGTTCTGGAACGCGTCGCTGAGCTGGGTGCCGATCCCGGAGATCTGCTGGAACGCGGTGCCCGCGTTGGCGCTCAGCATGCCGATGGTGAAGGCCCAGTAGGGGACGTGGTCCGGGTCTACGTGGATCTTGTTCTTCCCGCGGATGCCGGCGTACAGGTAGAGCGTGGTGGCGGTCGCGGCGCCGCCGGTGCCGAGGGCGATGAGGCTGCTCATGGTGTGTCTCCTGACGGTCAGTGGTGGAAGAGCGGGACGGCGGCGAAGAGGGGGCCGAGGCCGGCGACGACGACCAGGCCGGAGGCGACCGGGATGCGCGCGAGGACGAGGAGGGTGAGGGGCCAGCCGCGGGTGACCTCGGAGACCCGCTGGCGTCCGTGGTCGCGCACCCACAGGTCGAAGGCGAGCCCTCCGCCGGCGGCGGCCCATCCGGCGACCGGCCCGGCGACCGAGAGCAGGCCGATCAGGCCGGTGACGTAGCCGCCGGTGGCGGAGACCGCGGTGAGGATGCACCAGCGCCAGAAGCGCTTGGTGCGGTCGGACGGGCCCGCGATCCGGGCGGCCTGGCGGCGGGCGCGCCGGGCCTTCGCGGCGGCTTCGCGCTTGTCGGCGAGCTTGTGCAGGCGGTGTCGCTTGGTGCGCTGCTCGTCGGTCTCCCCGGCGGCGGCCAGCTCGGCGTCCTCGCGGGCGCGGCGACGGCGCTTGTCGAGCTCCCGCTCGGCCTCCAGGCGGGCGGCGCGCTCCTCGGGGGTCTCCCCGATTCGGGAGGCGAGCAGGTCGGCCATTCCCACCAGGTCGGTCCGCTGGAGCGGGCCCGGGTCGAGGATTTGCTCGACGCGGTGGCGTTCGACGCGCTGCTGGGCGTTCTCGCCGGCGGCGGCGTAGGCGGCGTCGCGTTTGGCGCGCTGCCGGGTGATCAGGTCCTCGTACTCGACCTGCTGGCGGGCGGCGCGCTGGGCCTCGGTCTCGGTGAGGAGCTGGTGGACCTGTTCGCCGAGCTGGCCGATCTGCTCGCCCATCCGATCGGCCATCCGGTCGGCGGCCTGCTCGAACTGGGCGCCCAGGGGTGCCCAGAATGCGGCAGCGGCGGCGTGCATCGCGGCGGCGTCGGCCTGCGCCGAGGCGGCGCTGGCGAATCCGGCCGCGGCGAACGCGGAGGGGATGTGAGCGGTGGCCCCGCCGAGCCCGCCCGCGGTCGGGGGCTCGGTGGGCGGCGGGGGAACGTCGTCCGGGACGCTGTCGTCGCGCCACCAGCTGGAGCACGTGGACCGGGTCGCGCCGGCGGTGGGCGGCTCGGTGGGGTACGGGGGGATGGTCGACGGCTGGGAGGGGAGCTGGGGGGTGGTGGTCATCGGGTCCACCCCTGACGGCGGGCCAGCTCGCGAGCGCCGAGCCAGATCAGCACCGCATTGGCGGGGATCAGGAGGATCAGCAGCAGCGTGGTGATCATCGCGAGTTCTCCCGGTCCCGATAGGCGCCGACGGCGAACGCGATGACGATCAGGGCGCCCGCGAGCGGGGCCAGCAGGAGCAGAAAGACGACCACGTCCACGAGGTCCGCCAAGTTCATGTGTGTTTCTCCAGGTCAGAGGCGGCGCGCACCCCGTGGTCGGCAGGGGTGCGCGCCGGGGATTCAGGAGGAGGTGCGGCCGAGCTGGTTGGTGCTGTGGCCGGTGCGCGGAGCGAGCAGCGGGCGGCCGTTGGCGCGGGCCTCGTCGTAGTCGGCGCCGGTCCAGGTGCGGCCGGCCTCGTCGACGTGGGTCGGGGTGTCCGTGCGGGTGCTCGGCCTCGACTCGGCGGCGGGGCGGGAGAAGAGACTCATCACCGCACCCCCACGAACTCGCCGCGCACGACCAGGACGTCGCCGTCGATCTCGGCGAGCAGGTAGTACGTGCCGCAGCCGGTACTGGTGGACGAGCCGTCGCTGGTGCGGCAGCTCAGGCACCACTTCGACTTGATCACCTCGCGCAGCTCGGCGACGCCGATCGGCTCGGTGGCGGTGTAGGAGTCCGGCTGGCCGGCCGGAAGCAGGTTGCCGATGATCGGCAGACAGCTGATGGTCACTTCGAGCCACCTCCCAGCAGGCCGCGCAGCAGGCGGGCGGCGGCGGACCCGGCGCGGGCCAGGTCGGCAGGGGTGACCGGGGGGGACAGGGGGCGGAGTGGAGTCGGGCATGGCGGAACTCCAAAAGTGGTGGGGGGAGGGAGAGTTGATGGAGCTCATGGCCGCTCTCAGGCGGCGAGAAGGGCCCGGGTGCCTTCCAGTTCCTGGAAGCGGGCGGCGACCCAGCCGGTGGACCAGCCGGTCAGCTCGACCACGCGCCGCTGCGTCGTGCCCGGCGCGCCGAGCGCGGCCCTGACGATCTCCCGCGCCACATCCTCGGGGACCTTCTCGGTGACGGCGGGGCCGGACAGCAGTTCGTCCCGCCGAGCCTGAAGGCCGGCGAGCCGCTGTTGCTCACGCTGGCGCTCGGCGCGCTCACGCTCGCTCGCGAGGCGCTCACGGGCCGCCCGGGCGGCCTGCTCGTCGGCTTCCTTCCGGGTCCGCTCGGCACGTTCGGCGGCCTCCCGGCGCTCCTGCGCTTCGTGGTTCTCGCGCAGCACCTTCAGGTCGTGCTCACGCTGCTCGCGTTCGCGCTCACGTCGGCGTTCGTCGGCTTCACGGGCGAGGCGGGCGGCGGTTTCGGCGGCTTCCTTCTGGTCGGCCCGGGCCCGTTCCTGCGCCTGCTCGGCGAGCCGCCGGCGCTCGTCCCGCTCGGCCCGCTCATGGGCCTCGCGGGCGGCCACGGCGCGGGCGATCGACCGCCGGTAGGCGAGCGAGGTCTCCGCCGTGACGATCAGCAGCAGCGGCGCAACGGAGTGGACCGCGACACCGACCGCATCCCGCTTCAGGGCGGATTCGCCCACGTTGAGCAGCACCGTCGCCACACCGGTCATCCAGCGCAGCACCACCGGCCACCGGCCGCCGTCACCGCCGAGACGGGCCAGGAGGCCGTCCATCCGCACCACGATCACCACCGCCGCGTCCACGACCAACGGCAAGATCGGAGCCGTCCAACCCCAGCCCTCCGGCGAGTGCGCGGACATCAGCGGCGTCACCGTGAGCATGCTGTACAGCACCGCACCGAACGTGATCGTCCACGTCCCGAAGCTCAAGATCCGCTCGGCCGACCGGACCTGCTGCGGCGTCACCAACCCGGTCATCGAACGCCCCGCTTCCCGCCCGACGAACGGGTGATGAGCACGAACACGCGCCCCGTGAGCACGACCCAACGGCGGTGAACGCGATGCATCAGCCCGTTCACGCCGCCACCCGCCCGACACCGGCGATGCGCCGGATGACCGCCGGGCGCCGCAGCGGCACCGGCGCGATGCTCAGCAGCCGCTCGGCGTAGGCGGCCAGCTCCGGGTCCTCCCGGCGCAGGTCCGCCACGATGGCGCTCGCGGCGTCCATCCGGGCCTCGCGCTCGATCTCGTTCTCACCCGGCACCCCGGTGAACAGCCGGGCGAACTCCGAGTCCACGACGACGACGCCGAGCGCCAGCTCGGCGAACTCGTCCTCGTCCAAGGCCGTCTGGCCTGCGACCATGTTCTTCACGGGTCTACCTCGTCTCTCGTGTGGAGGTGGCCCGGGGCCGCCGCGCGTTCCTTGGCCGGAGCGCGGCGGCCCGCTTCATGCGGGCCCTGGCTGTTCGTCACGTCCACGAGCAGCCACGACCCCCGGCACCTGCCCCGCAGTCATGGATGCGGGAGGTGTCGAGGGCTGTGGTCACTGGTGAAGCAAGGGGTTCGGTCTCAGCTGGGCGCGGTGCCGCTCGCTCCGGGGAGATCCCTCCCGGAGGTCGTCGCCGGCGAAAATGTCGGCCGCGTCGGTCTTTTGAGTCGGCTGCGTGTCCCATGTACGGCCGCCGTCTTAAGGGCGACCGAGGTGTCAGGGCGTGTGCCCCTTCTCTGCCGACTGGTCTCCACTCACCCCGACCGGCGTGGTCACGGAAGGACTTCGGTGGTGGATCACGCTCTTGAGTTGTCGGTGTTGGGTTTGTGCAGGTGAGAGCAGCCCAAAGAGGGCCACTCTGTGTCGCACCTGTCTCACTTGGTGCGGCACTCACAACATAGACAACCTGCTTAGGCAGGTCAAGAGAGTTGGGTTTCTCGCGTCTGTTGGGCACCTGGCCTAGCATGGGTCCATGGCCCTAGACCCAGATGACTCGCGCCCCCCGTATCAGCAGGTCAGCAGCTCTCTGCGGGCCTCGATCCTCACCAAGAAGCCGGGCTTCGAGACCGGCGACAAACTCCCCTCAGGACCCGAGCTGGCGAAGCACTTCGGCGTGGCGCGGGGCACGGTCGACAAGGCGCTCGACCTGCTCCGCACTGAGGGACTGATCGTGACCCGGCAGGGGAGCGGCTCCTTCGTCCGCGAGCGGACCTCTCGGCCGGTCGGGCTCCGGCCGCACCTGGAGGCGGCGTTCGAGCAGCAGCAGGTGACGCTCGACTTCGCCGGCTTCTCCAGCGAGACACTGCACAGCGCGTTGCAGGAGCCGCTCGACAAGGTCCGCTCCGGTCGGTTGGCACCAGAGTCCATCACCGTCCGCCTGCTGCTGCCTGACACGACCGAGCCGATGGCAGTGCCGGTGCTGGTCGACGGGCTCCAGGACGAAGCTGCCCTCCGGCAGCGCGCCCGCAACATCGCCTTGACGAACGCCGGCGGGATCGCGCACTCGGTGGAGATGCTGGCCGAGCTGGGCCTGGTCCAGAAGGCGAGTGTCCAGATCAAGGTCCACCGGGCGTCCAGCCTGTTCAAGCTGTACATCCTGAACCGGACCGAGGCGTTCTTCGGCTTCTACCCGCTCCGTGAGCGGACGGTTGCGATCAACGGCGACTCGCACACGTTCTTCGACGTCACAGGGAAGGACACCACCCTCTTTCACCACACCATGGGCCCTGACGACTCGTCACTCGGATCCCAGTACGTCCAGCAGGCCCAGACCTGGTTCGACAGCGTGTGGTCCACGATCGCGTACGAGCGTCAGGTATGACGGAGGCGAGCGCATCCCTCACGGGCCTGCTTCGCCCGGTCAAGCACGTGCTGCTCGACTTCGACGGCCCGGTCTGCTCTGTGTTCTCGGGCGTTCTCGCGCCCGACGTGTCGAAGAGCCTCCAGGAGGGGCTGGAGGCTCTCGGCTGGAAGATGCTGGCGGAAGGCCAGATCGAGACCGACCCGCTAGCCCTACTCCGCCTGGTCGCGGAGCACCGGCCGGACCTCGTTTCACCTGCCGACCGACGGCTCGCACTGCTTGAAACCGGGGCTGTTCAGTCTGGGCGCCCGAACCTCGGAGGCGAGGCAGTCTTGCGGGCCTGCGTCGAATCCGGGCGGGCGGTGTCGATCGTCAGCAACAACGCCACTGTGGCGATTGAGTCCTACCTTGCCGCTCATGACCTCGGTCGATATGTCACGCGGACGGTTGGCCGTACGCCGGGCGACCCGGCGTCGATGAAGCCGAGCCCGCGGCTCCTCCTCGAAGCCATGAGTGGCGGCGAGGCCCAGGACTTCATCTTCGTGGGCGATGCGGCGCGCGACGTTGAAGCCGGACTCGCGGCAGGGGTCGGCACCATCGGCTACGCGAATAAGCCCGGCAAGCGCGAGCGACTCGAAGCGGCCGGCGCGCTCGTGGTGGTTGACTCTATGCACTCCATCGCGGCAGCACTGGGCGGTGGAGCATAGGCGGAACGCGTACCCGGCAAGACGGGCTGTCCGGTGGAAAGTTGCCTGGTCAGAAGTCAAAACGGGACTGGATGTGCGGACGTTCTTGAAAACTGTCGTGGCCTCGCGCCACCGTGGGTTCAAATCCCACACCCTCCGCACCTGAGAACGGCCCCCGACCCACACCCGGCCGGGGGCCGTTCGGCGTTTCCGGGTGACGGGCCGTCAGGGGAGGCGGCCGTGGGTGTGGGCGAGGGTGAGGGCGGAGAGGGTCATGCCGTCGTCGAGGTGGCCGGTGGTGATCCAGTGGCGGAGGGTGGGGAGGGGGAGCCAGCGGGTTTCGGCGACTTCGGTGGTGTCGAGGGGCGCGGCGGTGGGGGTGGTGGGGACGGTGGCGTGGACGACGGCGACGGTGGTGGCGAGGAGGCCGGAGTCGGGGGTCATGGTGCCGAGGAGGTGGAACTCGGCTTCGGTGACGCCGAGTTCTTCGTGCAGTTCGGCCCGGGCGGTGACCAGCGGGTCGGCGTGCTGGGAGAAGCCGCGGGGCAGGCCCCACTGGGGGCGGCCGAGGGGGTAGCGGTAGGTGCGGACGAGTCCGATGAGGTCGTCGTGGACGGGGAGGATCACCACACCGAGGCCTTCCTCGCGGTGGCGGATCCGCAGGTAGTGTCCGGCGGCCCCGCCGGGGAAGGCGACTTCGTCGTCGTAGACGTCGACGAAGCGGTTGCGGTACGCGAGGACTTCGCGGGTGCGGCGGATGGCGTCCGGGTGTTCGGGGTCCGTCATGGGTGTCAGTTCCTCACGTCGACGACTCGTCCGAGTGCGCAGGCCAGCCGCCGGTTGGAGAGCCGGCGGACCATGCTGTCCTTGCCCTTGCGGTAGAGGACGTTGCCGACCGCGCCGGCCGCCATCGCGGGGTAGCCGACCAGTCCGGGCAGCTTCCACACTTCGGTGGCCATGGCGGGGCCGACCGCGCCTGCCGCGGTGAGCACCAGTTCGACGGCCATCCCGCCGATTGGGGCCAGGCCGACCCGGTCGCCGAGGACGGCGGCGACCCGGGCCAGGTGGGCGTCGAGTGCCTTGCGCGCGGTGAGCGGGTCCTCGGCCGCACGCAGCCGCGTCACGCCTTGCCAGAACGGGGACTTGGCGGTGCGCCCGCGTTCGGCGCGGGCCTGCAGCAGGGTGCCGATCGCGTCGCCGGCGTCGGCGCGAAGTGCCGCCATCCGGGTGCGTACCCGTGCGTCGGCGAGGCCGTCGGTCGCGCCGATCTTCAGCTCGAACAGCGGTCCGGCGGTATCGGCGTCGTTCCCGGCCGGGACGGCCCGCGCGGAGGGGTGGGCACGGGCGCGGTACTGGGCGAGGGCGAGTTCCTGGGCGGTGGCGCGGGCGGCGAGTCGGCGGTCGTCGAGGCCGAGGCCGGTGCTGAGGGTGGTGTCGGCGATGCCGATGGAGTCGACCACGATCAGGTTGTAGAGGGTGTCGACGTATTCGATCAGCAGACCGAGGGTCTCCGGCCCGCCGACGATCTCCTCGGGGGTCCGCCCGGCGGGGTCGCCGGGCCACGGCCATGGCAGCCGGAGTCGGCTGCGGTGGTGGAAGGCGTGCGGCCGGTCGGCACCGAGGCGGCGGATCGCGGTGGCCAGGGTGGCGTGCACCTCCCGTTGGAGCTCGGGCAGGTCGGCGGCCGCCCGTCCCATCGGGGAGGTCTCGTCGGCGGTGGCGACGACCAGCTCTTCGAGGGTCTGCGGCCGGGCCGGCGGGCGGGCCGCCACCCGGGGGAGGTGCCGGAACTCGTCGAGCACGAGGGCGAGTCCGCCGGCGCGTTCCGGGTCGAGCCATTCGGCGTTCAGCAGCCGGTCGAGGGAGGCGGCCTGTTCCCGGACGTCGCCGGGGTCGAGGCCGTGGGCGGCGGGGTCGTTGAGTTCGGGCAGCAGGACGCTCCGGAACGGGTCGGCCGGATCGGCCGTCCTGGTGAGGATGCCGGTCACCGCCTCCTCGTACGAGCGTGCCCCGAACAGGTGGACCCGGAAGGGACGTTCGCCCGGTGCACGGGTGTCCCGGGCGCGCAGCACCGTGGCCGCGACCTGCTGGAACCCGAACGAGTCGAAGGCGTACGACTGCGGGACGACCACCTCGCGGCCGAGCGCCAGCGTCATCAGCACCTCGGTGAAGATCTGCAGCTGCAGTTCCTCGCCCGCCCGCTCATCCGGACCTCCGCCGGTCCGGACCGGCCGGACCGCCCGGGCCGAGTCGAGCGATTCCAGGTACTGGTACCGCGTGCCGTCGTCGTACGCCATGTCGTGCCCCCCAGAACGAACCGTCGCTCCGGGACGCTACCCGTGGCGTCCGGCGCTGACCAGCCCCGGTCGGCGGGGTGTCAGAACAGCGTCGGCGGCCCGTCCTGGGCCGGTAGGCCGGGGAGGGTGTCCTGCCACAGGGTGGCGTCGGTGAGGGGGAGTTGACGCATGCTGCCGTCGCAGAGGACGAGCGAGCGGCGGTCGCGTTTGTGGTCGTGGATGACGCCGTAGCCGGTGCGGCGGGTGGGCATCAGGGCGACCGGGCGGCCGCAGGCGGGGCACTGGACACGGGGTGCGCGCATGCGCACCAGAGTGCCCGAGCGGACCGACAACGCGACAGTGGGGGCGGAGGCCGCTTGCCCGGGCATGGGTGGGGGAGGAGAGTGCGGGCGGGACGAGTGGAGGTTGTCGTGGGTGAGTTGGTCGAGCGGTTGCGGGCGGGCCTGCCGGACGGCGCCGTCGCGGTGGATCCGGACGTCACGGGCTCGTACGCGCGGGACATGGCGGGGTTCTGCGAGGCGGGGGCGCCGGCGGTGCTGGTGTTCCCGGAGACGGTCGAGCAGGTGCAGTTCGTGATGCGGACGGCGACGGAGCTGCGGGTGCCGGTGGTGCCGCAGGGCGCGCGGACGGGGTTGTCCGGCGGTGCGAACGCCGTCGACGGCTGCATCCTGCTCTCGCTGACCCGGATGAACCGGATCCTGCTGCTGGACCCGGTCGACCGGATCGCGATCGTGCAGCCGGGCGTGGTGAACGCCGAGCTGTCCCGGGCGGCCGAGGCCCGGCAGCTGGCGTACCCGCCGGACCCGTCGAGCTGGGAGTCCTGCACGATCGGCGGCAACATCGGCACCGGCGCGGGCGGCCTGTGCTGCGTGAAGTACGGCGTGACCAGCGAGTACGTGCTCGGCCTGGACGTGGTGCTGGCCGACGGCCGGCTGCTGCGGACGGGCCGGCGCACCGCCAAGGGCGTCGCGGGCTACGACCTGACGCGGCTGCTGGTCGGCTCCGAGGGCACCCTCGGCGTGGTGGTCGAGGCGGTGCTGGCGCTGCGGCCCGCGCCGGGCCCGCAGTTGGTGCTGGCGGCCGAGTTCGACTCGGTGGACGCCGCGGGGCGGGCGGTGTGCGACGTGATGGCCGCCGGGTTCACGCCCTCGTTGATGGAGCTGATGGACGCCACCACCGTCCGCGCGGTCAACGAGATGACGCAGATGGGGCTGCCGGAGTCGACCCGGGCGCTGTTGCTGGTGGCCTTCGACGGGCCGGACCAGCAGGAGCGGCTGGCCGCGGTCGGCGAGCTGTGCACGGCCGCCGGGGCCACCGGCGTGGTGCCGGCCGAGGACCGGGCGGAGTCCGAACTGCTGCTCCAGGCACGGCGGTCGGCGCTGCCCGCGCTGGAGCGGATGGGCACCACGATGATCGACGACGTGGCGGTGCCGCGCAGTGCGCTGGCCGCGATGCTGAACGGTGTCGCCGAGATCGCCGAGCGGCACCGGCTGACCATCGGCGTGGTCGCGCACGCCGGTGACGGCAACACCCACCCGGTGGTGATCTTCGACGCCCGGGACCCGGAGCAGGCGGAGCGGGCCCGGGCCTCCTTCGACGAGATCATGGCGCTCGGCCTGGAGCTGGGCGGCACCGTGACGGGCGAGCACGGCATCGGTCTGCTGAAGCGCGAGTGGCTGGCCCGGGAGCTCGGCCCGGTCGGGTTGGAGCTGCAGCGGCAGATCAAGGCGGTCTTCGATCCGCTGGGCCTGCTCAACCCGGGAAAGATGATCTGAGGATCATTCCGAATGGGGGTCGGATTTCCACCCCATAAGCCACCGCTGAGCTTCCACCCGAAAATCGACATTCGACGGTCACCGCACCACGGCGGGGCGCGGACGCCTCGTTCACGCGCCCGAAGGGTGGTGCGACGCGCCGGAAATCACGTGTCCGGAGGCCCGCCCGGACGGGGCTCGCGGCTGCCCGCAGCAACAGAAAAGGCCAGCTCAGTGCCGCTCCGAGGGTCCGGCTCAGGCCCCACTCCGGTTGCCGCCCAGGGCCTTTTGCTCACGCGAACGGGGGAAAAGGTTCGGCGGTGCTGGTGTTTTGTCGATTTGTTGCGGAAATCTATTCCTCGGCGGCCACCAGCAGCACGCCAGCAGCACGTCAGCAGCACGGAGGAATCTATGACGCACTACTGACCTTCCGGCGGAACGTGCGGCCGGACCGGCGGGGGCGCCGGACCGGCCGGAGCACGGACCGCCGGAGCACCCGGGAGTGGAAAGGGTCACCCGCCTCGGGGCGCACGGTCGAGCAGAAAACCCCTCGGGGGCGCGGCAGCCGCACAGCGGCACCGCGCCCCCGAGGGGTGTCGGACGGCGGGTCTACCTCCGGGCGGTGAGCGTGGCCCCGACACTGGCGGCGACCACGCAGAAGATGCCGAACAGCTGCGGCAGCCCCAGCACCTGGCCGAGCACCAGCAGGCCGACCAGCGCGCTGACCGCCGGGTCCAGGCTGACGATCACGCTGAACACCCGCTGGGACATCCGGCGCAGCGCGACCATCTCCAGCGCGTACGGCAGCACCGGGAAGAGCAGTGCGACACCCGCGATCGCGAGCAGCAGCAGGGCGGGGGAGGAGGAGCCGGCCAGGCCGTGCACCGCCTCGGCGGCGCCGAACGGGGCGAGCACCACCATGCCGACGGTGAACGAGACCGCCAGGCCCTCGAAGCCGCGGAAGGCGGCGCCGACCTTGTCGGTGAACAGGATGTAGCCGGCGTAGCAGGCGGCCGCCCCGAAGGCGCAGGCCAGGCCGACCGGGTCCAGGTGGGCGCCGGACTCGCCGTGGCCGAACAGGGTGAGCAGCACCACGCCGGCGGCGGCGAGCATCGCCCACAGCACGTGTCCGGCGCGCCGGGCGAAGACCAGGGCGACGGCGAGCGGGCCGAGGAACTCGATGGTGGCGGCGGTGCCCATCGGCAACCGGTCGACGGCCGCGGCGAACAGCAGGGTCATGCCGGCGGACGCGACGCCGAGCAGCCCGGCCATCGCCAGGTCGCGCGGGCTGCGGCCGCGCAGCCGGGGGCGGGTGAAGGCGAGCAGCACGACGGCGGCGAAGGAGATCCGCAGGAAGGTGGCGCCGGCCACTCCGAGCACCCCGAACAGTGGCTTGGACGCGGCCACGCCGAGCTGCACCGCCACCATCGAGACCACGCACAGCACCGGTGCCGGGATGCCGCCCAGCCGTCGTCGCATGCCACTTGCCCGGGCCTGACCGGAACCAGCCGTGACCTTGGAAACAGAGGCAATGGCCGGGAGCTCGGTGGTGCTTTCGACGGTGAGGGAGGTGCCTGACATGGGATCGAGTTTGACGTAAGGAGTGCTATTGGTCAAAGACGGTTACCGTCGGATGGCGAGCGGATGGCCGCGGGGCCACTGCGGGGGCCGGGCGGGCGGTCCGGCGGCCCGGCCGGCGGGTAGGGGATCAGGTGAAATCCGGCGCGGAGATCGGCGGCCGACGGCTCGGTCTCATCTCGGTTGCGGCTACTGACAGCGCGGGTGTGCCGAGTAAACAATCGAGGACATCGCCTACTACCTGCGGGTAATAAATCCGCCGGCCGGTCAAGGAGGACCCTGGTGTACAGCACGATGCAGGACGTTCCACTCACCGTCGCCCGGATCCTGCAGCACGGGTCCACCATCCACGGCCGTTCGACGGTCACCACCTGGACCGAGAACGGCCCGGTCGTGCGCACCTTCGCCGAGATCGGCGCCCGCGCCGCGCAGCTCGCGCACGCACTCCGCGAGGAGTTCCGGGTCGCCGACGGCGAGGCCGTCGGGACGCTGATGTGGAACAACACGGAGCACCAGGAGGCGTACCTGGCGATACCGTCCATGGGTGCGGTGCTGCACACCCTGAACCTGCGGCTGCCCGCCCAGCAGCTGGCGTACATCGTCCGGCACGCCGCGGACCGGGTGGTGATCGTCAACGGCTCGGTGCTGCCGCTGCTCGCCGCCGTCCTTCCGCAGCTCGGCGACGTGGTCCGGCACGTGGTGGTGGCCGGCCCGTACGACCCGGCGCTGCTGGCGGGCTTCGAGGGGACGGTGCACGACTACGAGGCGCTGATCGCCGGCCGCCCGACCGACTACCCGTGGCAGACCGACATCGACGAGAAGCAGGCCGCCGCGCTCTGCTACACCTCGGGCACCACCGGCGACCCCAAGGGCGTGGTGTACAGCCACCGGTCGATCTACCTGCACTCGATGCAGATCATCGCCGCCGACAGCTTCGGCCTGACCGCCCGCGACACCGTGCTGCCGGTGGTGCCGATGTTCCACGTCAATGCCTGGGGCATGCCGCACGCGGCGTTCATGACCGGTTCGAGCATGCTGATGCCGGACCGCTTCCTGCAGCCCAAGCCGCTGGCCGAGATGATCGACCAGGTGAAGCCGACCTTCGGCGCCGCCGTCCCGACCATCTGGACCGGCCTGCTGGACGAGCTGGACGCCGGCGACTACGACACCTCCACCCTGAAGACCGTGGTGATCGGCGGTTCGGCCTGTCCGCCCGTGCTGATGAAGGCCTTCGAGGAGCGGCACGGGATCCGGGTCATCCACGCCTGGGGCATGACCGAGACCTCCCCGCTGGGCACCGTCGCCCACCCGCCGGCCGGCGTCACCGGCGAGGACGAGTGGGCCTACCGGGTCACCCAGGGCGTCTTCCCCGCCTCCGTGGAGGCCCGGCTGATCGGCCCCGGCGGCGAGCCGATGCCGCACGACGGCGTCGCCGAGGGCGAGCTGGAGGTGCGCGGCCCGTGGATCGCCGGGGCGTACTTCGGCGGCGCGGACGGCGAGGCGGTCCGGCCCGAGGACAAGTTCAGCCCGGACGGCTGGCTGCGCACCGGCGACGTCGGCACCATCACCGCCAACGGCTACCTGACCCTCACCGACCGGGCCAAGGACGTGATCAAGTCCGGTGGGGAGTGGATCAGTTCGCAGGCCCTGGAGAACCACCTGATGGCCCACCCCGAGGTGGCCGAGGCCGCCGTGGTGGCCGTCCCGGACGAGAAGTGGGGCGAGCGCCCGCTGGCCACCGTGGTGCTGCGGCCCGGTGCCACCGTCGGCCTGCCCGAGCTGCGGGCCTTCCTGGCCGAGCGGGTCGCCTCCTGGCAGCTGCCGGAGCGCTGGTCGCTGATCGAGGCGGTGCCGAAGACCTCGGTGGGCAAGTTCGACAAGAAGGTGATCCGCGCCGACTACGCCGCCGACCGGCTGGACGTGAAGGTGATCGGCAAGGGATGACCCCGGACGGCCCCTCCCCGGGGCGCTCCGAGAAGCCTGGTGGAATACCCCTGGGGGGTATATCGTTCGGGCTGACCGGAACGCACCGGACCAGGAGGGGCCGACCATGGAGCACACCGAGCATCCGGGCCACGAGGGGCACCAGGGCCACCAGCACCACGGGAACCACGGGCACCACTCCGGGCACGAGCACCATGTCGGACACCGGGACCGGCACGCGCAGCACAGCGAGCACGGTGACCACAGCGGCCACCGCGAGCACGCGCACGCCGGCCAGCACGGACACCACGCCCACGGCGGCGGCAGCAGCTGGCGCACCGCCGCGCAGGCGACGCTGCACTGCCTCACCGGCTGCGCCATCGGCGAGATCCTCGGCCAGGTGATCGGCGTCGGCTTCGGCCTGCACAACGGCGCGACCGTGGCGCTGTCGATCGCCCTGGCGTTCGTCTTCGGCTACGCGCTGACCGCCCGCGGCGTGCTGAAGGCCGGCCTGAGCGTCCGTGCGGCGGCGAAGGTCGCGCTGGCCGCCGACACCGTGTCGATCCTCGTCATGGAGCTGATCGACAACGGCGTGATGGTCGCCGTCCCGGGCGCGATGAACGTCGGACTGGGGCAGCTGCTGTTCTGGGTGTCGCTGGCCGCCTCGCTGGTGCTGGCGTTCGTCGTCACCGTGCCGGTCAACCGCTGGCTGATCGGCCGCGGACTCGGCCACGCCGTCGTGCACGCCTATCACTGACCGCACGGAAAGGGGCCCGCCGCGACCACTCGCGGCGGGCCCCTTTCCGTGCGGTCAGCGGCCGTTCACGGTGGTGTTGCCGGTGATCGACCCGTCGGCGCCGTCCACCGTCACCAGGTGGCGGACCCCGTCGGTGCCGAGCACCTCGACCGCCCACGAGCTGCCGCCGCCCTCCCGGCCGACCACCGACAGGGCGTCCGCCTTGCCGCCGGGCACCGCGCCGACCGCCTTGGTCAGCGCCTGGTCGGCGGGCACGGTCGGCAGCGCGGCCGGCGCGAGCTGCGCCGCCCGACCGCCCGGCTGGACGGCCCCGTCGCGGCGCGTCGCCTTCCCGCCGCCCTTCCGCTCGTCGTTCCGGCCGTCGTTCCGGCCGTCCTTGTGCGCCCCCGGAGCCCAGGGCGCCTCGGGCGCACCCGGCATCGGCTGGGCGAGCGTCCGGTCCCACATCGGCCGCGAGTGCTCCGGGTGGTGCAGAGCCGCCCCGACGGTGACCGCGCCGACCCCGAGCACCACCGCGACCGCCGCGCCCAGCGCCCACCGGCCACCCCGCCGCTTCGGCAGCCGGAACCGGCGCCGACGGGCCGCCTTCTCCCTCTCGACCTCGGCCTCGGACTCGAACGGCTCCGACTGCGGCTCGGACATCTGCCCACCACTTCCCCTCGACGACCCCGGCCGGGACCAGTCCGCCGGCCGGGGCGCCCAGCATGCCGCCACCCGCCTGAAGCCAAGCTGAAGCCGCCCCCGCCACCCGCCCGGACGCCTGCCACGCTGGTCCCCATGCGCGTACTGGTGGTCGAGGACGAACGGCGGCTCGCCGCCGCACTGCAACGCGGCCTGCGGGCCGAGGGGTTCGCCGTCGACATCGCCCACGACGGCGAGGACGGCCTCTGGCTGGCCACCGAGCACGACTACGACGTGATCGTGCTCGACATCATGCTGCCCCGCCTGAACGGCTACCGGATCTGCGCCCGGCTGCGCGCGGCCGGCGACGACACCCCGATCCTGATGCTCACCGCCAAGGACGGCGAACTCGACGAGGCCGAGGCGCTGGACACCGGCGCCGACGACTTCCTCTCCAAGCCGTTCTCCTACGTGGTGCTGGTGGCCCGGCTGCGCGCCCTGGTCCGGCGGACCGGCCGACGCCTGCCGCAGACCCTGGAGTTCGGCGATCTGGCGATCGACCCGGCCCGCCGCATCTGCACCCGCGAGGGCGGCGAAGTGCGGCTCACCACCCGGGAGTTCGCGGTCCTGGAGTGCCTGGCCCGGGCGGCCGGCGGGGTGGTCTCCAAGCGGGAGATCCTGGAGAACGTCTGGGACTCGGCCTACGACGGCGACCCGAACATCGTCGAGGTCCACATCAGCGCCCTGCGCCGCAAGATCGACGCCCCGTTCGGCCGCAGCGCCGTCGGCACCGTCCGCGGCGCGGGCTACCGGCTGGCGGTGGACGGTGGTTGACCGCCCCCGCAGCCCACGATGCCCCCACCGCCTCCGGCTGCACAGCCTGCGCCGCCTGCGCCGCCTGCGCCGGTTCCTGCCGCGCTCGGTCCGCGCCCGGGCCACCTTCGCCGCCACCGCCGTGGTGACGCTCGCGTTGGGCGCCAGCTCGTTCGCGCTGCTCGCCGTGCTGCACACCAACCTGGTCCGCGCCGCCCGGAACGCCGCGATCGAACAGGCCGGCAAGGTGGTCGAGTCGGCGTCCCGCGAACACCTGCCGTCGGTCCTCGCCCCGCGCGGCGGCGTCTCCGTCTGGGTGCTCGGCTCCGACGGGACCCCGGTCGCCGCCACCCCGGACCTGCTGGCCCGCCCGTACGCACCGCCGCCCGTCCCGAGCGTCCCGACCCCGAACGTCCCGACCCCGAGCGTCCCCGCCCCGAGCGTCCCCGCCCCGAGCGTCCCCGCCCCGAGCGTCCCCGCCCCGAGCGTCCCCGCCCCGAGCGTCCCCGCCCCGAACGTCCCCGCCCCGAACGTCCCCGCCCCGAGCGTCCCCGCCCCGAGCGTCCCCGCCCCGAGCGTCCCCGCCCCGAACGTCCCCGCCCCGAACGTCCCCGCCCCGAACGTCCCGTTCAAGGCCGTCCCCGGTCCGGACGGCGACCGGCACCCGCCCGGCGACCAGCTGCTGGTGGGCGCGCGGATCTCGGACCGCCGCCTCCCGGTGATCTCGCTGTCCGTCACCGGCCCGGACGGGCCGCTCACCGTGCACGCGGCCGTCTCGCTGCGCGACCTGGACGCCGCCCAGGACACCACGAGCACCGCGCTGGCCGTCGGCGTCCCGGCGCTGGTGCTGCTGGTCGCGGCCGTCACCTGGGGCGTCACCGGCCGGGCGCTGCGCCCGGTGGAGGCGATCCGGGCCGAGGTCGCCGAGATCACCGACCGCGACCTGCACCGCCGGGTGCCGGTCCCGCCGACCGGCGACGAGGTGGCCCGGCTGGCCGTCACCGTCAACGCCACGCTGGACCGGCTGGAGGACGCCGGCCTGCGCCAGCGCCGCTTCATCGCCGACGCCTCGCACGAACTGCGCAGTCCCATCGCGGTGCTGCGCACCCAGCTGGAGGTGGCGCTGGCCCACCCGGACCCGGAGCTGTGGCCCGAACTGCTCGCCGACGCCGTCGAGGACACCGTCCGGCTGCAGGACCTGGCCGCTGACCTGCTGCTGCTCGCCCGGCTGGACGCCGCCGACCCGGTCGCCGTCGAACTCCTCGACCTGGCCGACGTGTTCACCGCCGCCCTGGCCGCCCGCACCGCCGACCGGATCCCGGTCGCCGCCCGACTCGCCGACGACGCCTGGGTGCTGGGCAACCGCACCTGGCTGACCAGGCTGCTCACCAACCTGGTCGACAACGCGCAGCGCTACGCCGCGAGCCGGGTGGAGATCCGACTCGCCGTGCAGCAGGGCCTGGTGGTGCTGGAGGTGGGCGACGACGGGCCGGGCATCCCGGCGGCCGACCGGGAGCGGGTGTTCGAGCGCTTCACCCGGCTCGACGACGCCCGCAGCCGCGAACTCGGCGGCGCCGGACTGGGGCTGGCCATCGCCCGGGACCTCGCCGGGCACCACGGCGGCACCCTGGCCGCCGAGCCCGCCCGCACCGGCGCCCGCCTGGTGGCCCGCCTGCCGCAGGCCGATCCGCCGGGGTGAGCGGGCGGGGCCGAGCGGGCGGGGCCGAGTGCGCGGGGCCGAGTGCGCGGGGTGAGCGGGCCTCAGAACGAGGCGGCCGTCGCCACCTGTCCCAACGCGCCGACCCGGGCGAGCAGTTCGACGATCCGGCGCTGCACCTCGTCGGTGGTGGAGCGCTCGGCGAGGAACAGCACGTTCGCGCCGGTGCGGAGCCCGGCGCGGGCCTGCGGGTCGAGGTCGGCCGAGGTGTACACCACCAGCGGGGTGCGGTGCAGGCGGTCGTTGGCGCGCAGCCAGTCCAGCAGGCCGCGGTTGCGCTGTTCGATGCGGGCGAGGTCGAGCACCACCAGGTTGGGCTGGATGCTGCTGGCCCGGGCCACCGCCTCGTTCTCGTCGGTGGCGTGTTCGACCTGCATGCCGCGCCGTTCCAGGCTGGCGACGAGGGCGGCGGCGACCTCCGGGTCGGACTCGACCAGCAGGACCCGGGCGGCGTGGTTCTCGCTGTCGCGGGGGGCGAGGGCCCGCAGCAGCACGGCGGGGTCGGCCCCGTAGGCGGCGTCCCGGGTGGCCTGGCCGAGCCCGGCGGCCAGCAGCACGGGGATCCGTCCGGCCAGTGCGGCGGTGCGCAGCGCCTGCAGGGCGGTGCGGGTGATCGGTCCGGTCAGCGGGTCGACGAAGAGCGCGGCGGGGGTCTGCGGGACCTGCGCGTCGACCTCTTCGCGGGAGGCGACGACGACCGGCCGGAAGCCGCGGTTCTGGAGCGCGCTGTGGGTGGACGGGTCGGGTTCGGGCCACACCAGCAGCGGGCGCGGGCCGTCGAACGCGGGCTCCTTGGCGGGGGCCAGTTCGGCGATCGGCCGGGGCGGCGTGCGCCCCTCGACGGCGCCGGGCCCGGCGGGCAGCGCCAGCGCGCCGCCGCCGTCGCCCGAACCGGCGGGCAGCGCCTGCCCGTTGACGGCTGCCGGGGCCGGGCCGGCCGGTTCGGCCTGCTGGGGCGTTCCGGGGGCCGGGAGCTGGCCGGGGAAGCCGCCCAGCGGCCGCGGCGGGACGAGTTCGCCCAGTCCGCTGCCGACGGGCTGCGGCTGCCCGCCCTCGGCCGGGGCCGGCGGCGTGGGCGGCATCGGGGGAACGGCCGGCGCGGCGGGCCGGGCGACCTCCAGCGCGGTGGACGGCTCGGGATCGGCGGCGGGGACGGGCGGCAGGACCGTCGTCACCTCTTCCGCGCTCTCCGCGGTGTCGGCGGGCAGGGCCAGTCGGCGTCGCCGCCCGGTGGGCCGGGTCGGCGGGGCGACGGGTTCCGGGGGGCCGGCGGGCAGCGCGTTCTCCAGGCCGGGGTAGACGGCCGCGCCGGCGTCCGGGATGCCGGGCAGGTGGAGGGCCGGCGAGCTGTCGCCGGAGTCGATCGGCGTGGCCCGGCGGGCCCGCCGCCCGGTGGGGGCGGGCGGTTCGGCGGTGACGGGCTGCTCGGCGGGCTCGTCGGCGGACGGGCCGGGCCCGAGCGCGATCGGCGCGCCGGGGGCGGCCTGTTCGGGCCGTGCGCCCCCCTCGCGGGCCGGGCGGGCCCGGCGTCGGCCGGAGCCCTGGGTGTCGTCGGCCCGGGCGGCCGGGGCGTCCTCCTCGGCCGGTTCGGGCTCTGACGGCCCGTCGTCGTCCGCGGGGGCCGCCTCGGGCGAGGCGGGCTGCCCGGGGAGGTCGGGCAGCATCGCGGTGTCGGAGTCCTTGGGGACGTGCTGCTGCTTGTCGGGCGTGCCGCCGTCGCCGCCGTCGGGGTCGAGCGGCAGTTCGACCACGTAGGTGGCTCCGGCGCCGCCGGGCAGGTCGTGCCGCTGCAGGACGCCGCCGTGCCGCTGGACGGCGGCGCGGGCGATCGGCAGGTGGACGGCGCTGGCGGTCTGCGCGGGGCCGCGCACCTCGATCCGGGCGACCTGTCCGCGCTGGGCGGCGGCCAGCACCACCATCGGCGGCTGCCCGGGGTCGGGCGCGGGGCCGGCGAAGGCGCCGCCGGTGGTGGCGGATTCGTCCTCCGCGCGGGTGGGTTCGGGCACGGGGGTGACGCCGCTGACGTCGGCGACCAGGTGGGCGAGCGCCTGGGCGAGGCGTTCGCGGTCGGCGAGCACCTTCACGGCGGCGGCGTGCACCGAGTAGCGGACCCGGCCGGGGCCGACCAGTTCGCCGGCCCGGTCGACGGCGAGCTGCACGACCTCGTCCAGGCCGACGCGTTCGCGGTCCAGCGCGGCCTTGCCGCGGTCGGCGGCGGCCTCGAAGCGCTGGTGCTCCAGCACGCCCTCGATCAGCCGGCCGAACCGGCGGCACTCGTCGGCGAGTCGGCGCAGCGTCCAGTTGGCCTCCGGCCAGAGCTGTCCCGCGGGGTCGGCGGCGAGCGAGTCGATCCGCCGGTGCAGGGCGCCGAGCGCGCCGCCGAGTTCGGACTCCAGCACGGCGGTGAGGTGCTCGTTGCGTGCGGTGAGGGCGAGTTCGTGGGTGCGGTCGGTGAACGTCATGACGGCGCCGACGAGTTGTTCGCCGTCCCGGACCGGTGCGGTGGTCAGGTCGACGGTGACGGGGCTGCCGTCCTTGCGCCACAGCACGGTGTTGCGGATCCGGTGCTTGCGGCCGGAGTGCAGGGTGTCGTTCAGCGCCGAGCTCTCGGCGGCCAGCGGGCTGCCGTCGGGCTGCGAGTGCTGGATCAGCGGGTGCAGTTCGCGCCCGCCGAGCTCGCTGGCCCGGAAGTCGAGGATGTGCGCGGCGGCCGGGTTGACCAGCACCACGCGGCCCTCCAGGTCGACGCCGAGGACGCCCTCGGCGGCGGCGCGCAGGATCATCTCGGTCTGTTTGTGCTGGCGCCGGAGTTCCGACTCCACGCCGAGGCGGGTCGACAGGTCGCGGACCAGGAGCAGCAGCAGGTCCTGGTCGGTCGTGGTGAAGGACAGGAACCCGTGCGCCTCCCCGCCGCCCTCGTCGGTGAAGTCGTTGCCGGACACCTCGACGGCGAAGGTGGTGCCGTCGGTGCGTCGGGCGGTCATCCGGACCGGTAGTTCCAGGCTCTGGGTCTCGCTCGCCGGGGGCCGCATCGAACCGGGGATTCGGCTGGGGTCGAACTCCGGCAGCAGGTCCAGCACTCCCCGTCCGACCAACGAGGTGCCGGGGGCCTGCAGGCTCTCCACGGCGGCCTTGTTGACGTCGACCACCGTGCCGTTGGAGTTCACCAGCAGCAACGGATCGGGCAGTGCGTCGAGTATCGCGGCGAGGCGAGCAGCGCCTCGGGTCGGCCTGCTGCTCACGTCGACAGGTCTCCTCACGCCTTCAGGCCGCCGCTTCGACGGGCGGCTCTGGCTCTCCTCGGAGACTGGAGTATCTCATTCTTCTTTGCGCCGTGGACGACCCGGCCAGTATCGTTGTGGTGGTTGGTGCCGGAGCCTTCGGCTGTGGCATCATCGCAGTCGCACGGAGTGCGCCGGAGTCCCGGTCGCAGTCCGGGTGTTGGAGGCGTCGCCTAGTCCGGTCTATGGCGCCGCACTGCTAATGCGGTTTGGGCTTTACCGTCCATCGAGGGTTCAAATCCCTCCGCCTCCGCCTCACCGGGAGCCCCGTCGGTCACAGACCGACGGGGCTCCTTCGTTGTCGGCGACTGTTCGTCCGGCGGCCCCCGTGGCGGCCTTGACGGGGCCGACGGCAATCGATTTCGCCCCAGGTCGCCGGTCATGTAATGTTGTCCCCGCACCGCCCAAGAGGCCAAGGCCGACGGGGCGAGCGCTCATAGCTCAACGGATAGAGCACTTGACTACGGATCAAGAGGTTGCAGGTTCGAATCCTGCTGAGCGCACCAATCTCCGCTCGCGGCTCCGCAAGGGGCCGTCCGAGCGCTCATAGCTCAACGGATAGAGCACTTGACTACGGATCAAGAGGTTGCAGGTTCGAATCCTGCTGAGCGCACCAGCCGAAGGCCCCGGGTTTCCACCCGGGGCCTTCGTCGTTCTGCCGGCGGCCCGAGCCCGGTCCGGTCGGTCCGGTCGGTCCGGGGCGCGTCGCGGGCGGCGAGCTTGCGGAGATCCGGATCGTGCTCGAACAAATGGGCGGAGAACTGCGCGGTGGCATCGCTGCCGCAGGGCCGGACCGCGGCGGAGCCGCTATTGGTGCGCGTGGAATCAATGAACGCACCTGTCGAATCTACTGATAAACACATCAATTCCGGCCGGTAGGCCTGACGGACCGTCAAGTGCTCGACGCCGACGTCCGATTGATGCCTGCTCGGGCGAGTTGACGCCCTGCTCAGCGGGTATCCCCATGCTGCCGAACGAGTGGCCGCCGATCGGGTGGTGTCGAGCGAATTGACCCGGTGTCGCGGTATGACCGAAACCAGATCGTGATTCCCTTTTGTCCGATCGTCATGACCATTCGGGGCATGGCATCGGACCGCGAATTCGGCGGACGAAGATACCGAGAGGAGAGCCGGATGTGCCGACAGTTCCTCCACCGGGCCCCGGCCCCCGACGCCCGCCCGGCCGACCGTGACCGGCCCGGACCCCGGATCGGCCGGACCACCACCGCCCTGATCGCCACCGGGCTGCTCACCGGCCTCGGCACCCCGCCGGCGGTCGCCCAGCAGTCTCCCGACAGCTGGTCCGCCGAGCGGCGCGCCCAGCTGCCGTCCGGGCTGGCCGTCCAGTTCGACTGGGAGGCCGCCCCCGGGGTGGGCGTCGAGGCCGCGCCCGGCAAGCTCGCCGACCGGGCGGCCGGTGCCGCCTACAGCGACGGCATCCGCCCCGGCGACCCGGCCGAGACCTTCCGCGCCACGGAGGAACATCCGCACGCGGACGGCTCCTGGCACCCGCTCGGCACTCTGCGGCTCTCCTTCTCCCACCCGGTGCGCAACCCCCGCCTGCACGTCAGCGGCCTGACGGGGCTGGCCACCGGCAAGGCCGGCACCACCGGCACCAGCACCCGGCTGACGGTCGCCGGCGGCAGCCCGGCCGCGCCCGCCCTGGCCGGCCGCACTGCCTGGGCCGGCTGGACGGTCGGCCCCGCCGAACTCGCCCCCGCCGAGGGCGGCGCCCGCGACGGCGACGCCGACGGCACCGGCACCCTCGAACTGACCGGCACCGTCAGCACCGTCGATCTGCGCGTCGACCGCCGCTCCACCGCGCGGGACGGCTCCACCACCCCGCCCGAGGCCCTCCGCCCGGCCTGGACGGTCACCCTGGACGAGGGCCTGGGCAGCGCCCCGCAGGACTACGGCAACGCCTCCCACCTGGTCTCCGACCTGTTCCTCGGTCAGGACGCCGCCCCGTCCGCCACCCGCACCCGGCCCGACCTGGCCCAGTCCGTCGAGCAGCCGCTGCTGCCCGGCCCGGCCGGGTCCGGGCCGCCCGCCGCCGAGGCCGGCCCGCTCGCGCCGAGCGTGGAGACCGACGGTGGGGCGAGCCGCCGCAGCCCCTGGGCCAACCCGGCGCAGCCCCGGCCCCGGCCCGGCCGGGCGGACTACCGGGGGGCCGACCCGAGCCTCACGTTCCCGGCCGAGACCACCGCCGGGAACACCTACCGGGCGGAGGTGCCGGTCAGCGCGGGCGGCGGCCCCGCGGTCCTGGCCGGCTGGATCGACTTCGACCACAACGGGCGGTTCGACCCCGAGGAGCGGGTGCAGGCCGAGGTCCCGGCGGGGGCGCGCAGCGCCGCGCTGGAGTGGCAGGTCCCGTCCGACGCGGCGAGCGGCGACACCTGGGTCCGGCTGCGGCTGGCCCGCAGCGGCTCCCAACTCGCCACCGCCGACGGCTTCGCCGACTCCGGGCAGGTCGTCGACCAGCGCGTCGCGGTGACGGTCGTCCCCGCCGCCCCCGGGCCGGAGATCGCGCTGCCCATCCCGGGCACCGTCACGGGCGAGGTGCGCCCGGAGTTCCGCGGCGACGGCGCACTCGCCGGGGCGGGCATCGCCGTCCAGGAGAACGGCTCCGCGCTGTGCACCGCGCAGGTCGGCAACGACGGCGGCTGGAACTGCCGCCCCGAGGGCGCGCTCGGCGAGGGCGCCCACACCCTGGTGCTGGCGGAGACCGGCCGCGGCGGCGTGCTGCACGGCGATCCGTTCCGGCTGACCGTCAAGACCGCCGCCCCGACCGCTCCGGTCCTCACCCTGCCCGCCTACAGCAACGACCCGGGGCTGCTGGTCACCGGCCTCGGCGAGCCGGGCTCCACCGTCACGGTCTCCACGGACGGCGGGGCGGAGGACATCGACCTGTGCTCCACCGGCGTCGCCGCCGACGGCAGTTGGTCCTGCCTGCCGGTGGAGAACCTGCCCGACGGCGACCACCGGCTCACCCCGCACGCCCGCGACGCGGCCGGCAACCGCTCCGACGGCAAGACCGTCGGGCTGACGGTGGACACCGCCGCGCCCGACAAGCCGCAGCTCGTCGCGCCGGTCGCGGGTGAACTCCTGCACACCGCCCGGCCGGTGATCAGCGGCCGCGCCGAGCCCGGCACCACCGTCACCGTCACCGCCGGGCAGAGCCGCGGCGAACGCGCCACCGTGTGCAGCGCCGTCACGGCGGCCGACGGGAGCTGGTCCTGCACCGCCACCCACGACCTGACGGGCGGTGACGTCACGCTGATCGCCACCGCCACCGACCCGGCGGGCAACGGCACGGCGGGCGACCCGGTCGCGGTCCGGGTGCCCGGCGCACCGGCCGGCAGCGGCAGCACCGCCCCGACGACGCCCGCCCCGACGGCGTCGCCGAGCGCACCGGTCCCGTCCGCCACCTCCTCACCGACCTCCGCGGCCACCACGGTCCGGCCGAGCGCACCGGCCCCGACGGGCACACCGTCCGTGCCGTCCGCGCCGTCGGCCCAGAGCCCGGCCGCGACCGGCCCGTCCGCCTCCGCCGCCGCCTCCGTCTCGGCCGCAGCCTCCGCCCCGGTGTCGGCCCCGGCGAGTGCGGTGCCCTCGGTGCTGCCGGTCGTGGTGCCGACCGAGAGCCGGAGGCCGTCCGCCCCGACCGCCCCCGCGGTGCAGGAGCCGGACGAGCTGGAGGTGCCGTTGCCGCCCTTCCTGGAAGAGGTGGTGACGACCGATCAGTCCGTCTTCGCGGCCCGCCCCGCGACGTCGGAGGGCGCGCCGGAGCGCCAGGTGCCCGCGGCGACGGGCACGCCGTCGGCGAGCCCCACGCCGGCCGAGGCGGCGCCGCCGGCCGAGGTGTCGAGCCCGACCCCGGAGCCGGCCGCGGCCGATGCGACGGTCCTGCTCACGCCGTCGGACACCACGGCCACCACGGACACCACAGCAGCCTCGGCCGCGTCGTCCGGTGCGGCGGCGGCGGACGAGGCCGTCCGGGAGCGGACGTTGGCCGCGCCGCCGCCGCCGGGCGGGGTGGCGGCGGTCGAGCGTCGGGCGGCGGCGACCGGGTGGCGCGGTCTGGCCTGTGGGGCGCTGCTGATCGCGGCGGGCTTCGGGCTGTTGGCGCGCCGGGTGCTCGGCGGTCGGAGGCGGCGCACCCGCCGTCACTGACGGCCGGCCCGACGGAGGTTCGACGGCTGCCCGGTCCGCCTTTTCCGCCGTGTGCGGGAGGGCGGGCCGGGTGTCGCCGGATTTTCCGACATAGCGACACACCGCAAGGCATTCATCGCATTTGATGATCAATCGGCCTAGCCTGTGGTCCGGCACTGCCCGTCAGCTCCGGGCCGCCCGTTGCGCGACACTCTGACCCTTAGGACACGTGCATGGACGTCACCCGCGACTCGTCGCCGCGATCCCGTTCCTGGCCCACCCCCACCGAGCCTCCCGCCGACCCCGTCGGCGCGACCCAACTGGTCAAGGCGGTGACCGACCCGCTGATCAAGGCACCCGCACCCGCACCCGCACCCGCACCCGCACCGGCTCCGGAGCAGTCCGACCGGAACGAGCCGACCCAGCAGCTCCCGGCCGTCGATCCGGCCGCCCCGGCCGGGGGCGGCGCGGCCCACCCGACGGTCTCGGACGCCACCACCCACCGGCGGCCGCCGCGCGCCGACCAGTCGCTGCGCGAGCGTCCGGCGTTCGCGCTGCCGGGCTGGCTGCCGCTGCTGGCGCTGCTGCTCGGCACCGCCGGCGTGCTGCTGGTGCTGGCCAGGGCGGGGGCGATCCCGCACCTGGCCGGCCTGCCGGACGTCCGCAACGCGGCCGCGAAGGCCGACGGCGGCCGGATGGACGACCGGACGATCGCCGCGGTCAGCGCGATCGGCCTGGCGATGCTGGTGTCGCTGGCCGGGCTGCTCTCCAATCCGGGCGGCGAGACCCGGGTGCTGACCCGCTGGGGCCGCTACCGGGGCACGGTGCGCCGCACCGGCCTGCTGTGGGTGAACCCGATGGTGCGCCGCCGCCGGGTGGACGTCCGGCTGCGGCACTGGCGCAGCGAGCCGGTGCACGTCACCGACCGGACGGGCACGCCGCTGCTGGTGCGGGTGTTGATCGTGTGGCGGGTCAAGGACACCGCGCGGGTCACCCTGGGCATCGCCGAACATGAAACGTATCTGCGCGAGCAGGTGCAGGCCGTTCTCACCCGAACTGCCTCCGCTCTGCCGTGCGACTCCAACTCCGCCCCGGGGCCCGCGCTGCGCGACGGCCAGTGGTTCGCCGACGAGCTGACCAGGGCGCTGGCGGCGGAGACCGCCCCGGCGGGCATCGAGGTGTACTCGGTGCAGCCGCTGGCCCTGGACTACGCGCCGGAGGTCGCCGAGTCGATGCGCCGCCGCCGACTGGCCGACCTGGACGCCGGGCTGCGGACCGTCCTGGTGGACGACGCGGTGGAGGCCGCGGCGCTCGCGGTGCGCCGCCTGGAGCGCGCCACCGCCCACGAGTTGGACGACAGCGCGCGCAGCGCCCTGATGGAGCAGCTGCTGGTCGCGTTCGTCGCCCCGGCCGGGGTGACCGCCTCGGTGCCCGCTCCGGCCGTCCGGCCGAGCCGCAAGGAAGGGAAGCCCGCGTGAAGCCGACGCTCGCCTCGATATCCACCGATCCCGCTGATCTCCCCGACTGGTCGGAGGGCCCGCTGCTGGGCTTCGCCGAATCCGACGGTGCGGCGCTCTGCCGCTGCCCGCAGTGCGCCCGGTCCGCCGCCGACTCGAAGGCCGCCGACTCGAAGGCCACCGGGTCGAGGGCCGCCGAGCGGGCGGGCCGAATACACCGCGCCGTGCGCTCGACCTGTCTGGCCACCACCGTGCTGGCCGGCGCGGGAGCCGTCGGCCTGGGCCTGGGCGCGAGCACCGCGCACGCCATGCCCGCACCGTCCGGCCCCGGCTGGGACGGTCACGTCTACTGGTTCAAGAACGCGGCCGGCGAGTGGCGCTACACCAAGTGGCAGAGCGTCTACCAGGAGCGCACCGGCGGCTCCAAGGGGCAGTCGCAGTCGCAGGGTTCCGGCTCCTCGGGGGGCATCCGGCAGGGCTGGGACGGCAAGGTCTACTGGTTCAAGAACGCGGCCGGCGAGTGGCGTTACACCAGCCACTACGACGTGTACGTCTCCCGCACCGGCGGGGGCGGCTCGTCCTCGTCCTCTTCCTCGTCGTCTTCCTCGTCGTCGAAGCCCGCGTCGAGCGGCACCGAGGCGGCGGTGGCGTACGCGCTGGCGCAGGTCGGCAAGCCCTATGTGTGGGGCGGCAACGGGCCGAACGGCTTCGACTGTTCGGGCCTGGTCCAGCAGGCGTTCCGCCGGGCCGGGGTGTCGACCCCGCGGGTGGCCGACGACCAGTACCGGGCCAGCACCCCGATCACCGCGAAGCAGCTGAAGCGCGGCGACCTGATCTTCTGGTCCAGCAACGGCCGGGTCTCCGGCATCCACCACGTGGCGATCTACCTCGGCGACGGGACGTACGTGGAGGCTCCCCGGCCCGGCAAGGACGTGCGGGTCTCCCATCTGAACAGCGGCTACTACCCGGACTTCTTCGGCCGTCCCTGACGGGCCGGCCGGCCGGGGCGCGGGATGTCACCCGGGGGCGTCAGTCGACGTCATGTTCGGGGGCAACCCGTTCGGGTCCTGCTCGGTTCCGCTGCGACCGGTTGTTCATGCGGGCGTCGTCCGAGGTGAGGGCTCCGTGCAGAGTGGGCGCGCAGTGGGGTCCGGGGTGTCGGCGGGGTGTCGGCGTTGGCTAGAGTCCCGTTCCATGGCTGACAACGACTACGACCCCGCCGGCTCCACCCAGATGTTCCGGGCGTTCGTCGACGAGGCCCCGGCCGCACAGGCCCCGGGCACCGTCACCACCTACGGCAGCAGCAGCTCCTCGTCGAGCCGCACCCCGATGATCGTCGTCGGGGCCATCGTGGCCCTGGCGGTCGTGGTCGGTGTGATCTGGCTGGCCGTCAAGTAACGCACGGCATCCGCCCTGTCGGGGCCGGCCGGACACTCCGGGCGGTCCCGCGGGTCGGCGCGCCTACACTGGCGGCAACCGTCGCAGTCCGCCAGGAGGCCCCGTGTCCGCGCCGTCCGTCGAGACCGCCCGCAGCCTCGGCCTGGCGGCCGCCGTCAACGCCCGCGACCTGGGCGGCTACCGCACTGCGGACGGCCGTACCGTCCGTCCGGGCCTGATGCTGCGCACCGAGGCGCTGAGCCGCCTCGGCGAGCGCGACCGCGAACTGCTCGGCGCGCTCGGCCTTCGGCACGTCGTCGACCTGCGCAGCCTGGACGAGGTGCGCCACCTGGGCGCCGACCTGGTCCCGGGCCTGCCGACGGCGGTGCTCCCGGTGGACGCCGCCGCGGCCCTCAGCGTGCCCTCGCCGGACGGGTTCGGCCCGGCCCTGCACCACCTGCCGGTCTTCTCCGCCGACTTCGACCTGTACGTCGACCTGCGGCGGGCGCTCGGGAGCGGCGAGCCGGACGCGATGCACGCCGTGCTCGGCGACGGCCGGGGCGCCGCGATGATGACGTCGATGTACCGCTGGTTCGTCACCGACGCCCTGGCACGTTCCCGCTTCGCCACCGTGCTGCGCCTGATCGCCGAGGCCGACGGCGCGCCGGTCCTCTTCCACTGCACCGCCGGCAAGGACCGCACCGGCTGGACGGCCGCCCTGCTGCTCACCGCCCTGGGCGTGGACCGGGAAGCCGTCCTCGCCGACTACCTGCTCACCAACGAGCGCGCCGCGACGCGGATTTCCCGGGTCGACCCGTTGGTGCGGCCCCTGGCCCGCGCCGAGACGATGTATCTGGACGCGGCCTTCGAGGAACTCGCCCGCGGCTGGCCCACCTTCGAGGATTTCTGGCAGGACGGCCTGGGCCTGACGGGCGAACACCTCTCGAATCTCCGGGCCGTGTGCACTCTTTAGGGAGCCCGGACTACTCGGCCGTCAGGCCTGCGCGGAGGTGGGCGAGGGTCTTGGTGAGCAGGCGGGAGACGTGCATCTGGGAGATGCCGATCTCCTCGCCGATCTGGGACTGCGTCAGGTTGCCGAAGAAGCGCAGCATGATGATGCGGCGTTCGCGGGGCGGGAGTTTGGCCAGCAGGGGCTTCAGCGACTCGCGGTACTCGACGCCTTCGAGGGCGAGGTCCTCGTAGCCGAGGCGGTCGGCGAGCGGGCCGTCGCCGCCGTCGTCCTCGCTGGGGCTGGAGTCGAGGGAGCTGGCGGTGTAGGCGTTGCCGACGGCGAGGCCCTCGACCACGTCGTCCTCGGAGACGCCGAGGTAGACGGCGAGTTCGGGGACGGTGGGGGAGCGGTCGAGCCGCTGGGAGAGTTCGTCGCCGGCCTTGGTGAGGGCGAGCCGGAGCTCCTGGAGGCGGCGGGGGACGCGCACCGACCAGCTGGTGTCGCGGAAGAAGCGCTTGATCTCGCCGACCACGGTGGGCATGGCGAAGGTGGGGAACTCGACGCCGCGGTCCGGGTCGAAGCGGTCGATGGCTTTGATCAGGCCGATGGTGCCGACCTGGACGATGTCCTCCATCGGCTCGTTGCGGCTGCGGAAACGCGCGGACGCGTACCGGACCAGCGGCAGGTTGAGCTCGATCAGGGTGTCGCGCACGTAGCCGTGCTCGGCGCTGCCGGGCTCCACCGCGGCCAGTCTGCGGAACAGCGATCGGGACAGCGTACGGGTGTCGAGGGCCCGGTCGGGGGCCTCGGCGGGTCCGGCCTGGGCCGGGATCGGTACGACGACGGACTCGATGACCGCACTGCCCTGTTCTGTCAACACGCGCCCACCCCCTAGTGACTGCCTGTCGAACGGGTGCCGCGGTACGGCGGTTCCCGACTGACGTGTCCTCCTGCTCAATACCGGATCACCGGGCCCGGCAAACCCGAACAGGCGGCTCACTCCTCCCAGGAGTTTCCGGTGCGCAGCCGGGTGAGGATCCGGGACAGCAGTCGGGAGACGTGCATCTGGGACATGCCGAGTTCGGTGGAGATCTGCGACTGGGTGAGGTTGGCGAAGAACCGCAGCATGATGATCCGCCGTTCCCGTTCGGGGAGTTGGACCAGCAGGTGGCGGACCATGTCGCGGTGTTCGACGTCGGTGAGGGCGGAGTCCTCGTAGCCGAGCCGGTCGAGCAGGGCGAGTCCGCCCTCGTGTTCCTGGGCGGCTTCGAGCGAGGCGGCGTTGTAGGCGCGGCCGGCGTCCAGGCAGGCCCGGACGTCCTCCTCGGGGATGCGCAGGTTGGCGGCGATCTCGGGGACTTTCGGGACCCGGCCGTGGGTGACCGTCAGTTCTTCCATGGCGCCGCTGACCTGGACCCACAGCTCCTGGAGCCGGCGCGGGACGTGCATGGTGCGGACGTTGTCGCGGAAGTAGCGCTTGATCTCGCCGAGGATGGTGGGCAGGGCGTAGGTGGGGAACTGGACGCCGCGGGTGGGGTCGAAGCGGTCGATGGCGTTGATCAGGCCGATGGTGCCGACCTGGACGATGTCCTCCATGGGTTCGCTGCGGCTGCGGAAGCGGGTGGCGGCGTAGCGGACCAGCGGGATGTTGATCTCGATCAGGGCGGCCCGGACCCGGGCGCGTTCGGGGGTGTCGGCCGGCAGTTCGGTGAGCCGTTCGAACAGCACCCGGGTGAGGGTTCGGACGTCGATCGTGCCGCGCGCGCCGGGGCGGCGGGCGGCCAGTTCGACCGGGTCCGTCAGCTCCTCGGCCCGGTCCTCCGGCGCACTGCTGCCCTGCATCCGCACGGACACGTCACCCCTCCCTCGTGAATCACCTCGCCAAAATTTCCGGCAAAACCGGTCATAGCATCACAAGTCGCTCTGTGGCCGGGCAAGCACCCGACGGAGGCGTGTTGACGGCCTGTCCAGCATTCGGCGGAGCGCGCCGCGACCCCCGGCCTGCTGGGCAGGCCGGGGGTCGCGGTGGTCGTGCGTGTACGGCGGGGGTGTCGGGTGCTCAGACCTCGATGTCGGCGATCACCCAGGTGGCGAAGGCGCGCCACTGGCCGGCGGCGGCCTGGTGGGCCGGGTGGCCGAGGTAGGCGGCCAGCGCGTCGCGGTCCTCGACCAGGCTGTTGATCGCATAGTCGTACGCGATGTCCCGCTCGGTGGTGTTCCAGCCGCACTCCCACGCGCGCAGCTCGGGGACGATCGCGCCCAGCTCGGCGAACGCCTTCGCACCCGCCAGGGCCCTCGGGTCGTCCTTGGCGATGCCGTCGTTGAGCTTGAACAGGACCAGGTGCCGGATCACGATGCCGCTCCTCGCGGATCAGGAGGGCACGCCCCCGCGGGGGAGCGCCCCCGAAGGACGAACCCCGCAAACGCTACAGGGCAGGTCGGCCCGGCCTCAGCGCACCAGTCCGGTCATGAAGGAGCCGACCGCCTTGGCCGCGTCCGAGATCCCGACGAAGCCGGACTGCACCAGCTCGGCGGCGCGCACCGGCGAGGTGATGATCGTGTAGATGACGAAGATGACCAGAATCCACATGGCCACCTTCTTCGCCTGAGCCATCGAACGGGCCTGCCTCCCTGAGTCGGGCCGCCGTCCTCTCCCCGCACGGCCCTGCCACCCGCAGCTTATCCACCGGACGGCGCAACGGGTGAGGGCCTTGTTCACCTGCCAGGACGAAGGTCCTGCGCGGACAGGGCTTTCTCCGGGTGTGCCCCTCGCGGCGGCACGGCAGGATGGTTCATGTACCGAGGATCTGGCAGGAATCCCCGGTACGGCGATCCGGAGGTCCCCGCTGTGGGACCGGGCACCGCGGCTTCCCCCCGACGCGGACCCGGTTGTGGGACCTCCGCCCGGGGCGGCAGCTCGTCCCCCCGGAGCTGCCGCCCCCACCGCGGACCGAGAGGTTCGTTCCGGCTCCGCACTCCCGAGGCACGGTGGTCAACCGCCTGGGAGTGCGGAGCCGTCCGCCGTCCACGGCGTGACCGTGGAGCGCAGCGCCTCGCCGAGCCGGGCGGCCTCGACCGCCACCGACGGCAGCCGTTCGGCGCGCGCCCGGGCGGCCAGCAACTCCAGCGTCTCCGGGCCGGGGAAGGCGAACGCCAGGGCCCGCAGCGCCGCGATCCGGGTCTCCTCGTCGCCGTCCGCGACCGCCCGCAGGCGCAGGAACTCCGTCACGTCCGGTTCGGCCGCCAGGGCCCGCAGCGCCACCCGGCGCGGCAGCGGGTCGGCGTCCGCGACGGCGCGTTCGCGCAGCAGCCCGGCCGGGCGGGCCGTGCGGTGGCGGGCCAGGGCGTGCAGGGCGATCGCCCGGATCGGCGCCGACGTGTCGGCGACCGCCCGTTCGCGCAGCAGCGCCCGTACCGCCGGGTCGTCCGGCCGGTGCGCCAGCAGCGCCCGCAGCACGGACAGCCGGACGGCCGCGTCCCGCAGGTGTGCGGCGCGGGCGAGCAGCAGCAGGCCGGCGCGGTCCTCGCCGTCGTAGCAGCGGACCACGGCGGCCAGCGCCAGGTCCCGGGTGCGCGGGTCGGGGTCGGACACCGCGCGTTCCAGGAACAGGGCGCGGGCCTGCGCGCTCGGCGCGCGGCGGTCCGCCAGGGCGGTCAGCACCGCGCCGCGCACCAGCGGGTCGGGGGAGTGCACGGCCTCGTGGCGGACGAAGGCGTCGAGTTCCGGGTCGTCGGCGAAGTGCGCGGCGAGTTCGCCGGTGGCCTGGGCGCGGCCGTGCCCGTCGGCGGCCCGGGCGCGTTCGAACAGGAACTCCGCGACCTCCCGGTCGCCCGCCCAGCCCTGGCCGAGCAGGGTCAGCGCGAAGGCCCGCACCTCGGGCAGTCCGTCGCCGGCGACGAAGCCGCGCAGCTGGTCGGCGACCTGCCGGTCGCCCGCCCAGCGGTGGGCCAGTACGGCGAGCGTGCGGCGGCGCACGATCGGGTCCGGGTCCTCGGCGACGCGCTGGCGCAGGAACTCGGCGACCTCCGGGTCGCCCGCCCAGCCGCGGGCCAGCCCGGCCAGCGCCGCCATCCGCACCCGCGGGTCCTTGTCGGCCCCGGCGAGCAGCCGCAGGAACGAGGCGTTGCGCGGGTCCTCGGCCGGTTGCAGACAGATCGCCTGCAGGGCCAGGCCGCGCACGCCCGGGTCCCGGTCGGTGCGGACCCGGTCGCGCAGGAACTCCGCGAGCGGGCCGCCGACCCGCTCGTTCACGGTCAGCGCGAACACCGCGAGGCCGCGCAGCTCCGGGTGCACGTCGGCCGCCGCGATCTCCCGCAGCAGCTGCTGCGCGGGGCCGTCGTTCGCCCAGCCCTTGCCGAGCGCCAGCATCTCGTTCAGCCGGTTCTCGCCCCGCGCGCCCGCCACCCGGGCGCGCAGGAACGCCCCGCCGGCGGCCTCGCCCGCCCAGCCGTCGGCGAGCGCCGCCACCGCCGCCTCCTGGGTGAGCGGGTCGGGGTCCTCCTCGATGCGGCGGCGCACGAACGCCCCCACCTGCCGGTCGCCCGCCCAGCCGTCGGCGAGCGCCGCGAACGCCGCCGCCCGCTGCGCCGGCGACCAGCCGTGCTCGGCCCAGGCCCGCAGCACCGCCGGGCCGCGCGGGTCGTTCAGCAGCAGCGCGCAGGCCAGCCGGGCCGTCACCGCGCCCACCGCCAGCAGCGGGGACTCGCGCTGCGCGTGGTGCCCGTACACCAGGTACCAGCGCAGGAACCGCTCCCGGCCGACCCAGTGCGGGCCGAGCCCGGTCAGCACCGGTCGCAGCCCGTCCAGCGCCTCGACGGTGTCGCCGGACAGCACCGTCGAGCCCTCCGCGGCGTACGCCTCGAACAGCGCCACCAAGGCGTCCACCACCGCCTCGCTCTGCGCCGTCACCAGGCCGAGCTTGCGGACCTCGCCCAGGCAGCGCACCGCCAGCACCAGCCACTCCGGTGCCGGGTCGCCCGCCGCGGGCAGGGCGGGCGCGGCCGCGAGGAGGCGGGTGACGGCCTCGCCGACGAAGCGTTCGTCGAGTTCGCCCGCGAGCAGGAGCAGCACTTCGCGCCAGGCCGGGTCCCGCCAGCGGGCCGCGAAGACGCCCTCCAGCAGCTGTTCCTCGGTCAGCGACCGTTCCCGGTTGAAGCGGTAGGCGATGTCGGACGCCGCCAGGTACTCCAGGAACGCGCGGTGGACGAAGCCGTACACCTCGCCGCCGAAGCGGCTCAGGATGAAGTTCCGCTCCCGGAACTGCTGGAGCATCGCCCGCGCGACCGGCGCCGCCCGGTCGGCGGGCAGTTCGTAGCGCTCCCGCAGGTAGCCCTCGAAGGACGCCAGCAGCACCCGCCCGGGGATGTGGTTGCCGGCGATGCCGTCGCCGCCCTCCTGCATGCGCCGGGCGACCAGTCGCAGCAGCTCCAGGCGGTCCTCGGACGCCAGGTACGGCATGCCGCCGTCCACCCGCCGGTCCTGCAGGTACTTGCTCGGGTCCCAGTGCTCGACCAGCACGGCCACCGCGTGCTCGTACACGGTGCGGCGGTCCCGGGGCAGTTCCCGGCGACGGCCGATGATCGCCAGGATGGTCAGGATCAGCGGGTTTCCGGCCAGCTCCCGCACGGGCGCGGAGGACGCCACCGCGGCCGTCACCCGGCGGCGCAGCCGTTGCGCCTCCACGGGGTCGTTGGGGCAGGCGGTGGCGTACCAGAGGGTGGCGAAGGTGTCGATCTGCCGGTCGTCGAGGTCCTGCAGCATGTAGTGGCCGAACCCGGCGGCGTCCAGCGGTTCGCGCCGGTAGCCGATGACGCGGGACGTCACCAGCACCCGCACCTGCGGGTAGCGGGCGGCGAACGCGGCGATCCGTCGGCTCGCGGTCTCCCGGACCTGCGGGTCGAACAGTTCGTCGAGGCCGTCGAAGACCACCAGGGTGGCTGCGGGGTGCTCGGTCAGCTGGCGGTCGAGCAGGTCGGCGGGCAGGCCGAGGCCCTCGGTGCCGTGCAGGTGGGCGAGGAAGTCCTCGAAGGTCCGCTCCCGCCACTCCGGGTCGGCGTAGCGGCGCAGTTCGACGATCAGCGGCAGCCGGCCGGCGAGCGCGGCGACCTCCTCGGGGACGGCCGCGCCGGGGTGGACCAGCGGTTCGGTCAGCGTCAGGCCGAGGAACCGGGCCAGGGTGGACTTCCCGGAGCCGGGGTCGCCGAGCAGCACGGCGCGGTGGCCGTCCGGGCCGGCCAGCATCGGCAGCACCGGCACCGCCGGGCGGCGGCGGTAGGCCTCCCGCACCCGGCGGACGGTCTCGCGCTCCACGCCGGGCGGCAGCCGGCCCGGGTCGAGTTCGCCGGTCTCGGTCAGCCGTTTCAGCAGCTCGCGGGGGAGTTCCACCGGCGGCGGGTCGGCCCGGACCAGCTGCGGGACGAAGACCTCGCGCAGGTGCACCGCCGGGTGCTCGTCCTGCTCGGACAGCGGGGTCAGCACCTCCAGGTCGAGTCGGTGGTAGCGCTCGCGCAGCCGCACCGCGTGGCGGCGGCGGGCCGCGTCCAGGTCGCCCGGGGGCGGGGGTGGGGTGCCCACGGTGATCTGCACGCTCCGGGCGTGCTGGATCATGGTCAGGTCACGACCGGCGGTGGCGTGTTCGGCGGACTGGCCGCCGCCGCTCGCGGCGCCCTCGGCGCCGAACAGCCGGCGCCAGAAGCCGCTCACGGCTGCTGCTCGCCGAACCGGACCGACCCCTCCACCCCGTCCACCAGGTTCACGTCGCCGCCCGCGCGGACGCCGCGCGCCGACTGACCGTCATCCGCCGTGTCGGTGACGGGAGTTGTGGCGGCGTCGGGAACGGCCCCGGGGGTGGGGGAGCCGCCGATGACCACGTCGCCCTTCACGTTGCGCACCATCCGCACCGAGCCGCCGGCGGCCGCGCCGTCCGCGGACTGGCCGCCGCCGCGGCCGCGGATGCCACCCGTCACCGACAGCACCAGGCCCGCCAGCCCGACGAACAGGCCCAGCACGCCCGCCCATTGATTCGCCCGGTCCAGGCCCTCTCCCCACAGGAAGAACGCCAGTCCCACCACGGAGATCCCGGCCCCGACCCACACCAACCAGCGCCACCTCGTACTCCCCATGCGGGCATCATCCCCTCAACTGCGCCCCGGGCAACCGGAAATGGGCGCCCAGTGCGGTGCCCGGGGGAAACCGGGCAGCCCGGGTTTCCACTCCGAAGGCCCCCGGCGGCTGGACCGGGCGGGTACTTACCGGTGGTCGCTCGCGTGTCCGAGCATCGATGCCGCGTTCGGACGGGTCGACTGCGAGGCGTCGACAGCAGACCGCGCGCGTCCGCGGCGGGGCAGTGGCCCGGCGGAGCGCCGCAGGAAGGCGGAACGAGAAGTGCTGACCACCCATCGGCCGGTCGGGGCCGGCCGCAGACTCCTGGCGGGGGCGGTCTGCGCCCTGGCCGTCCTCGCTCCGGCCGCGCTGCCGCCGGCCGCCGCCACGCCGACCGTGCCCCGGGCCGGCTCCGGCACCCTGCTGGTGTCCGAAACGTTCACCGGCGCGACCGCCGACCCGGCGTTCGTCGCCACCCAGGGCGCCTGCCTGACCGGCGCCCCGACCGCCCCGCCCCCGGTCGGAAACCCGCACCCGCTGCCCGGCTGCCCCGACGCCGGGACCGGCCCCGTGCCGCCGAACAACGCCGCCCCGCACGGGTACCTGCGGATGACCGACGCCGGCCACGACCGCACCGCCGCCGTGCTGTACGAGCGGCCGCTGCCCGCCCACGAGGGCATGCAGGTCTCGTTCGAGCAGTGGCAGTACGGCGGCGACCCCGCCGAGCCGCGCCCCGCCGACGGCATCTCGTTCTTCCTGGTCGACGGCGCCGCCCCGCTGAGCCGGCCCGGCGCGTACGGCGGCAGCCTGGGGTACGCCCAGAAGCTGCCCGACGACAACCCCGCCAACCCGTTCCTGCCGGGCGTCGAGGGCGGCTACCTCGGCGTCGGGCTCGACGTGCTCGGCAACTACTTCGGCGACTGGGAGCGCCGCGGCAACGGCTGCCCGCCCGGCGAGCGCTCCCCGGCCGGCACCGGCTTCCACGTGCCCGCGCCCGGGCCCAACATGATCACCCTGCGTGGGCCCGGCGAGGACACCACCGGGTACTGCTACCTCGCCGCGACCACCAGCAACACCACCACCACCGGCCCGTGGCCCTCCACCCTGCCCGGCGAGCTGCAGGGCCCCACCACCGCCGCCGACCTGCCGCCCGGCATCACCCCGGCGCAGGCCGAGCTCGCGCTGGTGCCCAGCCGGCGCACCGTCACCGTCACCGTCACGCCCACCCCCGACCCGCAGGTCGAGGTGGACGTCGACTTCGGTTCCGGCCCGGTCCGGGTGCTCAGCACTCCCGCGCCCCAACCGGTGCCCGCCACCTACAAGTTCGGCTTCGCCTCGTCCACCGGCGACTTCACCGACGTGCACCTGTTGCGCAACGTCGTCGCCCGCAGCGTGAACCCGCTGCCCCGGCTGGACCTGGTCAAGCAGATCGACCGGACGACGCCGCTGCCCGACCCGGTCACCGCCGGCACCGTGCTGCCCTACCAGTTCGTGGTCACCAACGCGGGCGACATCGAGATCCGCGACCTGGTGGTCAGCGACCCGGTGGTCGGCGCCGTCAGCTGCCCGACCGGCACGCTGGCCGTGGGCGAGACGGTCACCTGCACCGGCTCGTACACCGTCACCGCCGAGGACGTGCGGCGCGGCTACCTCACCAACGTCGCGGTCGCCGACGGCGACTCGGACAGCGGGCCGGTCGCCTCGCCGGAGGCCGAGCACACGCTGCCGCTGAACGACACCTACGGCCTGCTGCTGGAGAAGCGCGTCGACGACGACCGGGTCTACCGGGTCGGCGAGACCGCGACCTACACCTACACCGTCACCAACACCACCGACCAGGAGGTCTCCGACCTCGCCGTGCGCGACGACCGGCTGACCGGGGTGCAGTGCGAGTCCACCACGCTGGCCCCGTTCGACACGCCCGGCGCGGCCACCACCTGCACCGGGTCGTACACCGTCACCGAGGCCGACGCCGACGCCGGAACGGTCCACAACACCGCGCATGCCACCGGCACCGCGCCGGAACGGACCGTCACCTCGCCGCCGGCCGAGGAGGAGATCGTCGTCCGGGGCGAGGGGCCGACCCCCAGCCCGTCGCCGTCGCACTCCAAGCACCCCTCGGAGCCGCCGTCCGAGCACCCGTCCGAGCACCCGGGCCGGCCGGGCGAGCTGCCCAAGACCGGTGGTGACGGATCCCCGGTGCTGCCGCTGCTGCTCTCCGCCGGACTGGGCGTGGTCGGCCTGCTCACCCTCCGCTGGGCCCGCCGCCGCGGCTGACCCGCGCCGCACCCGGAAACGCCGCACCCGGAAACGGAGAAGGGCCCCGACCTGAGGTCGGGGCCCTTCAACAAGCGGTAGCGGTGGGATTCGAACCCACGGTGGAGTTGCCCCCACACACGCTTTCGAGGCGTGCTCCTTTGGCCGCTCGGACACGCTACCGAGGGGAACTCTACCGGATCGGCGGGGACGGACGAAATCCGTTTCGGGCGGGAGATCGGCGCGGTGGTCAGCGCTGGGTGTCGAAGAATGCTCGCAGTTGGGCGGTGCACTCCTCGGCGAGCACGCCCGGGATCACCTCGGGGCGGTGGTTGAGCCGGTTGTCGCGCAGGACGTCGAAGAGCGAGCCGGCCGCGCCGGCCTTCGGGTCGAGGGCGCCGTAGACCACCCGGTCCAGCCGGGACAGCACGATCGCGCCCGCGCACATGGTGCACGGCTCCAGCGTCACCACCAGGGTGCAGCCGCTCAGCCGCCACTCGCCGACGGCGTTCGCCGCCTGACGGATCGCCACCACCTCGGCGTGCCCGGTGGGGTCTCCGACGGCCTCGCGGACGTTGTGGCCGCGGCCCAGCACCGACCCGTCCGGCCCGAGGACGAACGCCCCGACCGGGACGTCGTCGGTGGCGGTGGCCAGTGCCGCCTCGTCGATGGCGAGGCGCATCAGGTCGCGCCACCGGTCGCGGACCGGATCGGGGCGTTCGGGGGCGGGCAGCGGGGCGATCCGCGGCCGGTCGCCCAGGGTGCCGGCGGGGAGGGGAACGGACTGCATGGACCCAGTGTCGGACACCGGGACCACCGCTACCGAACGGCCTCCAGGATCTCGCCGCAGCCGAGGGCCTCGGCGATCTCGCCGAGCGCGTCGCCCGGCGCCGCGCCCTCGCCCGCGAGCTCCAGCAGCGCGGCCTGGCCGAGGCCGAACTCGCTCAGCAGTTCGGAGTCGCCGATCGGCCCGACCGGCGTCGCGCCCGGTCCGCCGGCCGGCTCGTCGTCCTCGTCCGCGTCGTCGGCCTCGTCGCTCGCGTCGGCGTCCTCGTCGAGTTCGGCCACCAGGCCGTCCAGGTCGTCGAAGTCGGCCTCCCCGTCCTGTTCGATCAGCTCGTCGGTGAGCACCGAGCCGTACGAACTGCGCGCCGCGGCGGCCGCGTCGGAGACGAAGATCCGCGGGTCGTCCTCACCGTCGATCCGCAGGACGGCGAACCAGGCGTCCTCCTGCTCGATGAAGACCAGCACCGTGTCGTCGTCCTCGGCCGTCGCGCGGGCCAGGTCGGTCAGGTCGGCCAGGGTCTCTACGTCGTCGAGTTCGGTCTCGCTCACATCCCACCCGGCACCGGTGCGAGCAAGCACTGCAGCGAAGTACGCCACCAGGGACACTCCCAAGATTGGTCTCGGCTGTCGGCGATCTCGGGCGGGTGCGGTCCGGCCGCCCCCGCGCCAGAGGGGCGGTCCGCTGTTCGGACCGTCCCACCGCATCGTGACAGAAAGCCCGCCGCTGCGGGGGGTGTTCGGCAGCGCGTCTTCGCAGGTCGTGTCGGAATGGCCGGTCTCCGGCCGCTCCAGGCGTGGATCATGCCCCTCGAACGCCCCCGGGCGGGGGGCGGACGGGGGCGCGTGGGGCGCGACCGCGGTGCGGGGCGCGGCCCTCGGACGGCTCAGGTCCGGAAGGTTCTCATCCGCAGGGCCTCGCGCATCCGGCGTTCCTTGGTGCGTCTGGGCTGCACCCGGGCGCGCAGTTCGCGGGCCTCGGCCAGTTCGCGGAGGAACACGGCCCGGCGCCTGCGCCGTTCCGCGGCGGTTTCTTCCTCGGTCTCCGCGTCGGTCTTTTCGACGTTCTCTGACTCCGGACGGGACTCGTCTGTCGAGCCGGACCCGCCCGCGCCGGCGGTCGATGCCCGCGTCGGGTTGCTCTTCATAGGTTCCGACTTTCCCAGATGTCACCCGCCGATACCACAGCGGTGCCCGGGAATCGGCGATTTCCACAGGTCTCCGGGCTGGTCACGGCGGGTCGTCACGGAACGGGCGAAGTCGTACAGATGTGCCGACGGCCGTTATCGTCGTTGTCATGCGTCTCCACGTCGTCGACCACCCGCTGGTCGCCCACAAGCTGTCCACCCTGCGCGACGAGCGCACGGACTCGCCGACCTTCCGGCGGCTCACCGACGAGCTGGTGACCCTGCTCGCGTACGAGGCGACCAGGGACGTCCGGACCGAAACGGTCGAGATCACCACCCCGGTCGCCGTCACCCAGGGCACCCGGCTGTCCTACCCGCGCCCGCTGGTGGTGCCGATCCTGCGGGCCGGCCTCGGCATGCTCGACGGCATGACCCGGCTGCTGCCCACCGCCGAGGTCGGCTTCCTCGGCATGGTCCGCAACGAGGAGACCCTGGAGGCCTCCACGTACGCGACCCGGATGCCGGACGACCTCTCGGGCCGGCAGGTCTACGTCCTCGACCCGATGCTCGCCACCGGCGGCACGCTGGTCGCGGCGATCCGGATGCTGCTCGACCGCGGGGCGACCGACGTCACCGCCGTGGTGCTGCTCGTCTCGCCCGAGGGCGTCGCCGTGATGGAGCGCGAGCTGGCCGGCCAGCCCGTCACCGTGGTGACCGCCGCCGTGGACGAGCGCCTCAACGAGAACGGCTACATCGTCCCGGGCCTGGGCGACGCGGGCGACCGCCTGTACGGCACCGCCGGCTGATTCCGCCCGCTCGACGGACGGCGATCCGGCCGGAGACGGGCTTCCGTCTCCGGCCGGATCGCTGTGTTCTGCGTCGGACAGGCCCTAGCAGTGGCCGGACTCGGGGCTCGGCGAGGGCTTGGTGAGTTCGGCCAGGGTGGCCGAGGCCTGGTTCGGGTCGGCGAGGGCGGTGAAGGCGTCGCCGATGACGAAGTCGACGGTGGCGTCGGCGCGGTCGTCCTGGGTGCTGGTGCCGGAGGCGACCTGGGAGACCAGCAGGGTGGCCGCGCCCAGTCCGCCGGGGCCGCTCAGCACCTGGGCGGTGCCGGTGACCTTCTTGTCCAGCGCGGACGGCGCGTTGCCGACCTTGCCGACCTGGAAGCCGCGCTTCTTCAGTTCGTCGGCGGTCCGGGCCGCGAGGCCGGACTTGTCGGTGGCGTTGTAGACGTTGACCGTGACGTTCCCGGGCTGCGGGACGGCGGTGTTGCTCGGGGCGGCCCCGGGGGAGGCCGGTTCCGCGGCGGACGGGGAGCCCTCCGGGGCGGCCAGCGGCTTGCCGGACGGCGAGGCGCAGGCCTGCGCGGCGGCGTTCTTGTTCTTGCCGGTGAAGACGTCGTAGAGCTGGACGCCGCCGACCGAGACCAGGCCGAGGGCGAGGACGCCGCCGACGGCGATGACGACCTTGCGGCCGCGACGCGGGGGACGCCCGAGACGGGGGTAACTGTTGCCGGTGACCCGGTACTGCTTCCCCTTCAACCCCCGGGGAGTCAACATGCTCATGGTCTGTCTCCCCATAGGTGCCAGGGTGGGGTGCCGGTGACCGCGGTGCGGCCGTGGAAAAAGGCCGCGTGAACCGCGGTCGTCAGCAGCAGATTAATCCGACAACAGCGGCACAGGTACTGGATGATCATCATCCGGGGGGCGACGGCACTCGAAAGGACGTACCGACACCGACCATCGGTTGCAGCCGACGGCGGGTGGCGGTGCGTCAGTCCATTTCGAGGACCCGGGCGTGCAGAACCTGCCGCTGCTGGAGCGCGGCCCGCACAGCACGGTGCAGCCCGTCCTCCAGGTAGAGGTCACCGCGCCACTTCACCACGTGGGCGAAGAGGTCCCCGTAGAAGGTGGAGTCCTCCGCGAGGAGGGTTTCCAGGTCCAACTGGCCCTTGGTGGTCACCAACTGGTCGAGCCGCACCGGACGCGGCGCGACGTCCGCCCACTGGCGGGTGCTGGTCCGGCCGTGATCCGGGTACGGCCGCCCGTTACCGATGCGCTTGAAGATCACACGGAAAGCCTACCGTTTGGGGCATGGCGGGCGCAGCAAGCGGGACCAACGCTGCGTGACTTTCCCCTTCGGGCGCTCAGCGCAGTGCGGCTCCGATCCGGTCGAGCGAGCCGAGCCGCATCAGGCCGTAGTTGTAGAACTCGACCTCGGGGACGCCGAGTTCGCGCAGGGTGGTGATCTTGGCGGCGAGGTTGGCGGGGCTGTCGCAGTCGGAGGACATCGGGCGGAGGATGACGGCCATGTCCTGGGGGCGGACGCCGTGCAGGGCGAAGGCGGCGACCTTCTCGCGGACGGCCTCGGGGGTTTTGGCGTAGCCGAGGGTCTCGATCTGGTGGGCGGCGCCGGCCAGGGCGGGGAGGTCGATGCCGGAGAGCCAGCCGGTGCCGGGGCCGCCGCCGTCCATGAAGGTGAGGCGCATGCCGTGGGCGGCGGCGGTGGCGGCGAGTTCGGCGGCGAGCGTGGTGACGGTGCGGGCGCTCGCGTCGACGTAGGCGGCGAGGGCGCCGTCGGCGAGTTCGTCGAGCGGAACGGGCGTGAGGGCGCGGGTCTCGTCGGCGAGGCGGGCGCGCAGTTCGGTGCGGACGGTGTCGCGGACGTGCTCGGCGGGGATGCCCGCGGCGGTGGCGGCGGCCAGGCAGTGCGGGCAGAAGCAGATCGACAGCAGGGCTTCGGTGACGGGGCCGAGCTGCTCGAAGTAGCGCTCGTGGTGGTAGCCGTGGGCCAGGCCGTGGAAGTGCAGCGACTCGGCGCGGATCGCGTCCACGCCGTAGCGGGCGAGTTCCTCCACCAGGGTGTGGCAGTACGCGCGGACCTCGGGGTTGGCGGGGCAGAGCTCGGTGAGGTGGCGGTCGCCGAAGGCGTTGGCGGGGGCGCAGTCGGGGTGGGTGAAGCCGAGCCGGTCGTTGTGGCAGAAGACCGTCCAGGCGTGCAGCTTGAGGCCGCGGCGGCGGGTCTCCTCGGCGGCCTCGGCGAACGGGTCGCGGTCGCCGATCGCGGTGGAGGGCAGCGGGGCGAGGCGGCGGCCGGCCCAGCGGGCGGGGTCGGGGCGGAAGTAGGCGGCGCCGGGTTCGAGGTAGCGGACCACGCGGTGCGGGTTGTGCGGGAAGACGTCGCGGGCGGCGTGGTAGACGGAGGCCAGCGTGACTCCTCCGACGCCGGCCCGGTCGGTAAGGTTGCCGAAGAAGGTGTCGGCCCCTTCGTCGAGCAGGTCGGTGGCGAAGGCGAGGACGGACGTCTCCACGGGGCAACTCCGGAGAAGGAAGTACGGGGAGTGACCACGCTAACCGGGGCCTCCCGTATTGGTCTATACCTGGTTGGGTGAGGGGAGTGGCAGGGGTGGCGGTCTACCGGGGCTTCGACCAGCAGGAACTCGATCGGGAGTACTCGCCGAGCAGCCGGGTGGCGGACTTCGACGCGGAACTCGCCGCGTACGCCCGGGAGAGCGGGCGGGCCCTGCGGGAGGTGCCCGGGCACCGGGAGCTGCGGTACGGGGCGGACGGGCCGGAGCTGATCGACTTCTTCCCCGCGCTGCCGGGCGCGCCGCTGCACGTCTTCGTGCACGGCGGCTACTGGCAGGAGCTCGGCAAGGAGGACTCGCTCTTCCCCGCGCTGGACTTCGTCGCCCGGGGCACCGCGTACGCCGCCGTCGGCTACGGGCTGGCGCCGGCCTGGACGGTGGAGCAGATCGCCGGGCAGGTCACCGAGGCGGTGGTGTGGCTGGTCGAGCACGCCGCCGAGCTGGGCGTGGACCCGGAGCGGATCGTGCTCAGCGGCAGTTCGGCCGGCGCGCACCTGGCGGCCACCGCGCTGCTGGACGGGCGGTTGCGCGGGCGGATCGCCGGGGCGGCGCTGCTCAGCGGGGTGTACGACCTGGAGCCGGTGGCGCTCAGCTACATCAACGAGCCGCTCGGCCTGGACGCCGAGCGGGCCCGCCGGCTCAGCCCGCTGTTCGCGGACCTGTCGGCGCTGCCGCCGCTGGTGGTGGCGCTCGGCGAGTACGAGACCGGCGAGTTCGCCCGCCAGCAGGCCGAGTTCGCGCACGCCGCCCGGGACGCCGGGGTGCCGGTGCGCGAGCTGCTGATCGGCGGCCGCAACCACTTCGACCTGGTCTTCGACCTCGGCCGGACCGACACGGTGCTCGGCGCGGCCGTCGAGTCGCGGGGTCGCGGCTGACGCTCCGTAGACTGCCCGCCGTACCCCGCACAGCTGAGAGAGGACGCCGATGACCGGCCGCATCCCGCTTCCGTACGACTTCCTGCCGCCGGTGCCGAGGTTCGAGCTGCACAGCGCGGACCTGGTGAACGGGGCGACCATGCCGGACGCGCACGTGTACGCGGCGGGGAACCTCTCGCCGCAGCTGTCCTGGCAGGGCTTCCCGGCGGGCACCCGGTCGTTCGCGGTGACCTGCTACGACCCGGACGCGCCGACCGGGGCCGGCTGGTGGCACTGGCTGGCCGTCGACCTGCCGGTCGACACCACCGAACTGCCGCGCGGGGCGGGCGCGGAGGACGGCACGCTGCCCGGCGGGGCGTTCCACGTCCGCACCGACTTCCCCGGCCACCGGTACGACGGCGCGGCGCCGCCGCCCGGGCCGGCGCACCGCTACGTGTTCGTGGTGCACGCCCTGGACGTGGAGCGCCTCGGCGTGGACCGCGACACCCCCGCGGCGCAGGTCGGCTTCGCGCTGACCGCGCACGCGCTGGGCCGGGCGCTGCTCACCGTGGAGTACAAGTCCGGGTCGTGACGGGCCGTCAGGCCAGGATCTGGCGGAGGAAGGCCTCCAGGTTGGTGACCGTCCGGGCGATCTGGTCCTCCAGTGGGAGGGATTCGTCCGGGCGGCTGACCGTCGCCGGGCGGCGGATGCCGCGGACGTACAGCGAGCAGGCCAGGTCGGCGCAGATGTAGGTGCCGACCGAGTTGCCCTCGCGGCCGCGGACGCCGGCCCGGGGCGCCGTCAGCAGCGAGACCCCGCTGCCCTGGTGGGCGGTGATGCAGAGCGAGCAGACGTTGGTGCGGGTGAGGCTGCGCCGGACGTTCGGGGAGCGGAGCGTGACACCGACCAGGTCTCCGTCGAGTTCGGAGACCAGGTACGCCCGGTCGGGCGCGCCGAGGTCGCGCCAGCCGAGGAAGTCCAGGTCGTCCCAGCGCTGTTCGGCCAGTTCGCGCGGGACGGGCAGGCGCTTGGCCTCGCCCTTCGAGCAGTTGACGAAGGACGCACGGATCTCGGGCTCGCTCAGGGCACGCATGGGCCAGACGCTAGCCGACGCCGCCCGGGCGTGTCGTCCGGTTTTTGGCCGGTATCAGCTCTTGGCGGCCTTCGCTGCGCGCTTGGCCTCCTGCTTGGTGGCGCGGACCTTCAGCAGCGACTCGGGGCCGGTGATGTCGGCGACCGAGCGGTGGCTGCCCTCCTCGCCGTACGCGCCGGCCGCCTCGCGCCAGCCGGGCGGGCGGACGCCGTACTGCTTGCCGAGCAGGGCGAGGAAGATCTGCGCCTTCTGGGCGCCGAAGCCGGGCAGGTCCTTCAGGCGGGCCAGCAGGTCCTTGCCGGTGGGGGCGTCGCGCCAGACCGCCTCGGCGTCGCCGTCGTAGTGCTCGACCAGGTGGGCGCAGAGCTGCTGGACGCGCTTGGCCATCGAGCCGGGGTAGCGGTGCACGGCAGGCTTCTCGGCGAACAGCGCGGCGAACGCCTCCGGGTCGGCGGCGGCGATGGCGTGCGCGTCCAGGTCGTCCGCGCCCATCCGCCGGGCGATCACCCAGGGGCCGCTGAACGCCTTCTCCATGGGGACCTGCTGGTCCAGCAGCATGCCCGTGAGCGCGGCGAGCGGGCTGCGGCCGAGCAGGGCGTCGGCGTCGTCCTGCTGGGCGAGGTGCACGGTGACGGCCATGGCGGGCTCCAGGTGGTCGGGGCTCCCATCCTGGCAGCCGCGGTTCGGCGGCGCGTCCCGCAACACACCGCCGGTGGGCGGGCCACACTGGGGGGATGACCCAACAGCGGCGGTTGATCGTGCTACGGCACGCCAAGGCGGACTGGCCGGACGTCCCGGACGAGTTGCGTCCGCTGGCCGAGCGCGGCCGGGCCGACGCGGCGGCGGCCGGGCGCTGGCTGGCCGCGCACGCGCCGGTGCCGGACCGGGTGCTGTGCTCGACGGCGGTGCGGACGCGGCAGACCTGGGAGTTGGCGGAGCCGGCCCTCGGCGGTACGCCCGAACTCGTCCTGGAGCCGCGGGCGTACCGGGCGGGTGCGGACGAACTGCTCGGGCTGGTGCGGGAGTTGCCGCCGATGGTGCGGACGGTGCTGCTGGTCGGGCACCGGCCGGAGGTGCAGGAGCTGGTGCTGGAGCTGGCCGGGGAACGGGAGAGCGAGCCGTTGCGGCGGGTGCGGGAGAAGTTCTCCACGGCCGGCATCGCGGTTCTGGAGGTGCCCGGGGAGTGGAGTCAACTCGTTCCGGGAAGTGCCGAGTTGACCGAGTTTGCGGTGCCGCGCGGCTGACTTGTCGGGCGTGATAGGGATGGGGCATGCGCTTCGACTCCGTGCCCAAGCCGCCCGCCGTGGCCGTCCGTCCGCAGGACGGGCGCGGCTATCCGGTGCCCGCGATCACCCCGTGGGAGGGCGACGCCCCGCAGTTCGGGCTGACCGACCACGAGCGGTCCGCGGCCTGTGCGCGGGAGCGGCTGTGCTCGGTGTGCAACACGCTGATGCCGCAGGGGCCGGTGTGGCGGGTGGTCGGCGGGGAGGAGGCGGCCGCGATCGGCGAGGCGCTGGCGGCCGGGCTCCCGTACCGGAACATGGCGCCGACCATGGAGGCTCCCGGGCACCGGGCGTGCATGCTGTACGCCACGATGGTCTGTCCGTACCTGGGGCGGCCGAACGCCCGCCGCCACGTGACGGCGGACCGGGCGGAGGCCCCGGACGACCTGACCGCGCACGTGGTGCGCGGGGCCGCCCGGGGCGAGCTGGGCGCCGTGGTGGGCTTCGCGGACTACGAGTTCGCGATCACCCCGAGCCGGGTGCTGTTCCGCTTCATCGACCCGGTGGAGTGGCTCCCGTACGACGTCGCCGACGAGCAACTCCCGCATCTGCAGGAGGAGTTGAAGTGGGAAGGTCAGCCGCGGTAGGCGGGCAGGCCGACCGTGTCGGTGACCTTCTCGGCCTTTCCGCCCTTGACGGACACGGTGTAGATGCCGTCCGGGCCGCGGAACGCCACGTTCTTGCCGTCGTGCGAGATCACCGGCTGGGTGTAGTCGGCGGTGGCGTCCGGGGTCAGGTCGACCTCCTTGGAGCCCTGCTCCTTCGCCACGGCGAAGATGTGGCTGTGGCCGTTCGACGAGCGGACGAACACCAGCTCGCCGTCGTCGGCGATCGCGGGCTGCGAACCCTTGGTGAGCACGCCGCCATTGGTGCGGCTCAGCACGTCGTGGTAGTACACCTGGTTGTCGTTCTTGTTGGCGTACACCGTCATGCCCGCCTGGCCGGCCGAGTTCGGCCACAGGTTCCCGGTGTCGGGGAGGGGCTTCTGGTCCTCGCTGTCGCCGACGCGCAGCGGCTCCGGCTTGGCGTTGGCCTTGGCCTCGACGGACAGCAGCCGCAGTGCCTTCTTGTCGTCGGCGGTGAACAGCAGGAAGGTGCCGGCGCCGTGCGGCTCGTCCGGGCCGTAGACCTGCCAGGTCGGGTGGGACCAGGTGGTGCCCGACGGGGCCTTGGCGACCACGGTCTTGTGGCCGCCGTCCGGGTCGGAGATCTCCAGGTTGCCGCTGCCGTCGACGAACGCGGCGTGCTTGCCGTCGGGGGACCAGGCCAGGTCGCGGACGACGGTGCCGAAGTCGACGGCCTTGCCGTCCATCAGCACGGTGTTGGTGCCGGTGCTGACGGTCAGCTTGGTGCCGGCGGTCTTGTTCAGCTTGCCCCCCGCGGCGGGCGCGGACGAACCCTCGGCGCCGGCGCTCGGGGCGTCCGCGGCCGGGCTGTCGGCGGCCTTGCTGGGCGCGGCGGTGGTCGCCGGGCTGTCGCCGCCCTCCGGGTCGCAGGCGGTCAGCAGCAGCGCCGACCCGGTGGTGACGGCGGCCACCAGCAGGGCGGCCGCGGACCGGCGCAGACGGATGCGTTCGCTCATCGAAGATTCCCCCATGGAACTGATCTGCGTGTGGCGGGGGGGGCGGCGGGGGGGCGGGCCGGCCCCCCGCAGGCACGTTGTTCGGATACAACGCTCCCGATAGCCCCACCCCCCCCGCAACGGCCGGCCCGCGTGCTGGGGGGGGGGGGGCGGGGGGCGCG
>NZ_JBHWID010000009.1:281907-325309 GCF_042732175.1 Kitasatospora sp. NPDC059795
GTGTGTCATAGTTATTCTCGCCAGGTATTAATTTTTGTGGGGGGGGGGGGGGGGGTCGTGGGCAGGCGCCCCCCCGCCATGATGGCATGTGTCTCGTACACATCCTGTCAGTTCGCACCAACGGCCGTGACTGCGGCGGCCGTTCAGGATGCCGGCGGCTCGTAGGCGGCTCGTCGCAGCAGGTGCGAACCGGGACGGACCGGGGCGTCAGCCGCGGAACGCGGGCAGGCCCACCGTGTCGCTGACCTTCTGCGGGGTGCCGCCCTTGGCGGGCACGGTGTAGATGCCGTCCGGGCCGCGGAAGGCGACGGTCGTGCCGTCGTGCGAGACGACCGGCTCGGTGTAGTCGGCCGAGGCGCGCGGGGTGAGGTCGCGCTCCTGGTGGGAGTCGACGGACCGCTCGAAGATGTGGCTGTGCCCGTCGACCGAGCGGACGAACACGATGTCGCCCTCGTCGTCGGCGGCCGGCTGCGAGCCCTTGGTGACGGCGGCGCCGTCAAGCCGCGTGTACTCGTCGCGGATGTACACCTGGCCGTCGTTCTTGTTGGCGTACACGGCCGAGCCGTGCGAGCCGGTCGCGTTCGGCCACAGGTTGCCGGTCTGCGGCACGCCCGGGCCGCCGTCCATGTCGGACGTGATCAGGCGGAGCGCCGCGGGGGTGGCGCCGGCGTGGGCGGGGACGGTGAGCAGGCGCAGCGTGCCGTGGTCGTCGGCGGTGAGGAGCAGGTTGTTGCGGCCCGGGTCGATCGAGTCGGGGACGGTGACCTGCCAGGTCGGGTGGGACCAGGTCTGGCCCGAGGGGGCCTTGGCGATCAGCACCTTGTGGCTGCCGTCCGGGTCGGAGGTCTGCAGGTTGCCGTTGCCGTCGACGAACGCGGCGTGCTTGCCGTCCGGGGACCACGTCAGGTCGCGGACGACGGTGCCGAAGTCGACGACCTTGCCGTCCATCACCACGTACCGGGTGCCGTTGCTGATGGTCAGCCCGGTGCCCTTGGTGAGGTTCAGCGCGGCCTTGGTCGGCGTGGTGGAGGGCGTGGCGGCCGGGGCGGGCGCGGAGCCGGTGGGCGTGGTCGACGCGGAGGCGGACGGGGTGGCGGAGGCGCCGGCGGAGGACGAGGGCGAGGCCGAGCCGACGGCGGACGGGGAGGTGGACCGGGTCGGCGCGGCGGTGCCGGACTTCGCGTCGGCCGCGTCGGCCGACGGGTCGCAGGCGGTGAGCAGCAGAGCGGAACCCGCGGTGATCGCGGAGACGAAGGCGACGGCGGCGGAACGGCGGAGGCGGGCGCGCGCGGACATGGAAGGTTTCCCCCGGAAGCAGTGAGTGATGGTGGCTCAGCCCGGTCCGTTCCGCGCTCTGCTGCGCTGTCGTTCGGGCGTTGACCAAAGATTGTCAGCCGGATGACCCGGGACCATGTGTGCACTGTCACTGCCCTGTAACCGGCGTTCGGGAGCCCGTTCCCGAGTGGCCTCGGGGTTGGTGACGACCCGTCGGGTGGCGGTCGCGCGCGCCGCCGGGAAACCGGGGCGGTCGCTGGCTAGCGTGGCCAGCGCACGTGGTCGTGCCCGTGGCCGGGTCCCTTGCCGGGCCGCGGATTCCCGATCCCCGACAGCGGAGCGAGAGGCACCATGGCTGCGCAACCCGAAGGCACCCCGGTCTGGGCGGACGCGATGTTCACCGACCTGGAGGGTGCGAAGAGCTTCTACGGCGAGGTGCTGGGCTGGACGTTCGGCGAGTCCTCGACCGAGCACGGCAACTACACGCAGGCGTTCCGGGACGGCAAGGCGGTGGCCGCGATCGTCCCGCCGCCGCCCGGGCACGGCGAGGCCCGGTCCACCTGGGTGCTCTACCTGGCCTCGCCGGACGTCCGGGCCACCGCGGAGCGGATCCGGGCGGCCGGCGGCACCCTGCTGCTGGAGCCGATGCAGGTCGGCACCTTCGGGTCGATGGCGGTCGCCACGGACCCGGGCGGCGTGCTGTTCGGCGTCTGGCAGGGCGAGGAGCACACCGGCTTCGAACTGCGCGACGCGCCGGGCAGTTACGGCTGGGCGGAGGTGTTCACCCGGGACCCGGACGCCGCGAACACCTTCTTCCCACAGGTCTTTTCGTACGGGGTGCGGAAGCTCGTCGACGAGAAGGTCGAGTACCGGCTCTTCACCGTCGGCGGCAGGGAGGTGCTCGGGTCGATGGCGATGACGCCCGAAGTGCCCGCGCAGGTACCGTCGTTCATCAGCATCTACTTCATCGTGGAGAACTGCGACGCCGCGGTCGAGCGGGTCGCCAAGGTCGGCGGACAGCTGGTGTTCGGGCCGATGACCAGCCCGTTCGGGCGGTTCGCGTCGTTCGTGGACCCGCAGGGCGCGGCGTTCTCGCTGATCGACCCGGGGGCCGCGGAGGGCGAGCCGCCGTCCACGGTGGAGGTGTCCTGATGGTCACGCCGCGGCCCGAACTCACCGGCGAGCGGGCCGATCTGCTGGCCTCGCTCGACAAGCACCGGGGGTTCCTGCGCTACACCGTCCGCGGGCTGACGGACGACCAGGCTCAGCAGCGCACCACCGTCAGCGAACTCACCCTCGGCGGGTTGGTCAAGCACGTCGCGGGGGTCGAGGAACGCTGGATGCGGTTCGCCATCGGCGGCGCGGAGGCGATGCGCTCCGAGGGCGCGCCGACGGACGCCGAGGCCTGGGCGGAGCAGTTCCGGATGCTGCCCGGCGAGACCCTGGACGTCCTGCTGGAGCGCTACCGGGCCGTCGCCGAGCACACCGACGGCCTGGTCGCCACCCTCGACCTGGACGCCGCCCACCCCCTGCCGTCGGCCCCCTGGTTCGAACCCGGCGCGGCCTGGAGCGTCCGCCGGGTCCTGCTGCACATCGTCGCCGAGACCGCGCAGCACGCGGGCCACGCCGACATCCTCCGCGAGGCGCTGGACGGGCAGCGCACCATGGGCTGAGTCGGTCCGCGACGTGCAGGACCGACTTGCCCTGTTCGGCACGGTGGTGGACGGGTCGGTGGTGGGCGGGCTGCGGTCCTGGACGGGGCGGGGCGGTGCGGGGGGTCAGTCGGCGTCGAGGACGGTCCGGTAGTAGTCGATCTTGTCGCGCAGGTGGGTGCGTTGGCGTGCCAGCAGGGTGATCTGGTCGTTGACGGCGGTGTCGTGCTTCTCCAGCAGGGCGATCCGGTCGCGGAGGCTGTCCGGGTGGTCGGTGCGGGCGAGTTCGGCGTAGCGACGCATGTCGGCGATCGGCATGCCGGTGTCGCGCAGGCAGCGCAGGATGCCCAGCCAGGCCAGGTCGTCGGGGGTGAAGCGGCGGTGGCCGCTGGTGGCGCGGGTGATGGAGGTGAGCAGGCCGATGCGCTCGTAGTAGCGCAGGGTGTCCAGGCTGAAGCCCGAGCGTTCGGCGGCCTCGGCGGGGGTGAGCAGCTGCTGAGTCGTCACGGGGCCGATTCTGCCTGCTCGTTGGGCGCGGTGCAGCGGACGAAGCGTTCGCCCCAGGTGGCCATCAGGGTGGCGAGTTCGGGCGGGGAGACGACCTGGAAGTCGACGTCCAGGGAGCCGACCGCCATCGCGGGCCAGTCCAGCGACTCGGCGTTCATCAGGAGGCGGCAGCGGCCCTCGTCCACCTCCTCGATGTCGGACCAGTAGCCGATCCGCTGCCGGACGGTCGCCGCCGGGGCGTCGATCAGCACGTCGACGCGGTACGGCCGGGACTGGGCGTTCAGGCCGGCCCGGACGAACTCGGCGGCGTCGGCGGCCGGCAGGGTGCGGGGGCGGAAGTGGGCGCCGGTCGGGGCGGGCGCGGTGAGCCGGTCGAGGCGGAAGGTGCGCCAGTCGTGCCGGACGAGGTCGTAGGCGACCAGGTACCAGCGTCGGCCCAGCCGGACCAGGTGGTGCGGCTCGGTGTGGCGCTCGCCGGTGCGGCCGTCCGCGGTGCCGTACTGGAAGCGCAGGCGTTCGGTGTCGCGGCAGGCGAGGGCGGTGGCGGTGAGGGTGTCGGGGTCGATCCGGTCGTCGGCGGTGTCCCGGCCGCGCCAGACGCCCGGCACGGTGACGGTGCGCAGCGCGTCGACGCGGCGGCGCAGGCGGGTCGGCATCACCTGCACCACCTTGGCCAGTGCCCGCACCGAGGCCTCCGCGATGCCCTCGACCGGGCCGTCGGCCGCTGCCTGGAGTCCGACGGCCAGCGCGACCGCCTCCTCGTCGTCGATCACCAGCGGCGGCAGGGCGGCGCCGGCGGCGAGCTGGTAGCCGCCGTCCACGCCGCGCCGGGCTTCGACCGGGTAGCCGAGCTCGCGCAGCCGGTCCACGTCGCGGCGCAGGGTGCGGGCCGAGACGCCGAGGCGGGCGGAGAGTTCCTCGCCGCTCCAGTAGCGGTGGGACTGGAGCAGGGTGAGCAGCCGCAGGGTGCGGGCACTGGTGTCGGCCATGACTCCGAATCCTCTCGCAATTGCGGCCGGAAACTGGCCGCAATGGCTCCTAGTGTGGAACACGAGCGAGCGGGACGGCGCCGAGAACGCGCCGAACTTCCTTGTGTTGAACCGCTGTTGACGTGCTTACGAGAGGCGAGACGATGACCGAGACCACCGAGACCCCCGTCGGCCAGTACCCCGTCGCCACCGCCACGGACGAGCGGCCGGCCGGCGAGCAGGCCGAGCTGCTGGACGCGCTGCGGGCGGCCCGGCACTTCCTGCGGATGACCGCCCGCGACCTGGACGACGAGCAGGCCGGGCGGCGCACCACCGTCAGCGAGCTGTGCATCGGCGGCCTGATCAAGCACGTCAGCTCGGTGGAGCGGACCTGGGCGGCGTTCATCGAGTTCGGGCCGTCCGTGATGCCGGACTTCATGAGCTTCACCGAGGCGGACTACGAGCAGCGCGCCGCGGAGTTCCGGTTGCTGCCCGGCGAGACCCTGGCCGGGGTGCTGACCGCGTACGAGACCGTCGCCCGGGCCACCGACGAGCTGGTGTCGAACCTGTCCGACCTGGGCGTCTCGCACCCGCTGCCGCCCGCGCCGTGGTTCCAGGCCGACACGGCCTGGTCGGCCCGCCGCACGCTGATCCACATCGTCGCGGAGACCACCCAGCACGCCGGGCACGCCGACATCATCCGGGAGGCGATCGACGGGGCGAAGAGCATGGGCTGAGGTTCGGACGGGCTGCGGCACAGCGGCTGCGCGGACGGCGCGGACGGCGCGCACGGCGTGCTGGGCTGCCCGGGCGAGGCGACCCGGAGGCGGGCGGGCGGACTCTCGGCAGCGCGGGCCGGACGCCTCCGGACCTTAGGCTGACGGGATGTCTGCTCCTCGTCTGCGCCGGGTCGCCGTGCTGGTCCTCGACGGTGCGAAGCCGCTCGACGTCGGGATCCCGGCGCAGGTGTTCTCCACCCGCGCGAGCATGCCGTACGAGGTGCGGGTGTGCGGCGCGGCGCCCGGGCTGGTGGCGGGCGGGGACGGGCTGTCGTACCACGTGGCGCACGGGCTGGAGGCGCTGGAGTGGGCGGAGTCGGTGTTCGTGCCCGGCTACCGCCACCCCGACCGGGACGACCCGCCGGCCGCCGTGGTCGAGGCGCTGTGCGCGGCGCACCGGCGCGGGGCCCGGCTGGCGGCGATCTCCACCGGGGCGTTCGCGCTGGCCGCGACCGGGCTGCTGGACGGCCGCCGCGCCACCACGCACTGGCACTACACGCGGGCGCTGGCGGCCAAGTACCCGCGGGTGCGGGTGGACGAGAACGTGCTGTTCGTGGACGAGGGCAGCGTGCTCACCTCGGCGGGCGCGGCGTCCGGCATCGACCTGTGCCTGCACGTGCTGCGCCGGGACCTCGGGGTGGCGGCGTCCAACCACACCGCGCGGCGGCTGGTGGCCGCGCCGTACCGCAGCGGCGGTCAGGCGCAGTACGTGCCGCGCAGCGTGCCCGAGCCGATCGGGGAGCGGTTCGCCGCCACCCGGGAGTGGGCGCTGCACCGGCTGGACGAGCCGCTGACGGTGCGGACGCTGGCCCGGCACGCCGCGGTCTCGCCGCGCACGTTCTCCCGGCGGTTCGTCGAGGACACCGGGTACACGCCGATGCAGTGGGTGCTGCGAGCCCGCGTCGATCTCGCCCGTGAGCTGCTGGAACGTTCCGAGCGGAGCGTCGAGCGGATCGCCGCGGAGACCGGTCTCGGCACCGGGGCCAACCTGCGCACGCACTTCCAGCAGATCCTCGGGACCACGCCGAGCGAGTACCGGCGGACGTTCACCAAGGGGGAGTGAAAGCGCTTTCCGGAGGCGAGGGGAAAGCGTTTTCCTGCTGCCGTCGGGGCCTGGCACGATCCTTGCGAACCGTGGCACGGACGCCACTGCCGCGGGCTGGGCGGGCGGGCGAGAGTGGAGGAGTTCACCCAGCGCACAGGAGGGCACTTCCCATGACCCGCATCGCCATCAATGGATTCGGCCGCATCGGGCGCAACGTGTTGCGCGCCCTGCTGGAGCGCGACAGCAAGCTGGAGGTCGTGGCCGTCAACGACCTGACCGAGCCCACCGCGCTCGGTCGGCTGCTGGCCTACGACACCACCTCGGGCCGGCTCGGCCGCCCGGTGACCGTCGAGGGCGACGTGCTGGTGGTGGACGGCCGTCGGATCAAGGTGCTCGCCGAGCGCAACCCCGCCGACCTGCCGTGGGCCGCGCTCGGCGTGGACCTCGTGCTGGAGGCCACCGGCCGGTTCACCTCCGCGGACGCCGCCCGTGCCCACCTGGCGGCCGGCGCGAGGAAGGTCCTGGTGTCCGCGCCGTCCGACGGCGCCGACGTCACCCTCGCCTACGGCGTCAACACCGAGGCGTACGACCCGGCCGCGCACACCATCGTCTCCAACGCGTCCTGCACCACCAACGCGCTGGCCCCGCTGGCCGCCGTCCTCGACGAACTGGCCGGCATCGAGCACGGGTTCATGACCACCGTGCACGCCTACACCCAGGAGCAGAACCTCCAGGACGGCCCGCACCGCGACCCGCGTCGGGCCCGCGCCGCCGCCGTCAACATCGTGCCGACCACCACCGGCGCCGCGAAGGCGATCGGCCTGGTGCTGCCGCAGCTGGACGGCAAGCTGTCCGGCGACTCGATCCGGGTGCCCGTCCCGGTCGGCTCGATCGTGGAGCTGAACACCACCGTCTCCCGCGACGTCACCCGCGAGGAGGTGCTCGCCGCCTACCGCGAGGCCGCCGCCGGCAAGCTGGCGGGCGTCCTGGAGTACTCGGACGACCCGCTGGTCTCCTCCGACATCACCGGCAACCCGGCGTCCTCGATCTTCGACTCGGAGCTCACCCGGGTCGACGGCCGGCACGTCAAGGTGGTCGCCTGGTACGACAACGAGTGGGGCTTCTCGAACCGGGTGATCGACACCCTGGAACTGCTCGCCGCGAACTGACGCGCGCGCCAGAGGGCCCGTACCGCGATGCGCGGTGCGGGCCTCCTGCGTGCGTGCGGGTCAGTGCGTCGGCAGGTCGAACGCGGCGGCGGCGACCTGGTACTGGGCGGCGAAGGAAGCGCCCGCGCGGGAGGTCGGGGTGAAGGAGTAGACCAGGTCGCGGGAGCCGTCGCGGGTCGCGAAGACGGCGCTGGTGTACCCGGGGCGGCTGCCGGTCTTGCCCCAGAACTCGACGCCGGGGGCGGGGGAGAAGCGCATCAGGCCGGTGCTGAAGCAGGCCCGGCCGGCGGTGGGGCCGATGTCGCAGTGGTCGTTCTGGTTGTTCGGCACGTTCGGGACGGCGAACAGCTCGGCCTGCTGGGCGGGCGGCAGCAGCCTGCCGTGCAGCAGCGCGGACATGAAGCGCTCCAGGTCGGGCGCGGTGGAGATCATGCCGCCCTCGGCCCACGGCCAGGGGCTCTGGTCGGTCACGTCCGCCAGGCCGGTGCTGCCGTCCGGGCGGGTGACGGTGAGGACGGCGTGCGCGGTCGGGTTCGGCAGCGCGGTGTCGTCGGCGCCCGGCACCCAGGTGTGGTGCAGGCCGAGCGGGCGCAGGATCCGGGCGCCGACCTCGTGGCCGTAGCTGTGGCCGGTGACCTGCTCGATCAGCAGGCCCGCCAGGTAGTAGTTGACGCCGTTGTACTGCTGGGCCTTGCCCGCGTCGAACGCCTTCGGGTTGAGCATGATCCGCCGGACCACCTCCTGCGGGGTGAAGCTGTCGCTCGCGTGGGCGGCGAACCACTCCGGGGTGCCGTCGTCGGGGAACTGTCCCAGGCCGTTCGGCAGGCCGCTGGTGTGGTTGAGCAACTGCCGTACGGTGACCGCGGAGTAGGCCTCCGGCAGGGTGTTCGGCGGCAGGTACCGGACGGCGGGGCCGTCCAGGTCGACCCGGTGCTCGGCGGCGAGCTGGAGGACCACGGCGGCGGTGAAGACCTTGGTGATGCTGCCGATCCGGAATTCGCCGTCCGCCTTCACCGGCCGCCCGGTCGCCGGGTCGCCCACCCCGGAGGTGCCCGACCAGCGGCCGCCCTCGCCGCCCACCAGCACGACGGCGCTGGTGAGTTGGTCGCTGGGCAGGCCTGCGATGGACGCCTTCAGCGCAGCCGCGTTCGGTGGCGTCGCGGCGGTGAACGGGCTCGTGGCGGTGGACGGGCTCGCAGCGGTGGGCAGGCTCGCGGGGGCGGTCGGTGCGGCGGTGGCCACGCCGGTGGTGAGGCCCACCACCAGTGCGCCGATCGCGGCGGTGGCTGCCAGCTTGCGTCCCGTGGTCTTCATGCCCGTCCCCCGTGTTCCTCAACGGCCGCTCCCGGTGAGCGCGTTGACGTGGGAAAGTCTTCCGTCCGGCCGTTCCGTGGTCATCCGGGACGAACCCCGAGCGGCCCCGGAGGTCGGACCTCAGGGCCGGCTCAGGGGTGGCTCAGGGGCGGGTCGACCAGGTGGTACTGCCAGGCCCAGGCGGCGATCTCGACGCGGTTGCGGGCGCCGAGCTTCTGCTGGACGGCGGTCAGGTGGCTCTTCACGGTGCTGAGGGTGATGAACAGGTCGGCGGCGATCTCCTGGTTGGTGCGGCCCCGGGCGATGGCGCGGACCACCTCGGTCTCGCGGGCGGAGAGCGGGCGGCCGGGCGGACGGCCCGGCGGGGTGGGCGCCGGGGCGGGGGCGAGGCCGCGCAGCAGGCGGAGGGTCAGGGACGGGGAGATCAGGGCGTCGCCGGCGTGCGCGGCCCGGACGGCCTCGATCAGCAGCGCGGGCGCCGCGCCCTTGAGGACGAACCCGACCGCGCCGGCGTGCAGTGCGCCGTGCACGTACTCGTCGAGGTCGAAGGTGGTGACGACGACCACCCGCAGCGGGTCGGCAACACCCGGACCGGCCAGCGCGCGGGTCACGTCGATGCCGTCCAGGCCGGGCATCCGGATGTCGACCAGGCAGACGTCGGGCCGCAGCCGGCGGGCGAGCTCGACCGCCTGGGCGCCGTCGGAGGCCTCGCCGACGACGGTCAGGTCGTCCTCGTCCTCCAGGATCAGGCGCAGGCCGCTGCGGATCATCGCCTGGTCGTCGGCGAGCAGGATGCGAATGGTCATCGGGGGGCGCTTTCGGGGACGGGGAGTTCGGCGTGGACGGTCCAGCCGCCGGTGGGGGCGGGGCCGGTGGTGAGGGTGCCGCCGAGGGCTTCGACGCGTTCACGCATGCCGAGGAGGCCGTAGCCGGCGGGGCGGCGGTGGCGGGTGTGGGCGGGGGCGGCGTCGTCGGCGACGGTGACGGTCAGGACGCCCGGGGTGTGGGCGACGGCGACCTCGGCGGTCCGGGCGTGGGCGGCGTGGCGGGCGACATTGGTCAGCGACTCCTGGACGATCCGGTGCACGGTGGTGGCGACCTCGGGCGGCCAGGGCGGCGCGTCCTGGTCCGGCAGGCACAGCCGGACGGTCGGGCCGTGGCCTTCGAACCTCCCTACCAGGTCGGCGAGTTCGGCCGGGCCGGGGGCGGCGGGCGCCGTCCCCGGAGTGTCGTCGGCGGCGCGCAGCAGGCCCACGACGCGGCGCATCGCGGACAGCGCGTCCGCGCCGGCCGTCTCGATCCCGGCGAGGGTGTCGTCCAGCTGCTCGGGACGCTTGCGGGCGACGATCCGGGCCGCCTGCGCCTGCACCACCACGCCGGTGATGTGGTGCGCGACCAGGTCGTGCAACTCCCGCGCCAGCGCGAGGCGTTCGTCGCGGCGGGCGGTCTCGGCGGCGGCCTGCCGGCGGTGGTCCAGCAGACGTAGCCCGAGGCCGGCGGCGAGCGCCAGCGCCCACACCTCGATGCCGACCCGGAACGGGGTCGCCGGGGCCTGCGCCGCCAGCAGTCCCGCCGTCATCAGCGCCAGTCCGGCGGCGGCGAGCGCGGCGGCCGAACGCCACGGCAGCGTCCGCACCGCGGAGCCGCCCAGCACCAGCAGCCCCAGCACCGCCGCCGCGCCGGGCTCCCCGGGCAGCCCCGCCGCGCGGGCGGCGAGGGCCGCCGCACCGGCCACGGCCAGGCCCAGCGCGGCCGCCCCGCCACGGTTCCGCTCCCGCCCCACGGCCAGCGCGCACACCACCGCACCGGTCGCCGCGTCCAGCAGCCACGTCCGGCCCTGCGCCGCGTACTGCGCCGCCATCACCAGCAGCACCAGCGCGAACCCCGCCCCGAGCACTGCGTTCCCCACCACCGACGTCCGTCTCACGCCGCCACGCTAGGGGAAACCACAGGTGCGGCGAACCGGCCGAAAGTACGACGGGCGGGTGGGGGGACCGTACCTTCGGCCGCTGTGGGGGGTTGGGGGTGGGCGGGAGTGTGGGGGCATGGATGGATTGACGAGCGGTGCCGTGCTGTTGGCGGTGGCCGAGAAGACTGAGCGGAGCCCGTTGTTGTACGCGTGGTGGGCGTTTCAGCTGGGCGTACTGGTTGCTCTGGGGTGGGGTGCGTACCGGTTGGTGCGGGCCTGGCGGGGGCGGCGGGCGGGGCGGGACGCCGAGGACGTGGAGCTGTGGTGACGCCGGTGTTGGAGGCCGTCGGGCTCGGCAAGCGGTACGGGCGTCGATCGGCGCTCGCGGACGTGGAGTTGAGTGTTCCGGCGGGCCGGGTGGTCGGTCTGGTCGGACCGAACGGGGCCGGGAAGTCGACGTTGTTGCAGCTCGCGTGCGGGCTGATCGCCCCGACGGCGGGCCGGATCCGGGTGCACGGCGCGGAGCCGGGCGTCCGACCGGATCATCTGGCGCGGGTCGGGTACGTCGCCCAGGACACGCCCGTCTACCCGGACCTCACCGTCGCCGAGCACCTGCGTCTCGGTGCCCGTCTCAACCCGCGCTGGGATGCGGCGCTCGCCGAACGCCGGTTGGGCCGTTCCGAGTTGGACCCTCGGCAGAAGGCCGGCCGGCTGTCCGGCGGGCAGCGCGCCCAACTCGCCCTGACCGTGGCCGCCGCCAAGCGGCCGGACCTGCTGATCCTCGACGAGCCCGCCGCCGCCCTCGACCCGCTGGCCCGGCACGCGTTCCTGGACCACCTGATGGAGTCCGTCGCCGAGCTGGGCGCGACGGCCGTGCTCTCCTCGCACGCCCTGCCCGATGTCGCCCGGGTCTGTGACCACCTGGTGGTGCTGGCTCGCGGACGGGTCCGACTGCACGGCGACATCGGCCCGTTGCTGGCCCGGCACGCCCGGGTGACCGGCCGCCCCGCCGACCTCGACGCGCTCCCGCCGACCGTCACCGTGCTCACCCGCACCGACCCGTCCGACGGCGGCCCGGCGACCGCCCTGGTCCGCACCGAGCAGCCGCTGCCGGACGGACCGTGGGCCGTCACCGTGCCCGACCTGGAGGAACTCGTCCTCGCCCAGCTGGCCCGCGCCGAGAACGCGCGCCGTCCCGCCGCCCGACCGGAGGCCCGTCGATGATCTGGCTGACCTGGCGTCAGTTCCGCACCCAGGCGCTGATCGGCCTGGGCGCGCTGCTCCTGCTGGCCGGCTACCTGGTGGTGCTCGGCCTCGACATCCACCACGCCCAGCAGGACACGCTCGCGCACTGCTCGGCCCGCGCCGACTGCACCGGGCCGCTCGCCGCCTTCGCGGACCGCTACGGGCTGCGCACCGACCTGCTCGGCTACCTGCTGCTGGTGGCGCCCGCCGTGTTCGGGGTGTTCTGCGGCGCGCCGCTGGTGGCCCGGGAGTTCGAGGCGGGCACGCACCGGCTGGTGTGGAACCAGAGCATCACCCGCCGCCGCTGGCTGGCGGCCAAACTCGGTGTGGTGGGCGGCAGTTGCACCCTTGCCACCGCTCTCGCCGCGCTGCTGCTGGGCTGGGCCGCCGGCCCCGTCACCGCCGTTCGCGGTGCGCGCTTCGAGCCGGTCGCGTTCGCCTCGCACGGCCTGGTGCCCGCCGCGTACGCCGCGTTCGCGTCCGTGCTCGGCGCCACCCTGGGCCTGTACCTGCGGCGCACCGTCCCCGCGATGGCGGCCACGCTCGCCGTGTTCACCGTCGTCCAACTGGTCGTCCCGGCCGTCGTCCGTCCGCACTACCGGGCGCCCGAGCGCACCGCCGTGCAGCTGACCGCGCCGATCGTCGCCAACCTCAGCAAGATCGGCACCTACGGCGACATCGGCGGACTGCGGGTGCCCGGCGGGCCGTGGGTGATCGACACGAGCGCGATCCTCGACGAGTCCGGCGCGCCCGTCGGGCACAGCGACTGGTTCCAGGACTGCATGGACCACAGTTCGCTCGCCGACCTGCCCGGCTGCCTCGCCGACCACCGGATCCACGTCGAGATCACCCAACAGCCCGCCGATCGCTACTGGACCTTCCAGCTTGTGGAGAGCGCGCTGTTCGCCCTGCTCGCCGCCGCCTTGGCCGCTCTCGCGGTGCGCCGGCTGCGGACCCGCGCCGACTGAGCGGAGACGATCCGAAAAAACTGCTGACAACCTTTCCGGCATGCTCGGGCGTGTGGTCGGTGTGAGTCGAGAAACCGAGGACGACGCCTACACGGCCTTCGTCGCGGCCGCCTGGCCGCGGCACCTGCGCACGGCCACCCTGATAGCGGGGGACCGGCACCGCGGCGAGGAGTTGTTGCAGGACTGCCTGGTCAAGCTGTACGTCCGCTGGCGACGGGTGGCCACCGACGATCCGCACGCCTACCTGCGGCGGATGCTGGTCAACGGACACATCAGCTGGTGGCGTCGACGGCGTCGGGAGACGCTCACCGCCGATCTGCCGGAGACGGCCGGCGCGGTCGGTGTCGAGTACGACGAGATGGACGAACTCCGGCGTGCACTGCGGTCGTTGGCACCGCGGCAGCGTGCGGTGGTGGTGCTGCGGCACCTGGAGGACCTGTCCGAGAGGGACACCGCCACCGTCCTCGGCTGCTCGGTCGGCACCGTCAAGAGCCAGCACTCCCGGGCGATGGCCCGGCTGCGCACCACCCTGTCGAACAACCGATCGATGAACCAGGAGGCTGTCAGCCCATGAGCACCACTGACCACGAGGACCTGTCGCACGCGCTGGAGGTGCTGGCGGACAGCCAGGCCCCGGCCGGGCCCGCGCCGATGGCTGACCTGCTGCGCCGGGGACGCCGCAGCAAGCGTCGGCGCGCCGCCACCATGACGGGGGCCGTCGCGGCGGTCATCGCCGTCGCGGTGGCGGGCGGCGCCGTGCTGACCGCCGGCCCGACGAACACTGTGGCCGGTCCGGCGGCCGCCCCGTCCGGCGGGGGCTCGTCGAAGCCGAGCGACGGTGCGTCGTCGAAGCCGAGCGACGGTGCGTCGTCCAAGCCCGGCAGCCCGGGCTCCGCGCCGAATGTCGCAGAGCTGCTGGCGGCGCGGATCCCGGCCGGCTACCACATCGAGAACACCTGGAACGACCCGGGCCCGCAGCCGCTGCCGAGCGGGATGCCGGGCCCGACGGACGGAGTCCGGCAGCAGGCGTTCCGGGTCGGGGCGCTGCACAACATCACCAACGGCACGCGGTCGGGCAACATCCGGATCGAGGTCGGCCAGGTCATCGGTGTTCCGCGGCACTCGACGGGTTACAAGCCGCACGCGACCTGCGGCAACGTGTCCAAGTGCGCTGTCGAGAACCGCCCCGACGGCAGCCAGCTGTACACGTACCTCCCCGACGCGGCGGCGGGCCTGCAGGACTGGCGGGTGACCCTCTACCGCACCGACGGCAGCATGATCACCGCTTCCTCGAACACCGTCGCCAATCAGGGGGGCAAGCTGTATCCGTCGCCGCTGCTCGACGGCGACCAGCTCACGGCCCTCGCGCTGGACCCGGTGTGGCAGCACGTCGCCGACACCGCGCCGGACGCCAAGGTCTGACCCCGGCACCGGTCAGGGGCGCAGCAGCCCCCAGTAGAGCGCCCACGGGACGAACGCCGCGCCCGAGAGTGCCAGCAGTCCGAGCCGTACCCGGGCGCCGCCCGCCGGGCGGTTCCGGAGCGCGGTGAACGCGGTCAGTGCGACCGCCACCACCGTTGCCACGGCGGCGAGTTGCAGCAGCCACCAGACGGCCGGCCGGCCCAGCAGGACCGGTCCGGGCAGGGAGACTGCGGTGATCGCCATGAACAGCAGGTAGAGCGGGGTGCCGACGACCGTGAGGGTGCCGGTCAGGGCGGCCCAGCGGGCCGGGCGGGGCAGGCCTGCCGGGGCGGGGCGGCGGCGCAGTCGGCGGACTGTGCCGGTGGCGAGGTGCCCGACGAATCCGATCAGGCAGACGCCGGTCAACGCGGCCTGGAGCCAAGGGGATTCGTACCAGTGGAGCGGGGCGAGCAGCCGGCTGGCGTACTCCTGTGCGGGGGCGGGGTCGGCGGATGCCGCCGGCAGTCCGGTCGCCAGCCCGTTGATCCAGCGGGACTCGAAGTCGGCGTAGTCGTCCGGTAGTTGAGGGGATCGGTCGAAGCCGTCGGCGAAGCTGCGGCGGAGGTTGTGGCGGACGTCCGGGACGGTTCGGATCGTGTAGTGGCGGTTGCCCGCACGGTCCAGGGCCTCCCGGACGATCCGCTCGCTCTCGGCGGGCACGGCCTCGCGGTCCAGCGTGCCCCACTCGGCCAGCACCGGCTGGTGGATCCGCTCCCAGGCGGGCACCGGGTCGTAGTCCGCTTCCGGGAAGAGCCCGGCGGCGGCCAGTTGCCGGATCAGTGTGCTCTGCATGGTCGGCACCAGCGAGCCGGTGATTCCGGCGTGTCGGAGGAACTCGCCGTACGCCCAGGCCTGTTGGCGGGCCGGGGTGAGGCCGACCGCGCCGGCGGTGACCACGAAGGACACGTCCGAGGGGGTGCGTCCGGCGGCCAGGGTGACCACCCAGGCGCCCTCCGACAGGCCCCACAGGCCGACCCGGTTCGGGTCGATCTCGGGCCGGAAGCGCAGGAGTTGGGCGGCGGCGAGGGTGTCGTCCGCGAGGCGGTTGTAGTCCCGGTCGAGAGTGGAGTAGCCGGCGGTCCGCTTGTCCCAGATCAGGGTCGGGATGCCGTGCCCGGCGAACGCCTCGGCGGCGGGCCGCAGTTCGTCCATGGTGACCGGGCCGGCCCCGCCGACCATCGCCAGCCCGGGGGCGCCGTTCGCGCCCTGCGGGGCGATCAGTTCGCCGTGCAGAGTGACGCCGTCGGTGCTGGTGAACTCGACGGTGGTGTGCGCAAGTTGACCGTCCGGGCGGGCTGCGGCGGGGGTCGCGGTCGGTAGCAGGAGCAGGAGTGCGATCACTCCCAGCAGTTTTGTTCGATGTCTGTTCCGCATGGCGTGGTCTCCCCGTGGTCGAGCGCGGTCGGTCGATCCACCCTTTCCGATCGTCCGCCGTCGCACGATGCGGTTGCCACCCGGACCCGGGGTAGGGGCAACCCCCGGATACGCCAAAGAAGCTGACGAGATGTCAGCTTCGTTCTGGCTGAGTGGCTACTTCGGCTCGCGGTCGAACTGCGAGCGGGACCAGCGGTAGCCGAGCACGGTGAGGGCGGCGCACCAGATCAGCGCGATCCACCAGTTGTTGCCGATGTGGGTGCCGAGCAGCAGGCCGCGCAGCGTCTCGATGGCGGGGGTGAACGGCTGGTACTGGGCGATCGGCTGGAACCAGCCGGGCATCGAGTGCAGCGGGACGAAGGCGGTGGAGATCAGCGGCAGCAGGATCAGCGGCAGTGCGGCGTTGCTGGCGGCTTCCGCGTTGGGGCTGCCCAGGCCCATGCCGACGGCGAGCCAGGTGAGGGCGAGCGCGACCAGCACCAGCAGGCCGAACGCGGCGAGCCACTCCAGCGCGGTGGCGTCGTGCGAGCGGAATCCGATGGCGACGCCGACGGCGCCGACCAGCACCACGCTCAGCACCGACTGCAGGACGCTGCCGACGACCCGGCCGAACAGCACCGACCCGCGGTGGATCGCCATGGTGCGGAACCGGGCGACGATGCCCTCGTTCATGTCGGTCGCCATCGAGACGGCGGTGCCGACCACGGTGGAGCCGATGGTCATCAGCAGGATGCCGGGCAGCAGGTAGGCGACGTACGCGGCCCGGCCGGCCCCGCCGCTCATCGCGCCGCCGAAGACGTAGACGAACAGCAGGAGCAGCATCACGGGGGTGAGCAGCAGGTTCAGGGTGAGCGACGGGTAGCGCCGGGCGTGCAGCAGGTTGCGCCGCAGCATGGTCGACGAGTCGCGGAAGGCGAGGGCGAAGGCGCTCATCGTGCGTTCTCCTTGGGCTGGTCGGTGACGGCGGGCGCGCCGGTCAGCGCGAAGAACACGTCGTCGAGGTCGGGGGTGTGCACGGTCAGCGCGTCGGCCTCGGCGCCGGCGGCGTCCAGCCGGTCGAGCACGGAGCGCAGGGCGCGCTGGCTGCCGTCGCTGGGGACGAGCAGGGTCAGCGAGTCGTCGTCGCGGGCGCTCTCGGCGAGGGCGTCGGCGGCGGACCGGTACCCGGCCGGGTCGGTGAAGCGGAGTCGGACGTGGCCGCCGGGGACGAGGCGCTTGAGTTCGTCGGCGGTGCCTTCGGCGGCGATCACGCCGTTGTGCAGGACGGCGATGCGGTCGGCGAGTTCGTCGGCCTCCTCCAGGTACTGGGTGGTGAGGAAGACGGTGACGCCGCCGGTGACGAGTTCCCTGATGATCTGCCACATGCTGTGGCGGCTACGGGGGTCGAGGCCGGTGGTGGGCTCGTCCAGGAAGATGATCCGAGGATTGCCGACCAGCGTCATCGCGATGTCGAGGCGGCGCTTCATGCCGCCGGAGTAGGTGGAGGCGGGCTTCTGCGCGGCCTCGGTGAGGTCGAACCGGGCGAGCAGGTCGGCGGCGACGCGGCGGCCCTCGGCCTTGGGCAGGTGGTGCAGGTCCGCCATGAGCAGCATGTTCTCCTCGCCGGTGATCAGGCCGTCGACGGCGGAGAACTGGCCGGTGACGCCGATCTCGGCGCGCACCGCCTGCGGGTCGGCGGCGAGGTCGTGGCCGCCGATCCGGATCGGGCCGCTGCCGGGGCCGGCCGAGATGAGGGTGGAGAGGATCTTCACGGCGGTGGTCTTGCCGGCCCCGTTCGGGCCGAGCAGGGCGAAGACGGTGCCTTGCGGGACGGACAGGTCGACGCCGTCGAGGACGGTCTTGTCCCCGTAGGACTTGCGCAGCCCCTGTGCCGCGATGGCCAGGCCGGTCATGGGAGAACTCCTTCTGCTGCTGGGCGGGTTGGTACTGGGTGGGTTGATGCCGTGCGGGTTGGTGCTGGGCGTGTCGGTGCCGTGCGGGTCGGTGCCGGGCGGGGCCGCCGTGCGGTGCGGCGGCCCGGTGGCGGGGCTGCGGTCAGACCGTGCGGGCGGTGATGTCGCCGTTCATGGTGGTGGCGCGGATGGCGAGCCCGGGCACGTCGTCGGCGTTGCGCAGGGCGTTGTGGATGCGGCCGTGGCCGGTGCCGGCGTCCAGCGAGGCGGACACGCCGCGGGCGGCGCCGACGGTGATCGAACCGGACTGGGTGGTGAGCGCCAGCTCGCCGCTCACCGCCTCGGTGACGCTCAGGTCGCCGCTCTGGGTGTCGAGCTTCGCCGAGCCGGTGAGGCGGCCGACCTCGATGCTGCCGGCCTGGAGGACGAGCCGGCCGCCGGCCGCCTCGGCGAGCTTGATCGTGCCCCGGGCGCTCTCGAACGCGACCTCGCCGAGCCGTCCCACGCCGGTCAGTTCGGTGTCGGCGGACTTGGCCTCGATCCGGGAACCGGCCGGCAGCTGGACGGTGACCTCCAGCGCGCCGGTCGGGCCGAGCAGGCGGTGCTGTCCGGAGGCGGTGACGATCCGCAGCACGCCGTCCGCGAAGACCACCTCGGTCTGCTCGGCGGCCCGCACGTCGCGGTCCTTCTTCGGGTTGGCGGGGAGCACCTCGACGACGGTGTCGGTGCGGTCGGTGGCGATCAGGCGGAGGTGGCCGGCGGGGATCTCGACGACGGCGGTGATCGCGGCGGGGGTGGCGAACTGCTGCATGGCTGACTCCATCTGCGCTTCGTTTCTAATGATGGAAACGCTACGTTGCGTTCATGGAGTCGGCAATGGACTTGTTGCAATCAAAGTGCATTGCAGCAGGTCAGCGGCCACAAATCGTTGCAACGGCCCTCCAGCTAACGCAACGTTGAGAGCGAGTGCGGTGCAATGAAATGTGCGTGAACGCTATGCTGGGGCCGACCGGGAAGACCGACCGGGAAGACCGACCGAGGAGACCGTGATGCCGGGAGGCAGGCTCACCCAGCAGGAACGCCAGCAGATCGCGCTGGGACTGGCCGAGGACCTTGCGTACGCCGAGATCGCCCGCCGACTCGACCGTCCGACCTCGACCGTCACCCGCGAGGTCATGCGCAACGGCGGCCCCAACGGCTACCGGGCCGACCTGGCCCACCGCGCCACCGAACGCCGCGCCCAGCGCCGACAGGCGCTGCCCCGCAGCCCGTACTCCGACCGGCCCGCCGACGGGCGCGACCCGGAGGCGGTGGCGGTCTATGCGGAGACCGTCACCACGGTGTTCATGCACTCCGGCATGAGCCGGATGCCCGCCCGGGTGCTGGCCGCGCTGATGCTCACCGACGAAGGCCGCCTCACCGCGGTCGAGCTCGCCCAGCGGCTCCAGGTCAGTCCGGCGTCCATCTCCAAGGCGGTCGCCTTCCTGGACGACCAGGCGATGATCCGGCGCGAACGCGACGAGCGCCGCCGTGAGAGCTACGTCCTGGACGAGGACATCTGGTACCAGGCCACCGTCGCCAGCGCCCGGGCCAACGCCGCCGTGGTCGAGGCCGTCCGCGAGGGCGTCTCCGTGCTCGGTCCCGGCACCCCGGCCTCCGACCGGCTGGACAGCATCGCGCGGTTCCTGAACTTCGTCTCCGAGGGCCTGTTCCGGCTGGCCGAGGACGCCCGGGAGATGCAGCACGCCAAGCCCGAGCCGGACGCCGAGGACGCCGAAGCCGCCGAGGACGCGGTGGTCGGCGGCGGCAGGGGCTGAGGGTCCTGGCCCGCCCGGTCAGTCAGGCCGTGGGCCGGGCCGGGCTCGGGCCGCGCGGCCCGACCGGGCGGGCCAGGAACGCGCCGACCGCCGCGGCGCCGGCCAGCAGGGCGACACCGGCGACCAGCAGCGCGAGCCGGGTGCCGGAGCCGTCCCCGGCCGCGTCGGCCGTCGCACCCAGCACGGCCACGCCGAGTACCGCGCCGGTCTGCCGGGCCGAGTTCAGCGCGCCCGAGGCGATCCCGGACTGCTCCTTGGCGACCGCGCCGACCACCGCCGTCATCAGCGACGGGATCGCGAACGACACCCCGAAGCCGAGCACCAGCAGCCCGCCCGCCGTCGCCACCCGCGCGACCGTCGAACCCCCGGTCGCCGCGGCGGCCACCAGCACCCCGACGCCCATCAGCAGGAACCCGGCGACGGCCGGGCGGCGAGCGCCGATCCGGCCCACCAGGCGGCCGGTGAACACCGGGTTGAACGCGGTCGGCAGCATCAGCGGCAGGAACGCCACGCCCGCGCCGAACGCGCTCAGGCCGTGCGCCCGTTGGAAGTGCAGCGAGAGCACGAACAGCACCCCCGACAGGCCGAAGTTCACCAGCAGCCCCGCGCCCAGCCCGGTGGCGAGCGTCCGGTCGCGCAGCAGTCCCAGCGGCAGCATCACGGCACGCCCCGCAGCCTCCCGGCGCCGCTCGACCAGTACGAACAGGCCGCCGGACAGCGCGAACACCGCGAAGCCGCCGAGCACCGGCAGCGAGCCCCAGCCCGCCGGCCCGCCCTCGATCAGGGCGCAGGTCAGGCCGGTCAGGGCCGGCACCGCACAGACCTGCCCCGGCAGGTCCACGCCCCGGTCCGCCCTGCCCCGGTCCGCCCTGCCCCGGTCCGCCCCGGGCCGGTCCGGCGGGGCGTGACGTGCCGTCAGGGCGAGGGCGAGGAACGCCACCGGCACGTTGACCAGGAAGATCGCCTGCCAGCCGAACCGGTCGGTGAGCGCCCCGCCGACCAGCGGCCCGGCGGCCAGCGCGCTGCCGCTGATCGCCGCCCAGACGCCCATCGCCCGGGCCCGGGCCGCCGGTTCGGTCCAGGCGTGCGCGATCACCGTCAGCGAGGCCGGCAGCAGCAGCGCGCCCGCCACCCCGAGCAGCGCCCGCAGCGCGATCAGCGCGCCCATCGAACCGGCCAGTGCGCTCACGCCGGAGCACGCGCCGAACAGCCACAGCCCGGCCAGGAACACCCGCCGTCCGCCGTGCCGGTCGGCCAGCGCGCCGGCGGTGAGCAGCAGCGCGGCGAAGGTGAGGGTGTAACCGTTGGAGACCCACTGCAGAGCGCCGAGCGAACCCGACAGGTCCGCGCCGATCGCCGGCAGGGCCACGGTCACCACCGTGGTGTCCAGCATCACCATGAAGTAGCCGAGCGAGAGTCCGAGCAGCAGCAGCCCGTTCCCACGCCGGGAGTCGGTCCGTCGACGACCGGGCACAGTTGTCCCCCGAGGGTGCGAAAGAAATGAGTGGATGCGGAGGGCGCGCCGGACGGCGGCGGCACCAGGGTTCGCCTCGCCGGTTGTGCACGGCGGGCGGTCACTGAAATTCTTGCCGTGCCAGGGTGGTTGAGGAAGCGGGCGCTTCCGATGACGCCCATCGCCGGAACCGATGCAAGCGACGCAAGCGGTGCACGCGACGCACGCGATGCGAGCGACGCAAGCGGTGCACGCCATGCAGCCGGTGCGGCGGCCGACACCGACCTGACGAGGAGCGGACGCCGTGGAACTGCGCCACCTTCGGACCTTCCGCACCGTCGCCCGGACGCTCAACTTCACTCGCGCCGCAGCCGAGTTGAACTACGCCCAGTCCAGCGTCACCGAACAGGTCCAGGCCCTGGAGGCCGAACTCGGCACCAAACTGTTCGACCGCAGCCACCGCCGGCTCTCCCTCACCTCCGCCGGGGAGCGCCTGGTCGAGTACGCCGACCGGATGCTGCTGCTCGTCCAGGAGGCCCGGACGGCCGTCGAGGACGGAGCCCGCCACCCCGGCGGCCGACTGGTCGTCGGCGGCCTGGAGACGCTCTGCGCGCACCGCCTGCCTGCCGTCCTCGCCGCCTACCGCCGCGAGTGCCCCCGGGTGCAGGTGGCGGTCCGCCAGGGCAGCCGCGGCGAACTGTACGACTGGGTGCGGCGCGGCGAGATCGACGTCGTACTGACCTTCGGCCGGGCGCCCCGCGGCGAGGCGACGGCCAGCGAGACGCTGGCCGGCGAGCGGCTGATGGTGGTCGCCCCGAACGGCCACCGGCTGGCCCAGTACGCGCAGCTCGCCGGGCCCGAACTGCGCGGAGAGCCGTTCCTGGCCACCCCGGCCGGCTGCGGCTTCCGCGAGATGCTGGACCGCCTGATCGACAGCCTCGACTCCGACGCCCCCGTGATCGAGACCGAACTGGCCGGCATCGCCGCCCTGCGCCAGTGCGCCGCCGCCGGCCTGGGCTGCGCCCTGCTGCCCGAACTCGCGGTGGCCGACGCGGCGTCCCGCGGCGAACTCGCCGCCGTCCCGCTGCTCGGCGACGCCGCCCGGACGACGATCACCATGACCTGGCTGCGCCGCGCCGAGGCGCGGCCCGCGGTACCGGCGTTCCTCGCCACGGCGCGCGCCGCGTTCGCCCGGCTGGCGATGGAGCGGGCGGCGGCGTGAGCTGCGCTCAACCGGCCTTCACGCTTGAGCAGTTGAGCAGTTCGGCGCGGGCCGGGAGCACCTGGCCGAGCAGCAGTTCGTGGAGGTGCGGGTCCGGATCGGCGACGCCGTCGGGCAGCACGCGGAGGCGGTAGTCGCGGTCGGCCGCGTCCAGGGCGGTGGCCAGGACGGCGCCGCCGGTGCTGAGGCCGGCGAGGATCAGGGTGTCGACGGCGCGGGCGCGCAGCCGTTGGTCCAGGCCGGTGCCGGACAGGGCGGAGAGGCGGGTCTTGCGAACCGCCAAGTCGCCTTCCAGCGGGGCAAGTTGCGGGTGGAAGGCGGCGTCCGGGTCATCGTGGTGCAGGACGCGATGCCGGGCCACGGCGGCGAAGACCTGGTTGGTGGCGGGGACGGCCGCCCAGTCGGACTCGGTGAACGCGGTGCGCACGTGGGCCACCGTGCCGCCCTCGGCGCGGACGTCGGCGGCGGCCCGCTCCAGCCGGGCGAGCAGCGGAGCGGGATCGGGCAGGGTGGCCAGGACGGCGGGCTGGCAGTCGAGCAGGAGCAGTGCGGTGTGCTTCATGGAGAGGTCCTCGAAGTGGCGGATCGACGAACAGTGCGGCTTCGCTTCACGGAGTGGGCGTCGAAGTGGGCGTTCCTGCAACGCCGTTGATCGGATCAGACTCGCGCGCCGACAGCGGCAACGGCGCCGGCTCCGGCTCCGGCTCCGGCACCGGCACCGGCACCGGCTCGCGGCGCGGGAGCAGGAGCGGGGTGGCCAGCGCCAGCAGTCCGGCGACGGCCAGGGTGGTGCGCGGGTCGGTCAGGGTGGCGAGCAGGCCGCCGAGCGCGGTGAGGACGGCGGTCGTCGCCTGCTGGCCGATCGACCACGCGGACAGGGTGCGGGCGACCAGATGGGTGGGGGTGCGTTCCAGCCGGTAGGTGGCGAGGACCGGCGTGAACAGGCTCATGTGGACGATGATCGCCAGCTCGACGGCCATCACCGTGAGCAGTCCGGCCACGCCGGACGGGACGAAGGCCAGCCCGATCAGCCAGACGACGCGCAGCGTGCCGACCGTCCGGAACACCCACGTCCGGCCGCGTCGCGCCACCACCCGGCGGGCCAGCCGGGAGCCGATCAGCCCGCCGAGGCAGGGCGCGGCGAACGCCAGGCCGTACTGCCAGGCGGGGAAGTGGAGTTGGCGCAGCAGCAGGACGGCGAGCACCGGTTCGGTGGCCATGATCAGGCCGGACACCAGCAGGTTGTTGAGGTACAGCGCCCGCAGTTCCGGGTCGCCCAGCAGGTGCCGCCAGCCGTCCAGCAGCGATCCCGGCCCGGCCGGGCCGCCGTCGCGGGCGGGCGGGGGCTCCTCGCGGTGGCGGATCGCCGCGAGGCCGAGCGCCGAGAGCAGGTAGCTGCCCGCGTCCGCCAGCACCGTGACGACCGGGCCGAGCACGCCGATCGCGGCCCCTCCGAGCGGCGGGCCGACCGCGATCGAGCTCCAATTCGTCGACTCAAAACGGGAGTTGGCGACCAGCAGGTCGTCCGGCCGGACCAGCGCCTTAAGGTAGGCCCCGCTCGCCGCGCCGAACGCGATCTTCGCTGCGGCGACCACCGCCGACACCGCGAGCAGCTGGCCGAACCCGAGCACCCCGCAGGCGTACGCGAGCGGGACGGACGCCATCGCGCCGCACCTGACCAGGTCGGCCGCGACCATCACCGGTCGCTTGCGCCGGAACTCCACCCACGGCGCGAGCGGCAGCGCCAGCAGCGCCCCCACCGCCGGGCCCACGGCGGACAGCGCCGACACCTCGGCGGGGCCGGCGTGCAGCACCAGCACCGCGATCAGCGGCAGCGCCCCGAACCCCAGCCCCGAGCCGTACGCGCTCACCGCGTACGCCGCCCACAGCCACCCGAAGGGCCGTCCCAACGACCGCCGACCGCCCATCGCCACCCCGTTCGACCGTACAAACCCGCGTTGACCCGGCAGAGCAAATCGGGTCGTGAAGGTGCAGGTCAAACAACCGGGAAGGGCCTCGGGCACAACCGCTGGTTGTTCACTAAGGTGGACGGCGTGGACCTCGAAGCCGTACGCACCTACCTCGCCGTCGCCGAGGCGGGCCAGTTCCAGAAGGCCGCCGCCGACCTGGCGATCACCCAGCAGGCCGTCTCCAAGCGCATCGCCGCCCTCGAACGGGACCTCGGGGTGCGGCTGTTCGCCCGGACTCCGCGCGGCGCCGAGACCACCATCGACGGCCAGGCGTTCCTGCCGCACGCCCGCGAGCTGTTGCGGGTCGCCGAACGCGCCGTCACCTCCGTGCACACCGCCCGCCGCCCGCTGCGGGTGGACGTGATCAACCTGCGCGGCGCCGCGTCCGGCCTGCTGCGGGGTTTCCACCGCACCCGCCCCGAGATCGAACTCGACGTGGTGAAGCTGCTCGACATCGACGAGGCCCTCGACGCGATCCGCGCGGGCACCATCGACGCGTCCTTCCGCGCCGTCGGCACGCCGGGCCGGCCGCTGCCCGACGACCTGGCGTCCGTCCGGGTGGTCGACGAGAAGCTCGAACTGCTCACCGGTCCCGGCCACGCGCTGGCCGGGGCCCGCGCGGTGACGCCGGGCGAACTGGTCGGGCACCGGATCTGGATGCCCGGCATCCTCCCCGGCTCCGAGTGGGCGGCCTACTACGACGACCTGGTCGCCGAGTTCGGCCTCACCATCGAGGCCACCGGGCCCAACTTCGGCTCCGACGCGCTGCTCGACACCATCGCCGACACCCCGGCACTGGCCACCTTCATGAGCGACGGCACCCGCCTGGTCTGGCCGGCCGGGCACGACCTGCGCCGGATCCCGCTCACCGACCCGACGCCGGTCTACCCGCACTCCCTGGTCTGGCACCGCGACAACCCGCACCCGGCGCTGGCCGCCCTGCGCGCCCACCTGGCCGCCGCGGGGACCGTCCAGGACGCCCCGGGCACCTGGGTGCCGGGCTGGGCGCGGAAGGCCTGAAGCAGGACCTAAAGCAGTCCGCGCAGGAAACGTTCGAAGGCGGCGGGGGCGGACAGCATCGGGTAGTGGTCGGCCTCCGGCAGGGCCGTCAGTTCCGCGTCCGGTACCTGCTCGGCCAGCCGCCGGGCCCACATCCGGGTCGCCGGGAGGTCGTGCTCCCCGACCAACACGCTGACGGGGACGGCGAGTTCGGCGAACCGGGTCTTGACGGGCGGGTCGAGCTCGGTGCCGAGGTACTCCTCGTCGGGCAGCGTGACGAGGTGGGTGTTCGCCACCTCCAGGCCGATCATCAGCCTGCGTTGGTCCCGTCCGAGCGCCGGACCCCACGCGTCCACGTCCACCGCCGCCGAGGCGTGCATCCCCTCGGCCGTCCGGACCCGCGCGATCCGTTCGAACAGCGCCGGCAGCAGGGCGCGCGAGGCCTCCTCCTCCGCGTTCGGGTCGGGGAACGGCCCGAACGTGCCGCCCACCGCCACCACCCGGCGGACCCGCGCCGGGTACCGGTGCGCGAACGCCAGCGCGCGACGCGCCCCGTCCGAGACGCCCAGCAGGAGCGCGTCCGTCACCCCGGCCGCGTCGAACACCGCCGCGATGTCCTCGACCTCGCTGTACGGCGCCGTCCCCGCCGAGGACAGGCCCGTGTCGCGGTAGTCGAAGGTGATCACGCGGGCCGCCCCGGACAGCCAGGGCAACGTCGACTCCCACATCCGCAGATCCGCCGCGCCCGCGTTGCACAGCACCACGTCCCGGCCCGCGCCCGCCGTCCGGTAGTGCAGGTAACCCCCGGGAACCTCAACGTACTTCGCCATATGATCGTTGATCAGCATGCTCGAACTGTCGCAGCGCCGGTCGGCCCGGGGGAGCTGTGAGGCCCCCGGCCTCATAGCGACAAAACGCCCACCGGACCGGCCCCGGGGGAGGCACCCGTGATCGAACTCGCGCTCGACGTCCACGACCTGGCCCGGACGAGCTTCAGCATCTCGCCGTTGGAACAACTGCTCACCGGTTCGCTCGCCGTCGACAGCCGCCGCCGCACCGGCCCGAAGGCCCGCTGGTGGCGCGGCATCCGCTCGCGCGTCCCGCACCGGGCCGCACCCTTCCTCGACCTGCTCGCCGACAGCCCGCGCGGCCTCCCCGACTTCCTGCTCGCCGACAGCACCGCCTACCTGCGCACCTTCGCCGACGAACTCGACAGCGTGCTCACCGCCACCGACGAACGCATCCGCGCCGAACTCGACCACTGCTACGACCGCACCGCACCGCCCGTCGTCCAACGCCTGCGCGAGGAAGGCGCGAGCGCGCTGCGGCCCGTGGTGAACGCCGCAGCCGCGCTCTACCGCGCGTGCCTGGCCCCCGAGTGGCACGAGATCCGGCGCACCCTCGACGCCGAAGTCCGGTGCCACGCACAGGCGGTGGTGACGGACGGACCCGCCGCGATGCTGGAGCGCCTGCACCCCCGGCTCGACTGGCGCGACACCGGCACCCTCACCGTCGACCGCCCCGGCCCGCCGGTACGGCACCGGCTCGCCGGGCGGGGCCTGCAACTCCACCCGAACCTGTTCCTCGACAAGTGCGCCGTCCTGCACCAGCACGACCGTCCCACCGCCCTCCTGCACCCGGTGCTGCTCCCGTCCCGCCGGACCGCCGACGACTCCGACGGCCTGCGCCCACTGCTCGGCCCCGCCCGCGCCCGCACCCTCCGAGCGATCGCCCAAGGCCCGTGCACCACCACCGAGTTGGCGGCGACGCTCGGCATCGCGCCGCCCTCGGCCTCGCCGCACACCAACGCGCTGCGGGCCGCCGGGCTGATCGCCACCACCCGGCAGGGGCGCGGCGTCCAGCACGCCCTGACGCCCCTGGGACGCGCCCTGCTGGCAGCCAACCCCTGAGGGGCGTCGAGCGGGCCCTGACGGTGCCCTGGAAGGCCGTGTCGACCCGTCATGTCAGCCCGCCGGGACGGGGTTTCCGACGCCATTGCCGGCACGGACCCACTGCATCGCCTCGCGGACCCGGGCCGCACCGGCCCGGGCGAACGCCTGGCCGCCGCCGACCGCGGGGGTACGGGCGCCCAGACCGGCACACGGGCGGCAGATGCCGGGCTCGGGGATCGGATCGCAGCACCTGGCGCACTCGGCGTACGGAGCCCGTGGGGGCGGCGCGGCCTCCGGGACGGGCGGCAGTTTCGTCTCCAGCCGGTAGCGCAGGAAGCCCCCCGGCGAGAGGATCCGGTCCGGCAGACCGTCCGTGAGGGCCCGGGTGAGCTCCGATTCCGGCACACCGCGCTCCAGCCACGGCACGACCTGCGGCGCGAGCCTCCGCGCCTCGGCCGGGCCGATCCGCAGACGCGGCGTGCCGGCGATCGCCCGGAGCAGCACGGAGACGGCCTTCCGGTTGCGCTCCTTCACGGCCTCGGCCACCAGCTGATGCACGGCCTCACGCCCGGCCCGCGTGCTCGGATCCAGCTGCTCGACAGACGCAGGCTGGGCGGGAACGGCGGCGGGGGCGGGGACGGCGGGGGCGGGCGCGACGGGCGCGGCGGACGCGACCGGTGCGGCGGGCGCGACCGGTGCGGCGGGCCGTGCGGCGCGTTCGCGTCGGGCGGCGGGAATGACTGGTCGGCTCGGCGAGGCGGGCACGGAGGGCTGGTTCGGCCGAGGCGAGCCCACGGGCCCACCGGGCCGACCGGGCCGTCCCGGCCCACCCGGGCCACCGGGCCCACCGGGCTCGTCAGGCCGGGCAGGCCCATCCGGGTCGTCGGGGCCGCCACGGCCATCGGGGCCGCCAGGTGCACCGGACCCGCCAAGGCCGCTCCGCTCGTCCGGCCCGGCAAGGCCGTTCGGCGCGGCAGGCCCGGCAAGGCTGCCCCGCTCGTCCGGCCCGGCAAGGCCGTTCGGCGCGACTGACCCGACAACGCCGCCCTGCCCGGAAGGCCCGGCAAGGCCGCTCCGCTCGTCCGGCCCGGCAAGGCCGCTCCGCTCGTCCGGTCCGGCAAGGCCGTTCGGCGCGGCAGGCCCGGCAAGGCCGCTCCGCTCGTCCGGCCTGGCAAGGCCGTTCAGCGCGACTGCCCCGACAACGCCGCCCTGCTCGGAAGGCCCGGCAAGGCCCTCCGGCGCGTTCGGCGTGTGGGCTCGGCCCGAGTCCGGCTGAGGCGCGTTCGGCGGGTTGGTCTCGATCCGCCGTTCCGGCCGTCCCGCCCCGACCGGCTCTCGCTGCTCGGCGAGCTTGGCGAGCCCGTTGAGCTCGCCGGGGGGTAGGGGGGTGGTTTTTACCTCCAGGTCTTTAAGGAGGAGTCCCGGCGCGTCGAACGTCACTCCACCGAAGCCCGGCCCGTCGGTCCCCGGTCCCCGGTCACGGGAGGGGAGGTGGGGCTTGTCGTGCACGTGGATCTGGGTGGTGACCCGACCCTGGAATCGGGTCTTCACCGTCACGTAGTACCCGGCGGCCTTCAGCTCTGCCAGGGCGTTGTTGACGGCGGCTCGACCCAGGGAGCTGGAGTCGGCGAGGTTCTTGGCGGTCTCCCAGTGGCCGTCCGGCAGGGAGAGGAGGTACCCGATCACACCGCGGGCGGTGAAGGAGAGGGCAGGATTCTGCAGAATCTCGGTTGGCAGATAGGTGCATTCGCCCTCGTGGGCGCTACGATAAACACGCATCGGAAGTCTTGTTTCTGTTGCCGTGCCCCGGGACGTTGCCGCGTCGCCGGGGCTATTTGGTTTCTTGGAAGCGGAACTTAGCACCCGAACCGTGGCAGACGATCGGTGCGAGAGCCCGCTGACCGCTTGAGCACCACATGTGTACACAATCGGACCGTTCGCGATCGCAAACGGTCAAAATCTGTCATCTTCCTGACCGCTTCTGACCGTTTCCCCTGAAGATCACCCGGTCGAAGGACGCCCCGCCGTCACCAGGTAGTAGTCGAGCAGCCGCCGCTCGTGCGCGTGCAGGAAGTTTCGCGGCCAGCTGCCCTCGTCCCACCAGCGGCTGAGCCAGCGGTCCCAGCCCGGCCAGACGTCCGCGCCGAGCGACTCGACACGCCGGTCGGCCAGCCCTGCTGCCGCGAAGGCGTCGGTGAGCGCGCCGACCGGGCGGGCGATGTCGAGGCCGTCGGCGAAGGTGTCGAGCAGGCCGGCGAGGTCCTCGGGGCGTCCGGGGGAGTCGTCGGGCGTGAAGAAGCTGACGACGGCGACCCGCCCGCCGGGGCGCAGGACGCGGAAGGTTTCGGCGGCGAAGTCGGTCAGGTTCGGAAAGTGCTGGGCGGCCTCGACGCTGATGACGACGTCGAACTGCCGCTCCTCCAGCGGCATTTGGCCTGCCGCGCCGCGGACGAACCGGAGCCGGTCCGGTTCGCGCCGGAGCGTCTCGGCGTGGGCCCGGCGGGCCCGTTCCAGCTGGGCCGGGTGGATGTCCAGACCGGTCACGGCGGTGGCGTCGCGTTCGTTCAGGGCGAGTACGCAGCCCATGCCGAGCCCGCAGCCGACCTCCAGGATCCGGGGCGCTTTCGGAAGCCGGGCGGCGTCCAGGACGCGCCGGTAGAGGTCCTGTTGGCTGCGGATCCGGTCGGCTTCGTCAATCGGATGCGTCAGATCGATGTCATGCCAATAACCGAAGTTGATGAATCCTCCGGCGAAGATCCGTTCCGCGCCCAGGTCGGCGGGGCCGTACGTCTCCCGCACGGCGGGACTCATCTCGGGAACGTCAGGACGGGCATCGGGTTCCACGGGGCGCACCTCCGGATCGAGCGGTCGTCGAATGGCGTGCGAGGCCCAGCGTGCCGTGGGCGCGCACCGCCTGACAACGGCGCGTGGCGCGGCCCGGTGACGGGCGGGCGGAATCCTCATCCGGTCCGACGTGCCGAGCGGCTGGTCGCGGGAGTGGCTGACCATCAGCTGGGAGACCACGGCCGGGTCCATCGCGGTGCCGCCGGCGGCGATCCGGCGGATCGCGCCGATGAACTGCTCGTTGTCGAAGACGCTGTCCTTGAGCAGGTAGCCGGTGCCGTCGGCGAGCAGCTCACGGGCGTACATCTGCTCGACGTGCTGGGAGAGCACCAGGATCGGCAGGCCGGGGATCTCCCGCCGGGCCTGCAGCGCGGCCCACAGGCCCTCGGTGGTGAACGTCGGCGGGAGGCGGACGTCGACCAGCAGGATGTCGGGGCGGTGCTCGGCGGCGGCCGCCAGCAGGTCGGGGCCGTTGTCGACGGCCGCGACGGTCTCGAAGCCGTAGGCGTCCAGGAGTTGGATCAGCCCCTGCCTCAGCAGGAAGAGGTCTTCGGCGAGGACAACGCGAACGGTATCTCCATCGTGATGGCGGTCGGGCCGCCCGGCGGGCTGGTGATGTCGACGGTGCCGTCGAAGGTGGCCAGCCGGCGGCGGATGCCGTGCAGGCCGGTACCCCGGGCGGGGTCGGCGCCGCCCCGGCCGTCGTCGACGACCCGGGCGTGCAGCACGGCGCCGTCGTGCCGGGCGACGACCTCGACGCGTTCGGCGCCGGAGTACTTGAGCGCGTTGGCGAGCAGCTCGGACACCGCGAAGTACAGCGCGGATTCGAGCGGCGGCGGCACCGCGCCGGGCAGGTCCACCGTCACCTCGACGTGCAGCGGGCTGGCCAGGCCGAGGGCGCGCAGCGCGTCCGCCAGGCCGCGTTCGGCGAGGACCGGCGGGTGGATGCCGCGCACCAGGTCGCGCAGTTCGCGCAGCGCCGTGACGGACGAGGTGCGGGCGTCCCGCAGCAGCCTGCGGGCCTCGTCCGGGTTGCTGTCGAGGTGGCGTTCGAGCGCGCCCAGGGTCATGCCGAGGCTGACCATCCGGGCCTGCGCGCCGTCGTGCAAGTCCCGCTCGATGCGGCGCAGTTCGGCCGCCGCCGCGTCCAGCGCCCCGGACCGCGTCTCGGCCAGGTGCTGCACCCGCAGGACCAGTCGCGACCGTTCGGTCGGGCCGAGCAGCAGCCGGGTGAAGTGCGCGTGCACGACGAGGAAGGCCCGGCTGTACCGGGCCCAGCCGACGAACAGCGCCGATGCCGCCAACGCGGCGTACAGCGCAGTCGGTCGGCCTTCGATCGGGACGAGGAAGTACACCCGCCCGGTGCCCTGTGCGTGCAGCACGGGCCGCCACAGGCCGAACGCCAGTGCCAGCCCCTCCAGGACGTAGTAGAGGACCGCAGCGGGCAGGAAGCCAATCATTCCAATGACCGAGTTGAGCAGCAGCCAGAGCAGGTCCCGCCAGCTGGCGGGGTCGGTCAGGATCCACTTGCAGCGGCGGATCCAGCCGACGATGTCCCGCTCGAACTCCGCCGGCGCCGGCCGGTACGGCACCTCGACGGGCACGCCGACCCGGGCCGCCGCCCGCCGGTTGGCGTTGCACAGGCGGCGGACCCACGCGGTCACGATCGGCAGCATCAGCGCGCCGATGCCGATGACGAACAGGATCACGAAGTAGGCGGTGACCAGGAACAGGCAGATCGAGAGCATCGCGCCCAGCGCGATCAGCACCCCGACCACCAGGTCGGCCCCGGCCCGGCGCAGATCGGCGCGGCGGCGGGGGAGCGTCTGCGAGGTAGAACTTCCTCCACCCCGCCGAGCTCGGCTCAGGCGAACGCCGCCCACCGCTCCACGCCGAATCCGCCCCCCGGCGCGCGCCGGACCTCCAGCGCCCCCGCCCCGCCGAAGTGCGCCGGAACCACCAACTCCCGGCGCTCGGCGGCCCGTTCGAGAATCCGACGACGGCTGGCCGCCGCCTGCTCGGGATCGACGCAGAAGCAGCTGCTGCACGACGGCGCGAGGACCTGCACCGGGCTGTGCATCAGATCGCCGACGAAGACCGCCCGCTCGCCGCCCGACTCCAACCGCAGCACCGCCGAGCCCGGCGTGTGACCGGGCGCGGACTCCAGCACCAGGTTCTCGTCGATCCGGTGGACGCCCTCCCAGCGCTCCAACTGCCCGCTCCGGACGACCGGGGCGATGCTGTCCAGATAGATCAGCCGACTCTCCAACTGCCCGCCACCGAAGGAGTTTTCGGGCCCGAAGTGGAAATCGTCCGCCGCGTGCAGCAGGTAGCGCGCGTTCGGGAACGTCGGCACCCACTCCCCGTCGACCTCGGTGGTGTTCCAGCCGACATGGTCCGCGTGCAGATGGGTGTTCACGACCACGTCCACCTCCTCCGGACGGACGCCCGCCTCGGCGAGCCGGCCCAGGAAGTCGCCCCGCCACCGATGGAACATCGGCGTCTCCGGCCGCTCCCGGTCGTTGCCGACTCCCGTGTCCACCAAGACAGTTCGGCCGCCACTGCGCAGCACCCAGGTCTGCAGCGCAGCCGCCGCCATCCCACTCCCCGGCTCCCAGTGGTGCGGCGCGAGCCAGTCGACGTTCTCCTCCCACAACCCCGGCCCGCCCTGCGGGACCAACTGATCGGCCGGCAGGAACGGACCCTGCCACTCGACGACGCGGAGGACCTCGACCTCGCCGAGCACGACGCTCTGTGTGTGGTTCATGCCTCCGAAGCTATGCGGCACCCGGGGAGCGCCTCAATGTCGCAACACCTCACTCGGATACGCGAAACCCTCACGGCCGAGCGCATAGATACACTCCCGCCATGGATGTGGTCAGCGACGCGATATCGACCGTCCGGATCGGACGATCCTCCTCCAACCGCGTACGGGTGAGCGGGAGTTGGTGCGCCCGCTTCGCGCCCTACGACGGCGCGGGCTTCCACGTCGTCCTCTCGGGAGGCTGCCGACTGTTCGGCGCGGACGGCACCGCCCTGACCCTCGCGGCCGGCGACGCGGTGCTGCTCCCGCGCGGCGCGGGCCACGTGCTCGCGGACGCCGAGGCCGACCCGTCCAGGGCCCAACACGCCGTCCCCTTCGAGGAGTTCACCGGCGAGCTGCCGAAGGCGCAACCCGGCGGCCCCGGCGAGGCGGAGCTGCTGTGCGGCAAGTACCGCCTCGACCACAGCCGCGCACACCCGCTGCTCGCGGAACTCCCGGACGTCGTCCACCTGCCCAACCGGGTCGGCCACCACCCCGAACTGCGGTCCGCCATCGACCTGTTGGGACGCGAGCTGAACGGCCACCGGCCCGGCTCCGGCATCGCCGTGCCGAGCCTGCTCGACCTGCTGCTCGTCTACATGGTCCGCGCCCGCCTCGCCGAGGACTCCACCGGCGCCTGGCCGGCCGCCCTCGCCGACCCGGTGACGGCGGCCGCGGTCCGCGCCCTGCACGCGGACCCGGCCGCCCCCTGGACCAACGACCGGCTGGCCGCGGAGGTCGGCGTCTCCCGCGCCACCCTCGCCCGCCGGTTCACCACCCTGATCGGCCGCCCCCCGATGGCCTACCTCACCTGGTGGCGGCTCGCCCTGGCCGCCGCCCGCCTCCGCGACACCCCCGACCCCCTCGCCGCCATCGCCCGCCGGGTCGGCTACGGCACGCCCTACGCCCTCTCCCACGCGTTCCTGCGCGAGTTCGGCACCACCCCCGGGCGCTACCGCAGCCGTTGACCGGCTCAGCCGCCGCCGTCCCGGTCGGCTCCACCAGCAGCACCTTGCGGTACGTGTTCGGGTAGGTGGCGTCCCAGTCCACCAGCGTGATCCGGCTGCGCCGTCGAGCGCCGTCAAGCGCTGTCGAGCGCTGTCGAGCGCCGTCAGGCACCGTCTGCGAGTTCGCGCAGCGTCGCCTCGGCCTTCGGGGTCAGGGCGAGCGGGCCCTGTCCGGTCGTCCACACCGCCTGGACGTCGAGGCTGCGCAGCCGCCAGCCGTCCGAGGTGCGGACGGCCTCGCCGGTGAAGGTGCCGCCGACGTCGAAGTGGCCGCCGGGGGCCTCGCCGCGGGCCCGCTGGGTGGTGGCGAGGTGGACGTGGGTCATGATGGCGTTCCAGCGGACGGTGGCCCGGTCGCCGTCGAGGGCGATCAGGTAGTTGGCGCCGACGTGCTGGGTTCGTTCGAACTTGCCGAGAGTGGCCTGCTCGGCCTCGGCCAGGCCCTCGATCCCCTGGTGGTCGCCCACCGGTGTGCTGATCCGTACATCGGACGTGAAGTACCGCCGCGCCCACGCCTCGTCGAACCGTCCCCCGTCCCGGGGCACCGTGTCGAGGCTGATCAGATAGCCGTCGACGAGAGACGCGATCTCGGCGCGGTCGGCCAGGACCTGAACCCGCCGTTCGAGCGCGGCGAACTCCGCAGTGCTGATGCTCATGTCCGTACCTCCCAGGGGCGAGAGCGGCCGGCCCGGCCGCACACCGGCGAGGCTAGAACTTCAAGCCCGCTTCAGATCAAGCCCCAAGCGCCAAGAACCAGGCGCCAAGCGCCAAACATCAAGCGGTCAGCCGCGCACGTGCAGCCCGAAACCCTGGCGGCCCGCCGGCTCCAGCCCCTCCTTCAGGAGCAGCGACGGCAACTCGTAGTCGCCGAAGTTCTGCGGCCGGAAGGCGATCGGCTCGGTCGACTCCAGGGTGAGCAGCCGCCGCTTCCACGCCTCGGCGATGCCCGGGTACGCCTCGTCGGTCAGCCGGTCCGCGCCGTACAGGACGAACGGCGGCAGCACCTCGACGCCGGGGTAGTAGAGGATGCCGTGCTGGAACGGGAACAGCAGGTCGTCGATGGGCCCGTTGATGCCGCGCGCGGCGTAGTGCGACTCGGGGCCGCCGACCGTCACCGACAGCAGCGCCCGCCGGCCCGCGAGGGTGCCCTCGCCGAAACGCTCGCCGTACTTGGTGGCACTGTGCTCGCCGACGCCGTACGCGAAGCGGTAAGTGAACACCCGGTCCACCCAGCCCTTCAGGATCGCGGGCATCGAGTACCACCACAGCGGGAACTGGAAGATGATCGTGTCGGCCCACAGCAGCTTCTCCTGCTCGGCGAGGACGTCCGCGGAGAGCGTCCCGGCCTCGAACGCCCGCCCCGAGTCCAGCGCGACCTTCAGCGGGCTCGACGCCTGCGGGCCGTAGTCCTCGGCGTCCACCACCGCCTTCCAGCCCATCGCGTACAGGTCGCTCACCCGCACCTCGTGCCCGGCCGCCTCCAGGGTGGACACCGCCAGGTCCTTCAGCGCGCCGTTCAGCGACTTCGGCTCCGGGTGGGCGTGGACGATCAGCGTCTTCATGGGAACTCCCTCATCGGCTCGGATGCCTTCGACGCCCTCGATCCTGGACGTTCCGCCGCCCGCCGTTCAGGGCCCCCGCCACCGTCGGACCGGACTTCCTGGTACCGGCAGGGCCACCCTCAACGGCGCTGCCCGTCCCCATACTTGAGCCCATGGACGATCTCGCGGGCTTCCTGCGGACCCGGCGCTCCCGGGTCGACCCGGCCACCGCCGGCATCCCCACCGACAACCGCCGGCGGGTCGCGGGGCTGCGCCGCGAAGAGGTCGCGCACCTGTCCGGCGTCAGCGTCGACTACTACGTGCGCCTGGAGCAGGGCCGCGCCACCCAGCCCTCCGAGCAGGTCCTCGACGCGCTGGCCCGCGTCCTCGACCTCGACGGGACCGAACGCGAGCACCTCTACCGCCTCGCCCGCCAGCGCCGCCGCACCACGAAGACCCCGGCCGCCCGGATCCGCCCGGAACTGCTGCGCGTCCTCGACCTGGTCCCCGACGCACCCGCGCTGATCATGAACCACCGGCTGGACGTCCTCGCCTGCAACCGCCTCGCCGCACTCCTCCTCGGCCGCCCCGCACCGGGCCTGAACACCGCCCGCCACATCTTCCTCGACGAAGCCGAACGCGGCCTCTACGCCGACTGGGAGAGCTGCACCCGCGACGTGGTCGGCCACCTCCGCCTGGCCGCCGGCAAGTACCCCGACGACCCGCGCCTGGCCTCCCTCATCGGCGAACTCGCCATGGGCAGCGACCGCTTCCGCCGCCTCTGGGCCCGCGCCGACGTCCGTGCCCGCACCCACGGCCGCAAGGCCTACCAGCACCCCCTGGTCGGCCTGCTCGAACTCCACCAGGAGAACTTCGCCCTCCCCGACGAGTCCGGCGTCGAACTCCTCGTCCTCTCCGCACCCCCCGGCACCCCCGCCGAACACGCCCTCCGCCTCCTCGCCACCCTCGACCCCCCGACCACCGCCCCCTCGACCTCCTCGGCCCCCTCGACCCCCTCGTCCTCCTGAGTGACAGCCGGCCAGGAGCGGCGGGATGATGCCACCGACCATCGGCCGCCCCGTCCCACGGCGACGGCCGGAGCCGAATCGGACGGGGAGCCGGACGTGCCCAGCACCGAACTGAGCCGCGCCTACGACATCGCGGCACCACCCGCCACCGTGCTCGCCCACCTCGCGGAACCCCAGAACTACATCGGCCTCTCCCCGCTGCTCGTCGACGTACGGGACATACGACGCGAGAACGGAGTGACGCACTACGCGGCCGTCGAACGCTTCCGCTTCCTCGGCCTGCTCCAGCACGACAACGTCATCCAGGTCACCATCCGCACCGAAGACACCCACCTGCCCGACACAGCGACAGTCAGCGGCGAGGTGGCCAGCCCCGGCGGAGTACGGATGACCTACCGCTTCACCATCACCGCCCGCCCCGACGGCAGCTCCCACATCATCGACACCCTCCACCTGCACACCCCCTTCGGCCTGCTCCACTACGCAGCCGCCAAAGCCGGAGCCGTACAGACCGCCCGCGCCCGAGTCCTGTCCCACCGACTGAACAACCCCACCTGACCCAGCAAAACGCCGAAGGCCCGGTTGAAGCCACCGACTGGGCACAGCAATTTTTGCTTGGCCTCGCCGTCTCACCTGGAGGAACGTTCGCCGATCAGCGATCGCTCCGCAGGCGAGGGCGGGCAATCACCGTCAGACCTTCACCACCACGACGTGGTCCGGCAGCAGCCTCTCCAAATCCTCCGGGTCGGACGTGAAGACCGTCACCTGCCCTCGCTGCTGCAGCGCCACCACTGCGAGCATGGCGTCGATCGCGTACTTGTGCCCGTGCAGGCCGGCGTCCGCCAGCAGCCGGCGTGCCTGCCGAGCCTCGTCCTTGCCCAGCTCGGCGACGTTCACCCGCGACAGCACCCAGTCCCAGCGCTGCTCCGTGGTGCGTGCGTCGTACGCCTCGACCAGGGTTATGGGTGACGTGACGATCTCCGCCTCGCCGCGGGCGGCGAGATCGAGCCGGGCGATCATCATGCGATCGCCGCGGACCGCGAGCGACAGGGCCTCGCTGTCCAGTACGAAGACGCGCAGCCGGCGGACCCCCTCGGCGCGCTTCTTCACGCGGCCGCCCCGCTGCTCTTGCCACGGGCCGCCCGGCGCCGGTCGTGCTCCGCGTCGAGGTCGTCCAGCTCCGCGTAGGCGGCGGCCCGTTCGTCACTGAGGACCGGCCCGTGTTCCTCCTCCAACCACGCGACCAGTTCCTGCAGACGGTCGCGGTCCCGCTTGGCTCGCAGGGCGTCGGCAACGTAAGCGGACAGACCGCGCTCGGCGCTGTCCGCGCGGATCTCGTCCAGCAGTTCTTCGGGAATGGTGACGGTGACCTTCTTGGATGCCATACAAGTCACCATACTTGCCATAGTCCAGGATGGCCTGAATTCTCCGCGCGCCCGGGCCGTGTCCAGGGAAGCTCGGCTGGATCTCCCGCGCTCTGCGTCGACTCCGCCACCCGGCCAAAACAGCCCTCGGCATCGAGCTTCGACAGTGGAAAATATCATTATGTGAATATCTCTTGCGGTGCAGGGTGTTCGGGCTTGTCTAAAGAATCCAACCGTATTTGGTAATGACTTTATCGCCCGTTAAGGTCTGCTTCAGGTGGCGGCCTTCCCTCCGTCGCCGAGCTGCGGGTTCGCCGAAAATCCATATCGCCAGAGAGGGTGGGGCTGCGGCCTCGGTAGATGCGCTGACCAGGTTCTTTGCTGCCGAGGTGTGGATTCAGGCATCCGATCCGATCGGGGTCGAAGGGTCCTCTGGTCCAGATGAGAAATTGCTTTGATTTCGCGGTGGCACGCCCGGGAAAGCTTCGGTTTCGGGCAGAGTGAATGGGCGTACTGTCCATCCTGGAAAATCGCCTGAAGTCGTTCCGGTTCACTACTCGGCCCCGTCAGCTTCGTAGTCGACAGTTCACAGACTCAAGGAGATACCCCATGGCTGCGAGCCACGACCGGGTGCCCACCGCGCACCCGCACCGGTCCGCTCGTGAGGTCGCCGTCTGGCCCGTGACCCCGGTGCCCCAGGCGCGCACCCTGCTCGACATCCTGTCCGCCACCGCGCAGGCGTTTCCCCGGGCTCCGGCCCTGGACGTCGGCGGCACGGTGCTCGACTACCAGGCGCTGCTCCACGAGGTGGGCACCCTGGCGAACTGGTTCAACCGTCGCGGGATCGGCGCCGGCGACCGGGTCGGCGTCCGAGTCCCCTCCGGCTGCGCCGACCTGTACGTCTCGATCCTCGCGGTGCTCGCCGCCGGCGCCGCCTACGTGCCGGTGGACGCCGACGACCCCGACGAGCGGGCCGAGATGATCTGGCAGGACGCCCGGGTCTGCGCCGTGATCGGCACCGGCCGGCAGGTCGTCCTGAATCGGGCCGTCCCGCCCGTCGGCCGGGCCGCCGGCCCGTCACTGGACGACGACGCCTGGATCATCTTCACCTCCGGCACCACCGGCCGCCCCAAGGGCGTGGCGGTCACCCACCGCTCCGCAGCCGCCTTCGTGGACGCCGAGGCGCGGATATTCCTCCAGCAGCACCCGCTCGGTCCGGGAGACCGGGTGCTGGCAGGCCTCTCGGTCGCCTTCGACGCCTCCTGCGAGGAGATGTGGCTGGCCTGGCGGTACGGCGCCTGCCTGGTCCCGGCCCCGCGCTCGCTGGTCAAGGCCGGCACGGACCTCGGCCCCTGGCTGGTCGAACGCGCCATCACGGCGATCTCCACCGTGCCCACCCTGCTTGCGCTCTGGCCCCAGGAGTGCCTGGACCGGGTCCGGCTGGTCATCGTCGGCGGCGAGGCCTGCCCGCCCGACCTGGTCCACCGGATCGCCGCCCCGCACCGCGAGTTCTGGAACACCTACGGCCCCACCGAGACCACCGTGGTCGCCACCGCCGCCCGGATGCTGCCCGGCGAACCGGTGCGGATCGGTGCCCCGTTGGACGGCTGGCAGCTCGCCGTGGTCAACGAGGCCGGGTACCCGGTCGGCTGGGGCGAGACCGGCGAACTGCTGATCAGCGGCATCGGCACCGCCCGCTACCTGGACCCGGCCAAGGACGCGGAGAAGTTCACCGCGCACCCCGCGCTGCCCGGCGGGCGGGTCTACCGCAGCGGCGACCTGGTGGTGGCCGACCCGCGCGGCCTGCTCTTCGTCGGCCGCGCCGACGAGCAGGTCAAGCTCGGGGGCCGGCGGATCGAGCTCGGCGAGGTGGACGCCGCCCTGCAGGCGCTGCCCGGGGCCAGGGCCGCTGCCGCAGCCGTGCGCACCAACCCGGGCGGCACCCAACTGCTGGTCGGCTACCTGGTGCCGCACCCCGGGGTCGATCCCGACCTCGCCCTGGCCCGCAAACTCCTGCAGGAACGTCTGCCCGCTGCCCTGGTCCCGCTGCTCGCCGTCGTCGACCAGCTGCCCACCAAGACCTCCGGCAAGGTCGACCGCAACGCCCTGCCCTGGCCGCTGCCCGGCCTCGGCACGGGCGACGGCGGCGACCGGGCCCGGCTCACCGGCACCGCCGGCTGGCTCGCCGAGCAGTGGGAGGCCACCCTCGGCCTGCCGGTGCAGGCCGACAGCGACTTCTTCGCGCTCGGCGGCTCCAGCCTGGTCGCGGCCCGGCTGATCTCGGTGCTGCGCGCCAGGTTCCCCGGCCTCTCGGTCGCCGACCTGTACGCCAACCCGGTGCTCGCCGACCTCGCCGCCGTACTGGACGGCCAGGGCGGCGGACCCGACCGACAGCGCCGGGTACGCCGTCCCGCCGTACTGGACGGCCAGGGCGGCGGACCCGACCGACAGCGCCGGGTACGCCGCACCCCGCGCTGGACCGCGGTCGGCCAGACCCTGGTGCTCGCCGTCCTCTACACCGTCACCAGCGTGCGCTGGGTACTCGCCGTCGCCGGGGTGGACAACCTGATGGGCGGCCGGCTCAACTGGGCCCCGCACACCCCCTGGTGGCTGATCATCACCGGCCTGTTGGTGTTCTCCAGCTCCATCGGTCGCCTGCTGCTGACCACCCTCAGCGCCCGGCTGCTCACCGCCCGGCTGCGTCCGGGCAGCTACCCCCGTGGCGGCCTGGTCCATCTGCGGCTCTGGGCCGCCGAGCGGGCCGCCGTGGCGTTCGGCGCCGGCGATCTGATCGGCACGCCGTGGGCCCGGCACTACGCCCGGCTGCTCGGCTGCAAGGTCGGCCGGGGCGTCCACCTGCATGCCCTGCCGCCGATCACCGGCCTGGCCGGATTCGGTGCCGGCTGCTCGGTGGAACCGGGCGTGGACCTGGCCGGCTGGTGGCTGGACGGAGACCTGCTGCACCTCGGCTCGATCGAGATCGGCGCCGGTGCTCGGATCGGCGCCCGGGCCACCCTGATGCCCGGTGCCCGGATCGGCGCCGCCGCCGAGGTCGCCCCCGGCAGCTGCGTGCTCGACGCCGTCCCGGCCGGTCGGCGCTACCACGGCGCGCCCGCCCGCCCCAGCAGCGAACCGGGCGAACCCTGGCCCGCCCCGGGCCGAGCCCGCCGCCACGGGGGCTTCTGGAACCTCGCCTACGGCCTCGGCCTGTTCGGCTTCACCCTGCTGCCGCTGCTCGCCGCCGTGCCCGGGCTGCTGGTGCTCTACCCGATGCTCGACACCGATCGCACACTCGGCAGTGCGCTGCTCCAACTTGTGTCTTTCAGCTTGGAGTTGACGGTCATGACCCTGGCGGTCTACGCGCTGTTGCTGGTGCTGCTGATCCGGATCTTCAGCGTGCCGATCAAGCCCGGACACCACCCGGCGCACGGCAAGGTCGCCTGGTGCGTCTGGGCCGTCAACCGGCTGATGGACACCGCCCGCCGCACCCTCTTCCCGTTCTACGCCAGCCTCTTCACCCCGGTCTGGCTGCGGCTGCTCGGGGCCAGGATCGGCAGCCGGGTGGAAGCCTCCACAGTGCTGGCGCTGCCCGGCCAGATGTCCGTGGACGACGGCGCCTTCCTCGCCGACGACACCCTGATCGCCCCGTTCGAGGTGTGCGGCGGCTGGCTGCGGATCGGCCCTTCCCGGGTCGGCCGGCGGGCCTTCGTCGGCAACTCCGGCATCGTCGGCGCCGACCGCGAGCTGCCCGACCGGGCGCTGGTCGGGGTGCTCTCCGACGCGCCCGCCAAGGCCGCGCCCGGCTCCTCCTGGTTCGGCCGACCCGGCATCGAGCTGCCCCGGGTGGCCGACGAGGTCGACGAGGGACGCACCTACGACCCGCCGCGTCGGCTGATGCTGGCCCGGGCCTGCGTGGAGCTGTGCCGGCTGCTGCCGGTGGTGCTCACGGTGATCCTGGGCGACCTGGTCTTCGGCGCGCTGAACGAGGTGATCGACCAGGACGGCCTGGCCGCGGCGCTGGCCGTCGGCGGGATCGTGCTGGCCGGCGCGACCCTGGCCGCCTGCCTGGTCACCACACTCGCCAAGTGGCTGCTGGTCGGCCGGTTCCGCAGCGGCGAGCACCCGCTCTGGTCCAGTTTCGTCTGGCGCAACGAGCTCTACGACACCTTCGTCGAGGAGCTGGCCATGCCATGGGGCGGCCGCAACCTGCTCGGCACGCCCTACCTCAACCTGTGGCTGCGCAGTCTCGGCGCCAAGGTCGGCCGCGGCGCCTGGTGCGAGACGCACTGGCTGCCGGAGGCCGACCTGGTCACCATCGGCCCCGGTGCCAGCGTCAACCGCGGCACCGTGTTGCAGACCCACCTGTTCCACGACCGGGTGATGCGGCTGGGCCCCGTGGAACTGGACGAGGGCGCCACCCTCGGGCCCAACTCGATCGTGCTGCCCGGGGCCACGATCGGGGCCGACGCCTCGATCGGCGGGGCCTCGCTGGCGATGCGCGGGGAGTCGATCCCGGCCGGCACCCGGTGGATCGGCAACCCGGTGGCCGCCTGGCCGACCGCGCACGCGCCCGGCGCGTCGTAGCAGCACCGCCGGCCACGACCGGTCCGCCCGTAGCACCCGAGGCGCCCAGTCGAACCGACCCGGCCCGGCTCCGGACGGTGTGACTGCAACCACGCAACGACGAAGGCGGAACCGGGACGGGCGCGTCTCTCCCGGGCGGGCCCTACGTGCCGTAGTGGTAGCGGCAGGCAATGACGCACAGGGCGTCGGCCTGCTCGTCAAGGACGTAGACCAGGCGGTGTTCCTGGTCGATTCGGCGGGACCAGGCCCCAGCGAGCTCATACCGATGCCCTCGTTGCCGTTCCGGCGGATGTCGTCGAGCGGCCCAGGAGGGTGGGGCGGATCGAGTGCTGGGCGGCGGCTCGGGTCAGGAGATCTCCGGCTGCATCTTGGCGTCCAGGCATGCCTGCACCGGTTCGAACATTCCGTACGGGACGAACTCGGCGATCTGCTCGGGTGTGATCCATGCCGGCTCGGCGAGCTCCTCGGTGTCGACCACTGTCGCCGTGTCTATGGGCTGCCCGGCCGACGGCCGCCACCGACGCGACCCGAGGACCGCCACCAGCAGGGCGAGGAACGGTCCGGCCCCGGTGGACAGTTCGGCGCTCTCTGGCGCTCCGTCGGGGTTCGTGTCGTCGGGGCGTGCGACGTCCCTCGACCCGGATGGGATGACGAGCCGTCGGATCGACGGTCGTCGGGACGGCGATCCTGGCGTCACGGCGGCTCGGAAATGAACTGCGTGTCGCGCCTGTAGCGAATCGTTACTCTGGGTGAGACTTCCATGGAGCGTGACGCGTGAGTGTGTCGTGCCGGGAAGAAGGGCGACGGTCATGGTGCAGGGCTCACACGAACGGCGCGGGCAGGCGGGAGGTGCCACCAACGCGACCGTAAGTGGCGCATCGATGTTCGCCGGGATCGGGCTGTCGGTCAGCGGGACCTTGAGCATTCTCCTGGGTGCGGCCGGCATCGCACAGGACAGCCTGTTCTCCTCGGCCGGCTATGCCTACCAGTTCAATCTGACCGCCTGGGGTTGGATCCATCTGGTGATCGGCGTGTGGCTGTCCGCCGCCGGTATCGGGGTGCTGGCCGGCCAGGCATGGGGGCGATGGGCCGGACTGACGGCGGCTGCGATCAGTCTGATCACCCAGTTCATGTTCATTCCGTACTACCCGGTGTGGTCGATTCCCGTGATGACCCTCGATCTGCTCGTCATTTGGGCACTGAGCAGATTCCAGCTGTACCCCGCCTAGATGATTGATGCCAAGGGCTCGCTGGCGTGCATGAAATGACGCGAGGGAGTCCAAAGGTCGGTTGTGACGCCTGACCTGGACTCCCTCGCGA
>NZ_JBHWID010000010.1:0-131534 GCF_042732175.1 Kitasatospora sp. NPDC059795
CGCGAGGGAGTCCAGGTCAGGCGTCACAACCGACCTTTGGACTCCCTCGCGTCATTTCATGCACGCCAGCGAGCCCTTGGCATCAATCATCTAGAAGAGAGCTGCCCATGTGCTTATGTATATGAGTGAGCGATAGAAGAGTGCCTGACTCCTCTACATGAGCCAACCTTCTGCGGGAAGAATTCGGCAGCGGGTTACGGAAGTTGAGGTTCCGTCAGCCCTTTGCGGCGAACCGGTAGTCCAGAACGAACTGGTCAGCGGCCATCACCGTGTCGCAGACCTCGACCACGTGGCCGGCCGAAGTGGTGGCATTACGGACCAGGTGGATCACCGGCGACCCCGGGCTGAGGGCCAGAGAGGGCGACTCCGCCTTGGTGGCGAGCCGGACCTGCGCCGTCTCGGTGAACTCGGCCAGGCCGTAGTCGTGCTCTTCGAGCCGGGCGTAGATCCCACCGCCACCGGGGTTCTCGGCGAACATCTCCGGGATGTCCTTCACCACGTCCCACGGTAGGTAGGAAGTGGCTTCCTCGGTGGGAGTCCCGTCACGGAAGTACCGCCGCTTACGGGCCAACACCTGGGCACCGACCGGAGCTTCGAGTCGCTCGGCGATCTCCGGCGGGGCCGGAGTCGGGCCGACGAAGAGCACGTTCACTGAGGAGACTCCGCCGGACTGCTCAGCCTCAGCCAGGTACGCGGCCTTGCCCGCGAGCCGGTGAGCTCGGCGGAAGCGGTCGGAGGACTTGCGCTGTACCGGGGGGCGGGAGCGGACGAAGGAGCCGCGGCCGTGGTGCGTCTCGATCGGCTGAGTCGTCCTCAGCTCCCCGACCGCCTTCCGGACGGTGCCGGACGCCACGCCGTAACGCTTCATCAGCTCAGACTCGCTCGGAACCGCAGCCCCAGGGGCCAGGGCGCCGGAACGGATCTGCGTGGAAAGGTCATCCGCGATCTGCTGGTACTTCGCTTTGGCCGTCGAGGCCGCTTCACCGCTCGCCATAGTCCTTCTCAGACTTTCATTCTCCTGTGCATGAGTACTAGCCACCATGTCAAGTTCAACCTTCAGTGCCCCTCCACTCCGTGTCCGTGGCTGGCGTCGTAGTGCGCGAGGACGGGCAGGTCCTGACGATCCGCCGAGCCGACAACGGCACCTGGGAGCCCCCGGGCGGCGTGCTCGAATTGGGGGAGACCCTGGAGGACGGCGTCCGCCGCGAGGTCTTCGAGGAGACCGGCATCAACGTCCGGGTCGACCGCCTCACCGGCGTGTACAAGAACATGGTCCGGGGCGTCGTCGCGCTGGTCTTCCGCTGCACCCCCGAGGGCGGACACGAGCAGCTGTCCGACGAGTCGACGGCGTCTTCTGGCTCACCCCGGACGAGGTCACGGCCACCATGGGCGAGGTCTACGCCATCCGGATCACTGACGCGCTCCAGGACGAGGCGCCGCACGTGCGAGCCCACGATGGGAAGACGTTGGCCCTGGTAGGTGAGTGAGTAAAAGATTTCTTTACGGCTTCAAGGCGCTCGCCGCGCGCGGCCTCAGCCGCTCGCCGTCGCTCCTGTCTTCGTCCCGCTTCGGCGGCGGCTGGCCGCGCCAGGCGAGCCCTTGGGGACAACATGTAGTGCTGGGGCGTGCCTGTGTACAACATCTTTGGGGTGTCAATGATGGCTGCGAGTGTCGCTGTGGCCTGCTTCACCACGAGTGGTCAACGTGAGCAGGCCCCAACACTCGGAGTCGGCACAGCTGTGTCGACTGGAATGTTGGGGCCTGCTGTGTTGGTTGCGGGGTCGAACCGCCTCGATCAGGCCGCGACCGGTCTGTCTCGGCGACCTCGCCCTGCGATGGCCACGACTTCGAGTGGCTCCTGGGCAGAGACGGCGGTCAAGCCCAGCTCCACCTCGAACCGGCGCGCCACGGCATGGCACCGTCAGGTGGCGCAGATCCGAGGACGGTCACGTGCGGGGCCTGGTGAGACACGAGAGTGACTCACGGCCCCTCACGTTGTCGACCCGATGGCAGCTGGTCTCAGAGGATGTGATCGATCTTCGTGAGGTACTGATCGGTGAAGGTGCCCCACCACTTGCGGAGTTCCTTGTATTGGTCGGCGGGCGTCTCGTGCATGGACTCGGCCTTCGCGTAGGCGACCAGGAGCAGGGTGATGGCTTGAATGGCTCGGTGTGCCGTCGCCGGCGCGTCGGAGCGGCCGCCTTGCTCCTTCGACAGCGCCTTCAGGGGCTCATAGAGCTCCTGGTAGAACACATGGCGTTCGTTTAGCCGGATGATCGTCTGGCCCTCGAGGTGGGTGAGCTGGAAGAGGTCGTCCCCGGGGACGTCCACCGTCTCGATGATGAACGGGAGGTCTTTGATCTCCTGCACGTAGGCGGCCTTGTCCTCCTCGTTCTTGTCCCGGCCAGCGTCCTTCGCGAGATTGTCGTACTCCCTTGCGACCTGCGCCTTCGTGAGGTTCGGCTTGGCTCGGGCCTTGGGCATGGTGCGGTCCGCGTCCTTAATGGCGTGGACCAGTGAGTTGTGCTCTCCGGAGTTCTTCGCGTCATCACGATCGGCCTGACCCCAGATCCGGTCGATCTCATCGCGAACCCCAGGGATGATGTTGTCCGCGATGGTCTTGAGCGTGCGGCGGAGCCCGTCGGAGGGGACCGCTCCGCGCTTGACGTTGCGGACGCCCATCATGCGGTCGAGTTCGGGGGTGAAGTGGACCTCGAAGCCGATGTACCGGTCCTTGGTCTTGACCCCCTCCGGAAAGAGCTTGGCGACGAGGTTGTAGTTGATCTCGCGGTCCAGGCGCATGAAGCTGATAGCGCCCTCGTTCTCCGGGATCCTCAACTTGGTCGCGAGGGTGTCGCCACCGAGGCCCTTGACACGCACGACCTCCGGCGGTGCCAGGGTGATCACAACACGCACTGTGTGAGTGGTGCCCTCCACCTTGACGATCTTGTCGTGGAAGACCTGGCCTCGGAGGTCACCGACCTCCTTGCCGGTGGCCTTCAAGTGCTCAGTGAGGACCTGCTCGGCCCAGGTGCCCTTTTGGCGGAAGGTCGGGTCGTGCGGCTTGAGGGGCATGCCATCGACGCTGATGCGGATGCCACCGCCGAGGAACGCGCGGAAGATCCGGGCCAGTTCCTTCTTCAGTTCGACGATGACGTGGTCCGGGGTGCTCCGGCCTTCGCTGTCCGTGACCCTGTCGATCTTCGACCACATCACCACCGTGCCCGAGCCGGTGGGGAGATGCAGTTCCAGATCGGTGGGCAAGGGCTCGTTGTCGGGAGGAGCGATACCGGGGGTGGCACCGTTCTCCTCGGCCTTGAGAGCCTCGTCGAGGTCGAAGGCGACGTGGCGGATCTCGTTGCTGCCCGCCACACGGGACCATGCGTCGATGCGGGTGCCGACGCTGAGGCCCGCGAGCTTGGCGCCGACACCAAACTTGCCGATGGTCTTCTCGGACATGTAGCGCCTGGAGAAGCCCAGCTGCAGGTAGTGGTGGAGCGTGTCGTCATCCATACCGGAGCCGTCATCGACGAAGACGATGCGGCTGAGCACCTTCTTGCGGTTCCGGAGCTCGGTCTCGGTGAGGATCTCGATGTTGTTGGCGTCCGATTCGAGGCTGTTGTCGATGACCTCGCCGACGGCGGAGGGGAAGTTGTGGCCGGAGTCGCGAAGGCTGAGCAGCGCGCGGCCAGAGAGGACGACTGGGATAACGCCCGGGTCGGCGGTGGTCATGGGGTGCTCCTAGTCTCGGAAGGGCGGGGGTGGGGTAGTGCCCGAGTGAGGGCGCGTTCGAGGGCTGATTCCCGGCAGAATGGGCAGCGGCGGGCCGTTCCGGCGGGGCTGGCGGGGTGGATGCGATTGAGGAGAGGGTGACCGGCGGAGAGGTGCCAGTGATACCAATGGGCCTCGGTCGCATACGCCTGGTCGGGGTTGCGGGTCGGTGCGACGATGAAGTGGGTCGCGACCCCCTGCAGGGGGTGGTGGTAGAGGCGCCGGTGCAGGCAGGTGTCCGATCTGCCCACGTACAGCGGACTGATGGCTCCCCGCAGATGGCCCAGCAGCAGGTAGGTCCCGACGGCTCCGGGCTTGACCTGGGTGTGGACGACGCTTCGCGTGAACCGGACGGCTGTGGTGGGGACCCGGCCAGCGGAGGCTACGAAGACGGGGATGTCGGTGGAGACGCTCACGCGGCGTCCTCCAGCAGGACGCGGGTCTGCTCGCGCAGGGAGCGGCGGGCCCGCTCGACGGTGGCGATCGAGACGCCCCTGCGCTGGGCGGAGACGGGCACGGTCTCCTGGCCGAGCATGTCCTGCAGGCACCCGGGCCCGTACGGGCCAAGGGTGAGGGCGAAGGCGGTCAGCTCCCGGAGGGTCTCGGTGACCAGGACCCGTGCTTCGGGGGTGTCGTGGGTGACCATCTCGGCGGTGACCGAGCCGTCTGACCCCAATGTCGTCACCCGGCGGCGAGCGGCGTCGGGCAGCGGCCGGGCGGCCGCGCTCCGGCAGGCGTTGCGCTTGGCACGGATGATCGTTCCGCGTGCGTCGCGCATCACGTTGCGGGTCAGGTGGTCCGCGTTATCGGCCCGCCGGTTCTGGCTCAGGGCCAGGTCCAAGGCGGTGTCGACGATGTCGAGGAACTCGCCGTCCCACGCCCGGGACTTAGCCTTGTTCTGCAGGCGGCTCAAGACCTCAGAGCGCACGTCGTCGTACTGGAGCATCGAGTGCCCCTCTCCTGGTGCCCGGCTGCTGTAGGCCGGACCCATACTGTTGATGCCCGCTCGCCCTTTGGCCGTCGTCGCCGTACGGTCGACTTCGGCATGAGCAGGCTTGTTCAAGTGTAGAGACCGCCGCCGATACCCGTTGGTGACGCCCTCCGGTATCTAAGGGGCCGTCAACTCCCACATCCCCTCACCGGATCGAGAAGAAGGTCGAGATTCCGCCCTGGCCTCAACCCAGGGACCGCACATTGACCGGCATGGCGACGCCTCCAGCTGGAGCGGAAGCTGTTGCAGAGTGGTTCGCTGAGAGCCAGGCCCTGTCCGGAGGATGGCGTGCCCCAAGGTATGTGAGGCCATGATCCGGACCAGCCCCGAACCAGGTCCAACGCCTTATCGCGGCTGCCCAGGTTAGCGGCTCTTGGTTCAGCAGACTGTAAATCTGTCGCGCAAGCTACGCAGGTTCGAACCCTGCACCAGCCACTGGATAGTGAAACAGCCCCCGAGCTGCGGAAACGCAGACCGGGGGCTTTTTCGTGCGCCGGTCCGGAGGGGTCAGCCCGGGTGGTTCTGGCGGGGGAGGGCGAGGGCGACGGTGTCGGCGAACTCGCGGACGGCGCTGGTGCGGGAGACGATGCGGCCGCAGTGGACGACCAGGCGGGAGTGGCCGCCGGCGAAGGCGCCGACGAGGCTGTCGCCGCGGACGGCGAGGAGTTCGGCGGGGAAGCCGGCGTCGACGCGGACGGGGGGCAGGCCGAGGGCGGCGCGGGCCTGGGTGGAGACGGCGTCGTAGGCGGCTTCGGGGGAGAGCGCGCCGCCGGCGGCGAGCAGTCGGGCGGTGTCGAGGGGGTCGGCCCGGCCGACCGGATTGGCGGCGTCGCGGAGGCTGCCCGCGCCGGCCGTGAGGGCGACCCGGGCGTGCGCCAACTCGCGGACCAGGGACGGGCGCAGCCCGATGGGCGGGCCTTCGAGGCCGGTGCAGCCGCCGTTCTGCGGGAGGCAGGCCACCCGCACCCCGGAGTTGGCGAGGACGGTGGATCCGCCGGGCGGCAGCGCGCTGCACGGTCCGAGGGTGACCCGCGGCCGGTGCGGGGCGAGCGCGGCGACCAGGCGGGCGAGCTGGGTCCGGTCGGCGGCGTCGGTGTGCAGGTCGACGGGGCAGTCGGCGTCGGCGGCGGCGGACAGCAGGACCTGGACGTAGCCGACCGGGTCGGGGTCGAGGTCGGGGCAGCCGCCGGCCGCGTCCGCGCCGAGTTTGAGCGCGTCGCGCAGTTGGGCCCGGCCGTCCGCGCCGGCCAGGCCGGTGAGCAGTCGGGGCATCGCGACGGCCTGGAGTTCGGCGAGTCCGCGCAGCGACTGACGGGCCGTGAGTACGGCCTCCAGTCGTCCGAGTCCGTGCACGTCGCCGATCCGGACGTGGGTGCGCTGGGCGGTGGCCCCGTAGCCGAGCGAGGTGAGCGCGGCCTCGGTGACCCGGCGGACCAGATCGGCGGGCCCGTCCGGGGGAGGGCCGGGCAGGGCGGCGGAGAACGCGTTGTCGTAGTGCGCGTGCGGTTCGGCGGGGGCGGGCAGCAGCAGGTAGCCGGAGAGGTCGATGCGGGCGCCGGTGGTGACGGTGGGCTGGCCGGGCATCGCGGGCAGCGGGCCGAGGCTGCCGACGGTGCCGACGGCCTGGATCCGGTCGCCGCTGATCCGGACGTCCACGACCTGGCCGTCGACCAGCCGGGCCCCGGTGAGCAGCAGGACCGGCCCGTGCCCGAGCGGGTTGGGGGCCGGTGGGCGGTCGCCCTCGCTGCGTTCGCTCATCGGCCTGTTTTCCTCCAGTCCCGTTGACCGCCCGGCGGCCCTGGGGCCGGGTTGCGGAGGCCGGTCTGCGGCGCATCCGCGAGAGGTCACTGACGGCCGAGCCTAGGGCCTGTCCGGCCGATCCTGTCGGATCAGCGCGCGGCGGCGGGCGCCCGGCTCGGCGTGCCGGCGAACCGTCCTCGTACTGGGTGTACTTGGACGGTTTGCCGGGGCGTCCAGCCGGGATGATCCGGCGTCGCGCGCCCGGCAGGACCGGTCGGACAGGCCCGAGGGGGAGCCCGGCCCGGACGCTCGGACCCCGGGCCGTCGCCCGTGGCGTGGGAGTCCCCGTGGCCCGAGGGGGCTTCGCGGAGGGGCGTTGCGGTTGCGGCGGGGCTCGAACGGGTGTCGCACGACGGGCCGTCAGTGCGGCCCCGCCGACCTGCGGAGATCGGCCGCGGATACGGATTTCACCTCTGGCCCGGAACCGTGTAATCTCTTCCTCGTTCGCCCCTATAGCTCAGTCGGTAGAGCGTCTCCATGGTAAGGAGAAGGTCTGCGGTTCGATTCCGCATGGGGGCTCTGGTGGAAGGTTCCTCGCTTCGGTGGGGTTCCGTTCATCAAAGCGGTGTAGCTCAGTTGGTAGAGCAAGCGGCTCATAATCGCTGTGTCACCGGTTCAAGTCCGGTCACCGCTACTCCGCGTAGTCGATCGGGGGGGTGCAACTCCCGATCGGCTACTCTTGTCTGTGTTCTTATTCGTTGTCCCAGGAAGGCACTCCCGTGGCTGCCACCGACGTCCGCCCGAAGATCACGCTGGCCTGCGTGGAGTGCAAGGAGCGGAACTACATCACCAAGAAGAACCGGCGTAACGACCCGGACCGTCTTGAGATGAAGAAGCACTGCCCGCGTTGCAACTCTCACACGGCGCACCGCGAGACCCGCTGACTTTGCCTCGACTCCAGGCCGCACCCCACTTCGGGGCGCGGCCTGGAGTCATTTCTGTATGACGGACCGGACGGGCCGGACGGACCGGACCGGCCGAGGTCGAACCACCGGAGGAGTTGCCCATGCCGCTCGACCCTTCGTTCATCGGGCGGACCTACCCGCCCACCGCGCCGTACGAGGTCGGCCGGGAGAAGATCCGCGAGTTCGCGGCCGCGATCGGTGACGCGAACCCGGCGTACACCGACGCCGAGGCGGCCAAGTCGCTCGGCCACCCGGACGTGATCGCCCCGCCGACCTTCCCGTTCATGCTGTCCTTCCAGGCGGCGGCGCAGGTGGTGAACGACCCGGAGCTGGGGCTGGACTACAGCCGGGTGGTGCACGGCGACCAGAAGTTCGTGTACTCCCGCCCGGCGCGGGCCGGTGACCGGCTCTCGGTGACGATCTCGATCGACGCGATCAAGTCGCTGGCCGGCAACGACGTGCTGACGGTCCGTGGCGAGGTGCACGACACCAGCGGCGAGCACGTGGTGACGTCGATCATGACGCTGGTGGCGCGCGCCGCCGACGAAGCCGGGGAGGAGTGACCGTGGCGGTCCGCTTTGACGAGGTCCAGGTCGGCACCGAGCTGCCGGCCCAGTCGTTCCCGGTGACCCGGGCCACGCTGGTCCAGTACGCGGGGGCGTCGGGGGACTTCAACCCGATCCACTGGAACGAGAAGTTCGCCCTTGAGGTCGGCCTGCCGGACGTGATCGCGCACGGCATGTTCACCATGGCCGAGGCCGCCCGGGTGGTCACCGACTGGGTCGGCGACCCGGCCGCGGTGGTCGAGTACGGCGTCCGCTTCACCAGGCCCGTGGTCGTCCCGAACGACGGCGTCGGCGCGGTGATCGAGGTCACCGGCAAGGTCGCCGCGCTGCTCGACGACAACCGGGTGCGGGTGGACCTGGTGGCGACCAGCGCCGGCCAGAAGGTCCTGGGCATGTCCCGGGCCGTCGTGCAGCTGGGCTGAGAGCACGTACCCCCGGGGCCCTGCCGGGCACCCGGGGTTCCGGCCGCTTGCCAAAGTTATTGGCCAATCACTAATCTCTGGCGCATGGCCAGGAACAGCATCCGGATGTCCGCCGAGGAGCGGCGCGAGAGCGTCGTCCGCGCCGCCATGGTGGAGTTCGCCCGGGGCGGGTACCGGGGCACCTCCACCGAGGCGATCGCCCGTCGGGTGGGTGTCTCGCAGCCGTACCTGTTCCGGCTCTTCCCCAACAAGCAGGCGATCTTCGAGGCGGCCTGCGAGTACTGCATCGAGGAGACCTGGCGGGTCTTCGACCAGGTGTCGGAGGGGCTGACGGGGGAGGCGGCGCAGGCCGCGATGTCGCGCGCGTACGTGGATCTGATCGAGGACCGCGAGCAGGTCATGATGCAGATGCAGATGTACGTGTCGGTGTTCGCGGCGGAGTCGGCCGGCGACGTCCAGGTCGGCGAGACGGCCCGGGCGGCCTGGCTGCGGCTGTTCGAGCGGATCGAGGAGCGGATCGGTGGCAGCCGCAAGGAGGCCACCCAGTTCATGGCCTACGGCATGCTGATCAACACCCTGGTAGGACTGGGGTACCCGAAGGATCATCGGATCTGGGCCGAGTTCGAGGGGTACGGCAAGCAGGCCGGGGGCTGCTGAGGCGCTCCGCCCGGGTGGCGGCGCGCCCTTTTTTCGGCCCACGAAAGTTATTGATCAATCACAACCTAGGGGGAAATCCATCGTGAACAGACAAGCCGTCTGGACCCTGGTGGTCGTCAGCACGGCCAGCTTCATGGCGGGGCTGGACAACCTGGTGGTCACCACCGCACTGCCCGCGATCCGCGCCGACCTGGGCGGCGGCCTCGCCGACCTGGAGTGGACGGTGAGCGCCTACACCCTGACCTTCGCCGTCCTGCTGATGCTCGGCGCGGCCCTCGGCGACCGGTTCGGCCGCCGCCGGATGTTCCTGATCGGCCTGACCGTCTTCACCTCCGGCTCGGCCGCCGCCGCGCTCGCCCCGAACATCGGCACGCTGATCGCCGCCCGCGCCGTCCAGGGCGCCGGCGCGGCGATCACCATGCCGCTCACCCTGACCCTGCTGGCCGCCGCCGTGCCCGCCGCCAGGCGCGGTGCCGCGATCGGCATCTGGTCCGCCGTCGGCGGACTCGCCGTCGCCACCGGGCCGCTGATCGGCGGCAGCCTCACCGAGCACTTCTCCTGGCAGTGGATCTTCTGGGTGAACGTCCCCGTCGGTGCGGCCCTGCTACCGATCGCCCGCGCCAGGCTGGCCGAGAGCCGCGGCGAGAACCCCCGGCTGGACGTCCCCGGCACTCTGCTGGTCAGCGCCGGCCTGTTCGGCATCGTCCTCGGCCTGGTCCGCGGCACCCCCGACGGCTGGACCGACCCGCTCGTGCTCACCTCGCTGATCGGCGGCGCCCTGCTGTTGCTCGCCTTCGTCGAGTACGAGCTGCGCTGGGCGCAGCGGCCGATGCTGCCGATGCGCCTGTTCCGCAACCGGGCGTTCAGCGCCGTCAACTCGGCCAGCCTGCTGATGTACCTCGGCATGTTCGGCTCGATCTTCCTGATCAGCCAGTGGTTCCAGGGCGTCGGCGGCTACACCGCCGAACAGGCCGGCCTGCGGATGCTCCCGTGGACGGGCATGCCGCTGCTGGTCGCCCCGCTCGCCGGACTGCTCACCGACCGGATCGGCGGCCGGCCCCTGGTCGTCGCCGGCCTCGCCCTGCAGGCCCTCGGGCTCGCCGGATACGCCCTGCTGATCGACCACTCCGCCGGGTACGGGCAGCAGGTGCCGATCCTGATGGTCTGCGGCATCGGCATGTCGCTGTACTTCGCGCCCACCGCCAACCTGGTGCTGGCCAGCGTCCGGCCCGCCGAGCAGGGCATCGCCTCCGGCGCCAACAACGCGATGCGCGAGGTCGGCGGGGCGCTCGGGGTGGCCGTGCTGTCCGCCGTCTTCTCCGCACAGGGCGGCTACGACAGTGCCACCGCCTTCACCGACGGCATCGTCCCCGCGCTGATGGTCGGCGCCGCCGTGGTCGCGGCCGGATCCGTGGTCGCGGCGCTCGTCCCGAGCCGGCACGGCATGCGGGTCCCGGTGAAGGTCGTCGACCACCCCGTCCCGGCCGCCGCCGAGGTCGCCCGCTCCTGAACCGGCCCGCCGCAGCGACCGCCCGCCGGGTTCCGGCGGGCGGTTACGCTGGGGCGGTGATTGAGCAGATGGACGCACCGCTGGCCCCGTTGACGACGCTGCGCCTCGGCGGCCCCGCCCGCCGACTGGTGACGGCCGAGACGGACGCCGAGGTGGTCGCCACCGTCCGCGCCGCCGACCGGGCCGGCGAGCCGCTGCTGGTGATCGGCGGCGGCTCCAACCTGGTGATCTCCGACGCCGGCTTCCCCGGCACCGTCCTGCGGATCGCCACCACCGGCTTCACCCTGGACGGCGCCCTGCTGGAGCTCGCCGCCGGCGAGGTCTGGTCGGACGCGGTGGCCCGCACCGTCGACGCGGGCCTCGCGGGCATCGAGTTCCTGGCCGGCATCCCGGGCTCGGCCGGCGCGACGCCCGTGCAGAACGTCGGCGCGTACGGCCAGGAGGTCGCCGAGACCATCACCGAGGTCGTCGCCTTCGACCGCCTGCTCGACGAGACGGTGACCCTGGCGGGCTCCGACTGCGCCTTCTCCTACCGGCACAGCCGCTTCAAGGCCGACCCGGACCGCTACGTGGTGCTGCGGGTCCGCTTCCGGCTCGCCGACGAGGGCGGCCTGTCCTCCCCGGTGAAGTACGCCGAGGTGGCGCGCTCGCTCGGCGTCGAGGCCGAGCAGCGGGTGAAGCTCGCCGAGGCGCACGCCGAGGTGCTGCGGCTGCGGGCCGGCAAGGGCATGGTGCTCGACCCGGCCGACCACGACACCTGGTCGGCGGGCTCGTTCTTCACCAACCCGGTCCTGACGGACGCTCAATTCGCCGACTTCACCGCCAAGGTGGGCGAACTCAAGGCCCCCGGCTACCCGGCCGGCGAGGGTCGCACCAAGACCTCCGCGGCCTGGCTGATCGACAACGCGGGCTTCCGCAAGGGCCACGGCGCCGGCCCCGCCACGCTCTCCACCAAGCACACCCTGGCCCTCACCAACCGCGGCTCCGCCACCACCGAGGACCTGCTCGCACTGGCCCGCGAGGTGCGGGACGGCGTACGGGCGGCCTTCGGGGTGGACCTCGTCAACGAGCCGGTGATGGTCGGCGTCAGTCTCTAGAGCGAAACCGCCTCGCGCCGGCCCGAAAGCGCCGGTGCGGGCTCGTCCACCAGCCAGGCGTCGATGTCCGCCAGCAGGTCCTTGACGACGTGCTCCGGCGCCCGCGAGGAGCGCACCGACTGCCGTGCCAGCTCGGCCAGTTCGGCGTCGGTGAAGGCGTGCGACTCGCGGGCCAGCGTGTACTGGTCGGCCAGCCGGGAGCCGAACAGCAGCGGGTCGTCGGCGCCCAGCGCCAGCGGCACCCCGGCCTCGAACAGGGCGCGCAGCGGGACGTCCTCGGGCCGCTCGTAGACACCGAGTGCGACGTTCGAGGCCGGGCAGACCTCGCAGGTCACCTGCCGGTCGGCGAGCCGCTGCAGCAGTCGCGGGTCCTCGGCGGCCCGCACGCCGTGGCCGATCCGCCCGGCGCCCAGGTCGTCCAGGCAGTCGCGCACCGAACCCGGCCCGGCCAGCTCCCCGCCGTGCGGCGCGGCCAGCAGTCCGCCGGCCCGCGCGATCGCGAACGCCCGGTCGAAGTCCCGTGCCAGGCCCCGCCGTTCGTCGTTCGACAGGCCGAAGCCGATGACGCCCTGATCGGTGTAGCGGACGGCCAGCCGGGCCAGCGTGCGGGCGTCCATCGGCGACCTCATCCGGTTCGCGGCGACCAGCACCCGGATGCCCACCCCGGTGGCCTCGGAGGCTTCCCGGACGGCGTCCAGGATCAGCTCCAGGGTGGGGGTCAGCCCGCCCAACAGCGGCGCGTACGAGGTCGGGTCGACCTGGATCTCCAGCCAGCGGGAGCCGTCGGCGCGCTCGTCCTCGGCGGTCTCCAGGACCAGCCGGCGGATGTCGGACTCGTCACGCAGGCAGGACCGCGCGGTGTCGTACAGCCGCTGGAACCGGAACCAGCCGCGTTCGTCGGTCGCCCGCAGTTTCGGCGGATGGCCCGAGCTCAGCGCCTCCGGCAGCCGGATGCCGTTCTTGTCGGCGAGTTCGAGCAGCGTCGCGGGGCGCATCGAACCGGTGAAGTGCAGGTGGAGGTGGGCCTTCGGGAGGCTCCGGACATCACGCAGGCGATCCATTCACCGATCCTGCCGCATAACCGCCCGAAACCGGAACCGCCCCCCGTACCTCGCCCGAACGGGTGAGGTGCGAGGGGCGGCAGGAGCCCGGAAGGTCAGGCGCGGGCCTCGCCCAGCAGCTTCTGCATCCGGCTGACGCCCTCGACCAGGTCGGCGTCGCCCAGCGCGTACGACAGCCGCAGGTAGCCCGGGGTGCCGAAGGCCTCGCCGGGGACGACCGCGACCTCGGCCTCGTCCAGGATCAGCGCGGCCAGCTCGGCGGAGGTCTGCGGGCGCTTGCCGCGGATCTCCTTGCCCAGCAGCGACTTGACGGACGGGTAGGCGTAGAACGCGCCCTGCGGCTCGGGGCAGTACACGCCCTCGATCTCGTTCAGCATCGCCACGACGGTGCGGCGGCGACGGTCGAACGCGGTCTTCATCTCGTCCACCGCGGCCAGGTCGCCGGCCACCGCCGCCAGCGCGGCGCGCTGCGCCACGTTGGAGACGTTCGAGGTGGCGTGCGACTGCAGGTTGGCGGCGGCGGCCACCACGTCCTTCGGGCCGATCATCCAGCCCACCCGCCAGCCGGTCATGGCGTAGGTCTTCGCCACGCCGTTGACCACGATGCACTTGTCGGCCAGCTCGGGCAGCAGGGCCGGCAGCGAGGTGAAGGTCGTGTCGCCGTAGACCAGGTGCTCGTAGATCTCGTCGGTGAGCACCCACAGGTTGTGCTCCAGCGCCCAGCGGCCGATCGCCTCGGCCTCGGCCTCGGTGTACACCGCGCCGGTCGGGTTGGACGGCGAGACGAACAGCACCACCTTGGTGTTCTCGGTGCGCGCGGCCTCCAACTGCTCCACCGAGACCTTGTAGCCGCTGGTCTCGTCCGCGACGACCTCGACCGGGGTGCCGCCGGCGAGCTTCACGGCCTCCGGGTAGGTGGTCCAGTACGGGGCCGGGATGATCACCTCGTCGTTCGGGTCGAGGATCGCGGCGAAGGCGTTGTAGATCGCCTGCTTGCCGCCGTTGGTCACCAGCACCTGCGAGGCGTCCACCTGGTAGCCGGAGTCGCGCAGCGTCTTGGCGGCGATCGCGGCCTTCAGCTCCGGCAGGCCGCCGGCCGGGGTGTAGCGGTGGTTCGCCGGGTCCTGGCAGGCGGCGACGGCCGCGTCGACGATGTAGCCGGGGGTCGGGAAGTCGGGCTCGCCGGCGCCGAAGCCGATCACCGGACGGCCGGCCGCCTTGAGGGCCTTGGCCTTGGCGTCGACCGCGAGGGTGGCCGACTCGGCGATGGCGCCGACCCGGGCGGAGACCCGGCGGTTCGCGGGGGAGACGTTCTCGGGGGTGGGTGCGCTCATGTCTTGCATGGTCCCAGACCGCACAGGCGGCGGGCATCGCGGTTCCACCATGCGTACCGGCGCGTTCCATCATCCGTACGCCCCGGCCGAACGGGTGAGCTCCCGCCGCCGACCGGGTGAGCCCACCGGGGGGATCGCGGTGAATGAGGTTCGACCAATCGGCGAAGAACCCGTACACTCACTGCTCGATGGCTCCCAAGTGCGGATCCTTCGGCCGGGTACACCACACGGCCGGGTGGATACGGTAGGTTGGGGCCAACGACGGAGCCGCAAGGTTCCGAAGGGCACTAGCTCAATTGGTAGAGCACCGGTCTCCAAAACCGGCGGTTGGGGGTTCGAGTCCCTCGTGCCCTGCAGCTCGACTCGTGCCAAGCCCGTTCGCTCCGAAGAGCGAGCGGGCTTGATGCGGAGAAGGCCCCGCCCAGCACTGCTTTCGCCGGATCGCCCGTGCACCAGGCACGGTAGCTCCGCAGGACCCGGATTCAGGTGAGGACGAGTGACGGAGACCACGGGCTCCACCGCAACGCCTGAGAGCGGCAACCCCGAGGGGGCCGACACGGCGGACGAGACCACCGCGGACGGCAAGCTGTCCCGGCGTGAGCGTCGGCGTGCCAACAAGGCGTCCGGCGGCGAGGGTGGCAAGAAGTCCGGCAAGCGGGCCAAGAAGGGCCCGTTCGCCCGCATGGGCATCTTCTACCGCCAGATCATCGCCGAACTGCGCAAGGTCGTCTGGCCCACTCGCAGCCAGCTGATCCAGTACACCACCGTCGTGGTGGTCTTCGTGATCGTGCTGATGCTGCTGGTCGCCGGTCTCGACTGGGTCTTCGCCAAGGGAGCCTTCTGGCTCTTCGGCTGACGCCCGATCAGTCCGACCGAAACCGGGATCCCCGCGGAACCCGCACCGATACTCCACCCCGACCCGGGCCGAACTCCTCGGCCCGGGTCGAGCTGTCGGCGCGAACGGCCGTGGGCGACTACCGTTGAGTCGGTACTGTTGAGGTATCCGTTCCACAACCAGGAAAGAAGCAGCGACCGTGTCTGAGTCCCCCCTGTACGACGCCGACGAGACCGTCCGCGAGGCGGATGTCGCCGCCGAGCTGGACGCGGCCGAGGCTGCCGAAGCCGAGTCCGCCGAGGAGATCGTCACCGGCGCGGACAGCGACGAGGACGAGGTCGAGGTCGCCGACGAGGTCGAGGCGGGCGAGCCGGCCGAGGTCGAGGCCGTGCACGAGGTGGACGACGAGACCGCCGAAGAGGCCGCCGAGGTCGCCGAAGAGGCCGCCGAGGTCGAGGAGGTCGAGTCCGACCCCGTCGCCGAGTTCCGCGAGCAGCTCCGTCGCGCCCCCGGCGAGTGGTACGTCATCCACACCTACGCCGGCTACGAGAACCGCGTGAAGCAGAACCTGGAGCAGCGCTCCGTCTCGCTGAACGTCGAGGACTACATCTTCGAGTCCCAGGTTCCGCAGGAGGAGGTCGTCCAGATCAAGAACGGCGACCGCAAGACCATCCGGCAGAACAAGCTCCCCGGCTACGTGCTGGTCCGCATGGACCTCACCCCGGAGTCCTGGGGCGTCGTGCGCAACACCCCCGGTGTCACCGGCTTCGTCGGCAACGCCTACGACCCGTACCCGCTGACCCTGGACGAGGTCGTCAAGATGCTCGCCCCCGACGTCGAGCGCGCCGCCGCCAAGGAGGCCGGCAAGGCCTCGCCGGTGCGCCCGGTCGAGGTGCAGGTGCTGGACTTCGAGGTCGGCGACTCGGTCACCGTCACCGACGGTCCGTTCGCCACCCTGCAGGCGACCATCAACGAGATCAACCCCGACTCGAAGAAGGTCAAGGGCCTGGTGGAGATCTTCGGCCGGGAGACCCCGGTCGAGCTCTCCTTCGACCAGATCCAGAAGAACTGACCCACAGGTCTCCGGTGCCGGGGCGGGGCGAGAGCCTTCGCCCCGGCACCGTTTTGGTCCAGCACCGCATCAGCGGTTAGCCTGGTCCGATGTCTGTCCTGGCAGCCGGGTTTCGCCCCGGCGCCGGGTAGCTCAGTAACCACCTCTCGGAAGGACCCGGAGAGACATGCCTCCCAAGAAGAAGAAGGTCACGGGGCTTATCAAGCTCCAGATCAACGCCGGTGCGGCCAACCCGGCCCCGCCGGTCGGCCCCGCGCTCGGCCAGCACGGCGTCAACATCATGGAATTCTGCAAGGCGTACAACGCGGCCACCGAGTCGCAGCGCGGCATGATCGTGCCGGTGGAGATCACGGTCTACGACGACCGTTCCTTCACCTTCGTCACGAAGACCCCGCCGGCTGCGCGCCTCATCCTGAAGGCCGCGGGCATCGACAAGGGCTCCAGCGAGCCGCACAAGACCAAGGTCGCCAAGCTGACCTCGGCCCAGGTGCGCGACATCGCCACCACCAAGATGCCCGACCTGAACGCCAACGACCTGGACGCCGCGGAGAAGATCATCGCCGGCACCGCCCGGTCGATGGGCATCACCGTCGAGGGCTGACCAGCCCGTACGTCCACCGTGGTAGGGCCAGCGCGGCCCGTGAATACCACGAACTCCATTAGTTACTAGGAGCAGCAGTGAAGCGCAGCAAGGCCCTCAAGGCCGCGGACGCCCAGGTCGACCGCGCCCGGATCTACGCCCCCCTCGAGGCCGTCCGCCTCGCCAAGGCGACCTCCGTCACCAAGTTCGACGGCACCGTCGAGGTCGCCATGCGTCTGGGCGTCGACCCGCGCAAGGCCGACCAGATGGTCCGCAGCACCGTCATCCTCCCGCACGGCACCGGTAAGACCGCCCGGGTCCTGGTCTTCGCGAACGGTGAGCGTGCCGAGGCCGCGCGTGCTGCGGGCGCCGACATCGTCGGCTCGGACGAGCTGATCGACGAGGTCGCCAAGGGTCGCCTGGACTTCGACGCCGTCGTCGCCACCCCGGACCTCATGGGCAAGGTCGGCCGCCTGGGCCGCGTGCTCGGTCCCCGTGGCCTGATGCCGAACCCGAAGACCGGCACCGTGACCCCGGACGTCGCCAAGGCCGTCAACGAGATCAAGGGCGGCAAGATCGAGTTCCGCGTCGACAAGCACTCGAACCTGCACCTGATCATCGGCAAGGCCTCGTTCTCGGACGAGCAGCTGGTCGAGAACTACGCCGCGGCGCTGGACGAGATCCTGCGGGCCAAGCCGGCCGCGGCCAAGGGCCGTTACCTGAAGAAGGTCGCCTTCTCCACCACCATGGGCCCCGGCATCCAGGTGGACCCGAACCGCACCCGCAACCTCCTCGTCGAGGAGGACCCGGCGGCGCTCTGACCCCAGGTCAGTTCCCCACGCGGTCAACTCACCGGGCCCGCACCCCTTTGGGGGTGCGGGCCCGGTGCCTTTTGTCCGGCGCGTGCCGATGGGTCATCGGATAGAGTCCGATGGCCTTTCGACATGAGAATCGGATAAGAGGGGGACTCTCGTGCGTGCACTGCGTACCGTTGCCGCGGCCTGTCTGGCGGCAGGCCTGTTGACCGCCTGCAGCAGCTCCGGATCGAGCAGCACCACTGCGGACAGCAAGCCGAGCACCGGCGCCTCCGCCGCCGCGTCCGGCACGGCCAGTGCGGACGGCTCGGCCGGCAAGGGCGGTGCCAAGCTCGGCGCCAAGGAGGCGCTGCTCGCCTCGGCCGCCGTGATGGAGAAGGCCGGCAGCGCCAAGCTCACCGTCAGCGGCGGCACCGAGGGCACCGGCGAGTTCGTCTGGAAGGCCCCGAAGTCCTTCCTGCTCAACACCAAGTCCGACGGTGAGGACGCCAAGGTCCTCTTCGTCGGCGACGTGATGTACGTCGGCGTCGGCGCCGACATGGCCGATGCGGCCGGCGGCAAGACCTGGATGAAGATCGACCCGAAGGCCACCGCCCAGGGCGCCCCGGGCGGCAGCGACGCGGGCGGCTTCGCCACCACCATGGAGCTGATGGACCCGGCCGTGCAGCTGGCCGTCGCCGCTCCGACCGCGACCGAGGCCGGCACCGAGTCGGTGGCGGGCCAGAGCACCACGCACTACCGCAGCGACGTCCCGGTGGACGCGCTGGTCGAGAAGATGCAGCTGGCCGCGGAGCTGAAGACCCAGGTGTTGGCCGAGCTGAAGAAGAAGGGCTCGACCGTCACCACCGAGTTCTGGATCAACGCCAAGGGCGAGGTCGTCCAGCAGTCCAGCAGCGGGCTGTCGACCGGCGCCGCCAAGATCGTCTTCAGCTCCCTCGGATCCGTCCAGCCGACCAAGGCCCCGGCCGACTCCGAGGTCTTCTCGCTGACCGATCTGCTGAAGCAGTGATCCCGGTCCCGTCCGGCCCGGGGCAGCTGCCGGGCCGGACGGGACGCGTGACAAGGTGGGGGAGCGGAACGGACGGCCGGAAGGAGGGACCGATGGCGGCACGCGTACGTACGGCGGCGGCCCTGCTGGCGGCCACCCTGCTGCTGGCCGCGGCCGGCGGCTGCACCGGCTCCGGGGCGGACGGCGACAGCGCCCGGCCGGCCACCCCGTCCCCGTCCGGCGTGCAGGCCACGCCCACCGACCGGTCCCCGCACGGGGTGCTGCTCTCCGCCCAGCTGGCGCTGCACGAGGCCAGGCGGTCCGAGTTCCGGGCCATCCTTGGGGAGGATCGGGCCAAGGGCGCGCTGTTCTGGGCGCCCAAGACGGTGCTGCAGTACCGGGACGACGCCGATACCCGGCGGCTGATGGTGATGGACACCTCCGCCTACGTGGGCGGCGACCCGGGGACGGCCGCCCGGCTCGGCGGCCCGCACTGGGAGAAGTACACCGGGAGCCGCAGCCCCTACTCGGCGCTGATCGACCGGATCAGCCCGGTGATCGCCACCGCCGCCGCGGCCGCCGCCGACGACCCGGTGCTGGTCGGCGAGGAGAAGCTGCTGGACGTCACCGTCCAGCACTACCGGGTCACCCTGACCGCCGACCGGTACGCCGCCGCGCAGACCCAGCTCGACCAGGGCCGGCGGCAGGCCCTGGAGGCCGCGCTCGGCCCCGGCGACGTGGTGCTCGACCTGTGGCTCAACGACCGCGACCAGCTGGTCCAGCTGCGGCGGGCGGCCGCCGAGGTGGACACCATCGGCTACAGCGAGTTCGGCAGCTCCGCGATCTCGGTGCAGGCCCCCGCCGAGGCGGACACCGTGCCGGAGTCCGGCGCCACCGCGCCGCCCTTCCCGTAGCGTTTGCCCGGAGCCGATTTGGGGAAATCGGCACGGGCCGATAGGCTGGCCGAGCCAAAGACCGCTGGTTGTCGCCATGTGCCCGAGAGGGCGGGTGGTGCCGAAGGATCCGCCTCGTGCGGGTCGCCCGCGCAGGTTGTGGAGCAGACAGGATCTCCGAGCCGTTTACGGTTCGTCGAGGTCATGCAAGCCCCGTGCGCCTGCGCGCCGGGGCTTTTTCAGCTTCCGGGGGTCCGCGGCGTTGAATGGTCGACTTTTCGAAGGTCGGCCCGACTTCGACATCACGGAAGGAGGCGTAAGCCTATGGCCAGGCCCGACAAGGCTGCCGACGTCGCCGAGATCACGGACAAGTTCCGTGCTTCCAGCGCCGCCGTTCTGACCGAGTACCGCGGTCTCACGGTGAAGCAGCTCAAGACGCTGCGTCGCTCGCTCACCGGCAACGCCGATTACGCCGTGGTGAAGAACACGCTGACCAAGATCGCGGCCAACGAGGCCGGGATCTCCGAGCTGGACGACCTGTTCGCCGGCCCGACGGCTGTCGCCTTCGTCACCGGTGACCCGGTGGAGTCGGCGAAGGCTCTGCGTGACTTCGCCAAGGAGAACCCTGCTCTCATCATCAAGGGCGGTGTCCTTGACGGTAAGGCGCTGTCCGCCGATGAGATCAAGAAGCTCGCGGACCTCGAGTCCCGCGAGGTGCTGCTCGCCAAGCTGGCGGGTGCGATGAAGGCCAAGCCGTCCCAGGCTGCTGCGGTCTTCCAGGCGCTCCCGTCCAAGCTCGTTCGCACCGTGGAAGCGCTGCGCGAGAAGGTCGAGCAGGGCGGTGCCGGTACTCCGGCTCCCGCCGTGGACGCGGAGTAACCACTCCCCGTCCCAGCGGGCCCGTCAGTACGCCCGCCAACCCGTACATCCGGCACCTGCCGAATTAGTGGAAGGACGCCAATCATGGCGAAGCTCAGCACCGACGAACTGCTTGCCGAGTTCGAGGGCATGACCCTGATCGAGCTCTCCGAGTTCGTCAAGGCGTTCGAGGACAAGTTCGACGTCACCGCCGCCGCCCCGGTCGCCGTTGCCGCCGCCGCCGGTGGCGCTGCCGCCGCCGAGGCCGTTGAGGAGCAGGACGAGTTCGACGTCGTCCTCGAGGGTGCCGGCGACAAGAAGATCCAGGTCATCAAGGAGGTGCGCGCCCTGACCTCCCTCGGCCTGAAGGAGGCCAAGGACCTCGTTGACACCGCTGGTGCCAAGGTCCTGGAGAAGGTTGCCAAGGACGTCGCCGAGAAGGCGAAGGCTCAGCTCGAGGGCGCTGGCGCCAAGGTCACCGTCAAGTGACTTTCTCCTCTCTCTGAGAGGTGCTCTTCCGGCCGGGCCGGCCACCCTTCGGGGTGGCCGGCCCGGCCTGCTTTTTTCCGCCTTCGTTCGGCCCGCAGCGGACTCGGATCCTGTCGGTGTCCGGGGGTAGGGTGATCGCTGTCGTCGCGACCCCGTCACAGGCCGTGTGTAACGCCGTGAGTGGTTGGGACGATGAGCAGTACGAGGTCCACACCCTGGTGGGGGCCTTGACGAACAGCACGCGGCGCGCGATTCTCAAGGCGCGTGTCCAAGCGGAACCGCCTCCGATGCATATTCGGCGGCGGCACTGGGAAGGTTCCCCGGTGACGCAGGAGTGGGTGAGACGGCCCGGCCGGTGAGGGATCACTGCCCGGGTTGTCGGTTGTACGGGAGGAGCGTCCGATTCGGTCTCCGAATCAGGGCTTGCTAGCAGTGTCGCCATTGGCTACACTGTCCCTTTGCGCTGCCTATTAGCTGCTCCGTGACTCGTCGCCCGGAGTGGCCCCTGTCCTGACCTGGGGTTTTCCGCCTCGGCCAAGGCCCGGACGGTACGCGCGTAGTGAGCTCCGAGCCCTCGGAAGGACCCCCCTCTTGGCCGCGCCGCGCAACGCCTCGAACAATTCCGCATCCACCGCCCCGCTCCGCGTCTCGTTCGCGAAGATCAAGGAGCCCCTCGAGGTCCCGAACCTCCTGGCCCTGCAGACCGAGAGCTTTGACTGGCTGCTCGGCAATGCGGCCTGGAAGTCCCGGGTCGAGGCTGCCCTGGAGAGTGGTCAGGACGTCCCCACGAAGTCCGGTCTGGAGGAGATCTTCGAGGAGATCTCCCCGATCGAGGACTTCAGCGGGTCGATGTCCCTGACCTTCCGGGACCACCGTTTCGAGCCGCCGAAGAACTCCATCGATGAGTGCAAGGACCGCGACTTCACCTTCGCGGCCCCGCTCTTCGTCACCGCGGAGTTCACCAACAACGAGACCGGTGAGATCAAGTCCCAGACCGTGTTCATGGGCGATTTCCCGCTCATGACCAACAAGGGCACGTTCATCATCAACGGCACCGAGCGTGTCGTCGTGTCCCAGCTGGTGCGTTCCCCCGGTGTCTACTTCGACTCCACCCTGGACAAGGTCTCCGACAAGGACATCTTCTCCGCCAAGATCATCCCCTCCCGCGGTGCCTGGCTGGAGATGGAGATCGACAAGCGCGACATGGTCGGTGTCCGCATCGACCGCAAGCGCAAGCAGTCGGTCACCGTGCTGCTGAAGGCTCTCGGCTGGACCAACGAGATGATTCTCGAGGAGTTCGGCGAGTACGAGTCGATGCGCGCCACCCTGGAGAAGGACCACACCCAGGGCCAGGACGACGCGCTCCTGGACATCTACCGCAAGCTGCGCCCGGGCGAGCCGCCCACGCGTGAGGCCGCGCAGACGCTGCTGGAGAACCTGTACTTCAACCCGAAGCGCTACGACCTGGCGAAGGTCGGCCGCTACAAGGTGAACCGCAAGCTGGGCAACGCCGAGTCGCTCGACTCCGGTGTGCTCACCGAGCCGGACATCATCGGGACGATCAAGTACCTGGTGAAGCTGCACGCCGGCGAGACCGAGTGGCGTGACGGCGAAGGCCGCGACATCGTCATCGAGGTCGACGACATCGACCACTTCGGCAACCGTCGCCTCCGCAACGTCGGCGAGCTGATCCAGAACCAGGTCCGCACCGGCCTCGCCCGCATGGAGCGAGTGGTCCGCGAGCGCATGACCACCCAGGACGTCGAGGCGATCACGCCGCAGACCCTGATCAACATCCGGCCGGTCGTCGCCTCCATCAAGGAGTTCTTCGGCACCAGCCAGCTGTCGCAGTTCATGGACCAGACGAACCCGCTGTCGGGCCTGACCCACAAGCGTCGTCTGTCCGCGCTCGGCCCCGGTGGTCTGTCCCGTGAGCGGGCCGGCTTCGAGGTCCGAGACGTGCACCCCTCGCACTACGGCCGCATGTGTCCGATCGAGACCCCCGAAGGCCCGAACATCGGTCTGATCGGCTCGCTGGCCTCGTACGGCCGGGTCAACGCGTTCGGTTTCATCGAGACCCCGTACCGCAAGGTCGTCGACGGTGTCGTCACCGAGGCCGTGGACTACCTGACCGCCGACGAGGAGGACCGCTACGTCATCGCGCAGGCCAACGCCCCGCTGACCGCGGAGCTGACCTTCGCCGAGCCGCGTGTCCTGGTCCGCCGCCGTGGCGGCGAGATCGACTACATCCCCGGCACCGAGATCGACTACATGGACGTCTCGCCGCGCCAGATGGTGTCGGTCGCGACCGCCATGATCCCGTTCCTCGAGCACGACGACGCCAACCGCGCGCTCATGGGCTCGAACATGATGCGTCAGGCGGTGCCGCTGCTGAAGAGCGAGGCCCCGCTGGTCGGCACCGGCATGGAGTACCGCTGTGCGGTCGACGCCGCCGACGTGATCACCGCCGAGAAGGCCGGCGTGGTCCAGGAGGTCTCCGCCGACTACGTCACCGTGGCGAACGACGACGGCACCTACAACACGTACCGTGCCGCCAAGTTCACCCGCTCCAACCAGGGCACCGCCTTCAACCAGAAGGTGCTCGTGGACGAGGGCGCCCGGGTCGAGGTCAACCAGGTGCTGGCCGACGGCCCCTGCACCGACGAGGGCGAGATGGCCCTCGGCAAGAACCTCCTGGTCGCGTTCATGTCCTGGGAGGGTCACAACTACGAGGACGCGATCATCCTGTCGCAGCGCCTCGTCCAGGACGACGTCCTCTCCTCGATCCACATCGAGGAGCACGAGGTCGACGCCCGTGACACCAAGCTGGGCCCCGAGGAGATCACCCGGGACATCCCGAACGTCTCCGAGGAGGTCCTCGCCGACCTCGACGAGCGCGGCATCATCCGGATCGGCGCCGACGTCGTCACCGGCGACATCCTGGTCGGCAAGGTCACCCCGAAGGGTGAGACCGAGCTGACCCCGGAGGAGCGCCTGCTCCGCGCGATCTTCGGCGAGAAGGCCCGTGAGGTCCGCGACACCTCGCTGAAGGTGCCGCACGGCGAGTCCGGCAAGGTCATCGGCGTCCGCGTCTTCGACCGCGAGGAGGGGGACGAGCTTCCCCCGGGCGTGAACCAGCTGGTCCGCGTCTACGTCGCCCAGAAGCGCAAGATCACCAACGGTGACAAGCTGGCCGGCCGTCACGGCAACAAGGGTGTCATCTCCAAGATCCTGCCGGTCGAGGACATGCCGTTCCTGGAGGACGGCACCCCGGTCGACATCATCCTGAACCCGCTGGGTGTCCCGTCCCGAATGAACCCGGGACAGGTCCTGGAGATTCACCTGGGCTGGCTCGCCAAGCAGGGCTGGGACGTCTCCGGCCTCGCCGACGAGTGGGCCAAGCGCCTGCAGGTGATCGGCGCGGACACCGTCGAGGGCGGCACCAACCTCGCCACCCCGGTGTTCGACGGCGCCCGCGAGGACGAGATCACCGGCCTGCTGGACAACACCACCCTCACCCGTGACGGTGAGCGCCTGGTGAACTCCACCGGCAAGGCCCGGCTGTTCGACGGCCGCTCCGGCGAGCCGTTCCCGATGCCGGTCTCGGTCGGCTACATGTACATCCTCAAGCTGCACCACCTGGTCGACGACAAGCTGCACGCCCGTTCGACCGGCCCGTACTCGATGATCACCCAGCAGCCGCTCGGTGGTAAGGCGCAGTTCGGTGGTCAGCGCTTCGGTGAGATGGAGGTGTGGGCCCTTGAGGCATACGGCGCCGCGTACGCGCTGCAGGAGCTGCTCACCATCAAGTCCGACGACGTCCTCGGCCGTGTGAAGGTCTACGAGGCCATCGTCAAGGGCGAGAACATCCCCGAGCCCGGCATTCCCGAGTCCTTCAAGGTCCTCATCAAGGAAATGCAGTCGCTCTGCCTCAACGTGGAGGTGCTGTCCTCGGACGGCCAGTCCATCGAGATGCGCGACAGCGACGAGGACGTGTTCCGCGCCGCCGAGGAGCTCGGCATTGACCTGTCCCGGCGCGAGCCGAGCAGCGTCGAAGAGGTCTGACGGAGGTCGGGCCGGCCGGGCTGCCTGAACAAGCGCAGCCCGGTCGGTCCGCCCCCAGGCCCCCCTCAGACCAACAGACAGACTCTCGAATCACGAAAGAGGGCTTGACGACCAGTGCTTGACGTCAACTTCTTCGACGAGCTCCGCATCGGACTGGCCACCGCCGACGACATCCGCCAGTGGTCGCACGGCGAGGTGAAGAAGCCGGAGACCATCAACTACCGCACGCTGAAGCCGGAAAAGGACGGCCTTTTCTGCGAGAAGATCTTCGGTCCCACCCGGGACTGGGAGTGCTACTGCGGTAAGTACAAGCGCGTCCGCTTCAAGGGCATCATCTGTGAGCGCTGCGGCGTCGAGGTGACCCGCGCCAAGGTGCGCCGTGAGCGGATGGGCCACATCGAGCTCGCCGCCCCGGTCACCCACATCTGGTACTTCAAGGGTGTCCCGTCGCGACTGGGCTACCTGCTCGACCTGGCGCCGAAGGACCTCGAGAAGGTCATCTACTTCGCCGCCTACATGATCACCTGGGTGGACGACGAGCGCCGTCAGCGCGACCTCCCCTCCCTGGAGGCGCACGTCTCGGTCGAGCGCCAGCAGATCGAGAACCGCCGCGACTCCGACCTCGAGGCCCGGGCCAAGAAGGCCGAGTCCGACCTGGCCGAGCTCGAGGCCGAGGGCGCCAAGGCGGACGTCCGCCGCAAGGTCCGCGAGGGCGCCGAGCGCGAGATGAAGCAGCTCCGCGACCGCACCCAGCGCGAGATCGACCGCCTGGACGAGGTGTGGGCCCGCTTCAAGAACCTCAAGGTCCAGGACCTCGAGGGCGACGAGCTGCTCTACCGCGAGCTGCGCGACCGCTTCGGCACCTACTTCTCCGGCTCGATGGGCGCGGCGGCCCTCAAGGACCGCCTTGAGTCCTTCGACCTGGGCGAGGAGGCCGAGCGCCTCCGCGAGATCATCCGTACCGGCAAGGGCCAGAAGAAGACCCGTGCGCTCAAGCGCCTCAAGGTCGTCTCCGCCTTCCTGCAGACCAGCAACAAGCCCAAGGGCATGGTGCTCGACTGCGTCCCGGTGATCCCGCCGGACCTGCGTCCGATGGTCCAGCTCGACGGTGGCCGCTTCGCCACCTCCGACCTGAACGACCTGTACCGCCGCGTCATCAACCGCAACAACCGCCTGAAGCGGCTTCTCGACCTCGGCGCGCCCGAGATCATCGTGAACAACGAGAAGCGCATGCTGCAGGAAGCGGTCGACGCGCTGTTCGACAACGGCCGTCGCGGCCGTCCGGTCACCGGCCCGGGCAACCGCCCGCTGAAGTCCCTCAGCGACATGCTGAAGGGCAAGCAGGGTCGTTTCCGTCAGAACCTGCTCGGCAAGCGAGTCGACTACTCGGCCCGTTCGGTCATCGTCGTCGGCCCGCAGCTCAAGCTGCACCAGTGCGGTCTGCCGAAGGCCATGGCGCTGGAGCTCTTCAAGCCGTTCGTGATGAAGCGCCTGGTCGACCTGAACCACGCGCAGAACATCAAGTCGGCCAAGCGCATGGTCGAGCGCGCCCGCCCGGTCGTGTGGGACGTCCTCGAAGAGGTCATCGCCGAGCACCCGGTTCTGCTGAACCGTGCGCCCACCCTGCACCGCCTCGGCATCCAGGCCTTCGAGCCGCAGCTGGTCGAGGGCAAGGCCATCCAGATCCACCCGCTCGTCTGCACCGCGTTCAACGCGGACTTCGACGGCGACCAGATGGCCGTGCACCTGCCGCTGTCCGCGGAGGCGCAGGCCGAGGCCCGCATCCTGATGCTGTCCTCGAACAACATCCTGAAGCCGGCCGACGGTCGCCCCGTCACCATGCCGACCCAGGACATGGTGCTGGGCCTGTTCTTCCTCACCTCGGACCGCGAGGAGGTCAAGGGCAAGGGCCGTTCCTTCTCCTCGACCGCCGAGGCGATCATGGCCTTCGACGCCCGCGAGCTGGACGTCCAGGCCCCGATCGACCTGCGCATGCCGGCCGGCACCGTGCCGCCGCGCGGCTGGGCCGCGCCGGTGGACGAGGACGGTCAGCCGACCTGGACCGACGGCGAGCCGTTCCGGATCACCACCACCCTGGGCCGCGCGCTCTTCAACGAGCTGCTGCCCGAGGACTACCCGTTCGTCGACTACGAGGTCGGCAAGAAGCAGCTGTCGGCGATCGTCAACGACCTCGCCGAGCGCTACCCGAAGGTCGTCGTCGCCGCGACGCTCGACAACCTGAAGGCGTCCGGCTTCCACTGGTCGACCCGTTCCGGTGTCACCGTCTCGATCTCGGACGTCATCGTCCCGCCGAGCAAGCCCGCCATCCTGGAGGGCTACGAGGCGCAGGCGGAGAAGGTCCAGCGCCAGTACGAGCGCGGTCTGATCACCGACAACGAGCGCAAGTCCGAGCTCATCGGCATCTGGACCCGCGCGACCAACGAGGTCGCCGACGCGATGTCCGCGAACTTCCCGAAGACGAACCCCATCTTCATGATGGTCGACTCGGGCGCGCGCGGAAACATGATGCAGATGCGTCAGATCGCCGGTATGCGTGGTCTGGTGTCGAACGCGAAGAACGAGACCATCGCCCGTCCCATCAAGGCCTCGTTCCGTGAGGGCCTGTCCGTGCTGGAGTACTTCATCTCCACCCACGGTGCCCGTAAGGGTCTGGCCGACACCGCGCTGCGTACCGCCGACTCGGGTTACCTGACCCGTCGTCTGGTGGACGTCTCGCAGGACGTGATCATCCGCGAGGAGGACTGCGGCACCGAGCGCGGCCTCAAGCTGGAGATCGGCCAGGTCGGCGCGGACGGTGTGCTGCGCAAGGCCGACGACGTCGAGACCAGCGTGTACGCCCGCATGCTCGCCGAGGACATCACTGTCGACGGCAAGCTGATCGCGACCGCCAACACCGACCTCGGCGACGTCCTGATGGACGAGCTGATCCGGAACGGCGTCAGCTCGGTCAAGGTCCGCTCGATCCTGACCTGTGAGTCGGCGGTCGGCACCTGTGCCTTCTGCTACGGCCGCTCGCTGGCCACCGGCAAGCTGGTCGACATCGGTGAGGCGGTCGGCATCATCGCCGCCCAGTCCATCGGTGAGCCCGGTACCCAGCTGACCATGCGTACCTTCCACACCGGTGGTGTGGCCGGTGACGACATCACCCAGGGTCTGCCGCGTGTCGTCGAGCTCTTCGAGGCGCGTACCCCGAAGGGTGTCGCCCCGATCTCGGAGGCGCAGGGTCGGGTCCGCATCGAGGACACCGAGAAGACCCGCAAGGTCGTCGTCACCCCCGACGACGGCTCGGACGAGATCGCCTACCCGGTCTCCAAGCGCGTCAAGCTGCTCGTCAGCGAGGGCGAGGCGGTCGAGGTCGGCCAGAAGCTGACCGTCGGCGCCACCAACCCGCACGACGTGCTGCGGATCATGGGCCAGCGTGCCGTCCAGATCCACCTGGTCGCCGAAGTCCAGAAGGTCTACAACTCGCAGGGTGTGTCGATCCACGACAAGCACATCGAGATCATCATCCGGCAGATGCTCCGCCGCGTGACGATCATCGAGTCGGGCGACGCCGAGCTGCTGCCGGGCGAGCTGGTCGAGCGCGGCCGCTTCGAGCAGGAGAACCGTCGCGTGGTGTCCGAGGGCGGCCACCCCGCCTCCGGCCGTCCGCAGCTGATGGGTATCACCAAGGCCTCGCTGGCCACCGAGTCCTGGCTGTCGGCCGCCTCCTTCCAGGAGACGACCCGGGTCCTCACCGACGCGGCGATCCACGCCAAGTCGGACCCGCTGCTGGGCCTCAAGGAGAACGTCATCCTCGGTAAGCTCATCCCGGCCGGTACGGGTCTGCCCCGCTACCGCAACATCCGGGTCGAGCCGACCGAAGAGGCCAAGGCCGCGATGTACTCCGCCGTCGGCTACGACGACTACGACCTGTCGCCGTTCGGCGCGGGCTCCGGTCAGGCCGTCCCGCTGGACGACTACGACTACGGTCCGTACACCGGCTGATCCTTCGGTCGAACCGCAGGGCGGTCACCCCACTCGGGGTGGCCGCCCTGCGGCGTTCCCGGGGATCCCCTCGGTTTCACCTAGGGGATCCCCCTGGCGACGGAGGCGGCGGAACCACTCCGTGGAGGGAGGCGCGCGGGCCCGGCGGACGGAAGAATCGGGGCTGTCGAAAGGAGGCCGCGGTGAAGCGGATCATGGGGGCGGCGGCGGTCGTGGGACTGCTGGTGATCGGGGCGGTGGGCTGCGGGCCCTGGGGGGATCAGCAGCGCAAGACGGTGTCGTACGAAGTGCCCGGGCAGGTCGACCAGTTGGTCGTCGACGGGACCAGCGGCGGGATCGACGTCAAGGTCGGCGACGGCCCGGTGCAGGTGCTGGAGAAGCGCGCCTGGCGGGACCAGGAGCCGCAGGGCAGCCACGAACTCAAGGACGGGGTGCTGAAGCTGACGTACTCCTGCTCCAGCTGCGGGATCGGCTACGAGGTGCGCGTCCCGGCCGGCACCAAGCTGAAGCTCACCCAGACCAGCGGCGGCATCCAACTGCACGACGTGGCGGGCGACGTGGACGCCAAGGTGACCTCCGGGGGGATCAACACCTTCGGGCTGAAGTCGAAGAACGTGAAGCTGTCGGTGGTCTCCGGCGGGGTGGAGGCCCGGTTCGCCGAGGCGCCGACCCGGGCGGAGATGTCCACCGACTCCGGCGGCCTGATGGTGAAGGTGCCGGCGGGGGAGCAGTACCAGGTGGAGGCGCATGCCGACAGCGGCGGCACCGACGTCAAGGTGCCCTCGGTCGTCGGGGCGCCGCACGTCCTGATCGCCCGCGCCGTGAGCGGCGGCGTGCAGGTGTCCAACGGCTGACCCGGCCGCCGTGGCTGTCGGTGGCGGGGCCTAGATTGAGGTGTGTCGGCAGGCGGCGAGAGCCCCGCCGACACCCCCCGAACTCTGTGCCCGAAAGGGGCGTCGGCCATGTCCGCCACCGTTTCCGCAGACCCGCAGGTGACCTACCTGGAACTCTCCGAGGACCAGGGCAGCGCCCACAAGTTCTACGAAGTCACGGTCAAGGACGCGGAGTTGACGATCCGGTACGGGCGGATCGGTGAGCCCGGCACGACGAAGACCACGGTCTGCCCGAGCGCCGAGAAGGCCGCCGCCACGGCCGCCAAGAAGATCGGCGAGAAGGTTCGCAAGGGCTACGCGCCGGCCGTCCAGGGGGCGCGCCAGCGCCGGTCCGTGACCCGCCGGCAGATCACCTCGACCCGCTCCACCGCCCGTCAGGCGCCGATGCTGTGGCGCTTCCGCTCCGGCTCGCCCGCGTTCGGGGTGTACGTCGGCGAGGAGCACGCCTGGGTCGGCAACGAGAGCGGCGACGTCTACACGCTGACCATGGACGGCCGGGTCACCGGCCGGTTCGGCCTGCCCGACGGCGTCAAGTGCATCGTCGCCGACGACTGGTGGATCTACGCGGGCTGCGACGACGGCAAGGTGTACGACCTCGGCGGCAAGGTGCCGCGGGTGGCGTACGAGATCGCCCAGGACGTCGACATCTACTGGCTGGACATCCACGACGGCGTCCTCGGCGTCGCCGACGCGAACGGCGGGCTGACCACCGTCGACCACGAGGACGAGTTCCAGTGGCGGCGCAACGCCCAGGGCAGCTCCGGCTGGATGGTGCGCTGCGACGCCGACTCCGTCTACCACGGCTGGTCGGCGGGCGTCGCCCGGTACGCCAAGCGCGGCGGCGACCAGCAGTGGCACACCCGCACCAAGGGCGCGGTGCTGTTCGGCTGGCAGGAGAAGGACGAGGTGTTCGCCGGCACCACGCAGGGCTGGGTGCACCGGCTCCGCAAGGCCGACGGCGTCGAGGTCGCCGCGTACAAGTGCGACGCCTCGGTGTTCTCCTGCGCGGCCTCCCCGGACGGCGAGTACGTGTTCGCGGGCGACAACCACTCGTCCGTCTACTGCTTCGCCGCCGACGGCACCCGGCTGTGGAAGCTCGGCACCGGCTGCGGCTCGGCGTACAGCATGCAGTACCGCGACGGCCGCCTGTACGTCGTCACCACGGACGGCTCGCTGGCCTGCCTGGACGCCACGCCCGGCGCCGTGCAGGCCGCCGAGCAGGGCACCCTGCCGGCCACCGCCGAGGTGACCGGCGGCTCCATCGAGCGGGTCGTGCCGTCCGCGGTGCTGGAGACCGTCAGCGTCACCGCGGCCGTCGGCAGCGGCGTCGAGGTGGAGTGCGTCGCCGACGGCAGCCGGCTGCGGGTGCGGGTCGTGTCGCCCGGCTTCGACCCGTCCTGGCGGGTGCAGTTCCCGAAGGACGTCCGGGTCGCCGGCGCGCGCTACCTGGTCGCCGAGGTCCGGGAGTCCGGGTCCGGCGGGTTCTACCGGGCGCGTGGAGAGATCAAGCGGCTGCTGTGACGCCTCCTCGGTGAGGCATCGTCAGGGGCGCTCCCGGCCGGGGGCGCCCCTCGGCGTTCCCCCGGCGTTCCGGCCGGCTTCCGAGGGCCGGGGGAGGGCGGCGGCCGGACGACGATGCGAGAGGATGCGCGGATGCGGATGGGGAGATGGACGGAAGGCCTGCTGGCCTGGGGGAGGGCCCGGCCGTGGGCGGTGGACGCGCCGCTGGTCGCACTCGCCGTCGGGGTCGCGGTGTCCGGGGTGTACTCCGACCCGGAGCACCCCGGCGGCACCTGGTGGGAGTACGCGCTGGCCCTGGTCGGATCGGTGCCGCTGTGGTGGCGACGCCGCAACCCCTGGCTGGTGCTGCTGATCTGCACCCTGCCCACCATGGCGCTGTCCGCGCTGGCGCACTTCGCGATGCCGCAGATCCAGGTCGGCATGGCCGTCGCGATCTACACCGTCGCCGACCGCGGCAAGGACTGGCAGCGCCTGCTGCTGCTCACCCTCAGCGTGGTCGGCAACGTGGTCGGCACCCGCTCCATCAGCGGCATGATGTTCAGCCTGGTGGTGTCCGTCGGCAGCTTCGTCTTCGGCTCACTGGTACGGGAGCTGCGCCGCCTCGCCGGCGTCGAGGCCGAACGCGCCCGGCAGGCCGGGCTGCGCGCCGCCAGCGACGCCGCCCGGGCCGTCGCCGAGGAACGCGCTCGGATCGCCCGCGAGATGCACGACATCCTGGCCCACGCCGTCTCGCTGATGGTCGTCCAGGCCGAGGCCGGGCCGCTCGTGGTGCGCAACAACCCCGACCGGGCGATCCGCGCGTTCGACGCGATCGCCGACTCCGGGCGCGACGCGATGGTCCAACTCCGGCGGGTGCTGGGCGTGTTGAAGGAGGAGGGGGCGGCGCCCGCGCTCGCCCCCCAGCCGCGACTGTCCGAACTCGCCGGGGTGCTCGACCGCGTCCGCGAATCGGGCGTCGACGTCGACGCCCGCATCGAGGAGGGCGGACCCGCGGAGGTGCAGGCCGCGGCGTACCGGATCGTCCAGGAAGCGCTCACCAACGTGGTCAAGCACGCCCGGGCCGGGCGGGTCGTGGTGCGCGTCGCGGTCCGGGACGGCTCGCTGGGGGTGGAGATCGCGGACGACGGGGTCGGGGCCGGCGCCGTCCTGGTCGGCGGGGGTGTCGACGGCCGGTCGGGCGGGCGCGGCCTGCTCTCGATCCGCGAGCGGGCCGCGGCCTGCGGCGGCAGTGCCGAGGCCGGGCCGCGGACCGACGGGCCCGGATATCTGGTGGCGGCCGTGCTGCCGCTCAACATCTGAGAAGGGGTGACGAGTTGACCATACGAGTGGTGATCGCGGACGACCAGGAACTGGTGCGCGCCGGGTTCGGGTGATCCTCGACGCCCAGCCCGACATCGAGGTCGTGGCGGAGGCGGGGGACGGACAACAGGCGATCGACGCCGTACGCGCCCACGACCCCGACGTCCTGCTGCTGGACGTCCGCATGCCGGTGATGGACGGGCTGGAGGCGGCCCGGCGGGTGTGCGCGGAGCTGCCGCGCTGCAAGGTCATCATGCTGACGACCTTCGACGTCGACGACTACGTCTTCGACGCGCTGTACGCCGGGGCGAGCGGGTTCCTGCTCAAGGACGTCCGACGGGACGACCTCGCGCATGCGGTCCGGGTCGTGAACTCCGGGGAGGCGCTGCTGGCTCCGTCCGTCACGCGGCGGGTCATCGGCGAGGTCACGGCGCGGAAGGCCGGCGGCGCGCTGGCGGTGTCGCGGCCGCTGGGGCGGTTGCTGGAGTCCCTGACGGCGCGGGAGCAGGAGACGTTGCGGCTGGTCGCCCGGGGGATGTCCAACGCGGAGATCGCGGGGGAGCTGGTGGTGAGCGAGCACACCGTCAAGACGCACGTCAGCAACCTGTTGCAGAAGCTGGGGCTGCGGGACCGGGTGCACGCGGTGGTCTTCGCGTACGAGGCGGGGGCGGTCACGGCGGGGGAGTGAGAGGGGGGTGGTCTCCCCGGGTTCGCGCTCTCTCTCCCCCCGGAGGGGGAGGTGGGGGGTTCACCGGTGCGGGGGAGTTGCGCCGCGGGCCGTTGCGGGAGGGTTGGGGGTGTCGAAAGAGGCACTCTCGCAAAGGGGTTGGCGATGGTCACGGGGCGTCGGGCGTTGGGGTTCTCGGCGGGGCTGCTCGCGGTGTACGGGGCGGTGCGGTTGGTGCCGGGGTCGCGCGGGGTGGGGGTCGGCTGGACGGTCGGGCACCTGGCGTTGTTCGCGGGGTTGGCGCTGCTGGGGTTCGGGCTGGTGGAGCTGTGGCGGTTGGGCGGCGAGCGCGGGGTCTGGGGCCGGGTCTGGCTGGGGGCGGGTCTCGCGGGGGTGCTGTCGGGTCTCGCGCAGAGCGCCGTCGACCTGTACGCGAACGCGGTCTCCGCGGACTCCGCGGCGCGGTCGGAGCTGTTCGACCGGGTGCAGTCGGTGCCGGGGGTGATGCCGCTGGTGTACACGGTGGTGCCGATGCTGCTGTACGTCGGGCTGCTGGCGCTGCTGGTGCGTCTGACGGTGCGCAGGGCGGTGCGCTGGTGGAGCCCGGTGCTGGTTCTGGTGGGCACGCTGCTGATGGGGGCGTCGCTGGACTTCCTGACGGTCGGCGCAGTGTGCTACCTGGCGGCGTTCCGGCCGGTGATAACCGGTGGCCGGAACGGGCTGCGGGCCGTACCGTCCCGGGCATGACGGAGAAGCGGCCGCTGGTGGCGGTGCTGACGGGGGCGGGAATCTCGACGGATTCGGGGATTCCCGACTACCGGGGACCGCAGGGGCTGTGGCAGCGGGATCCGAGTGCGCAGGAGCTGGTGACGATCGGGCCGTACCTGGCGAGCGCCGAGGTGCGACGGCGGTCCTGGCTGATGCGGCGGGACGCCGGGGCGGTGGACGCGAAGCCGAACGCGGGCCACCGGGCGCTGGTGGACCTGGAACGGGCCGGGGTGCCGATGCGGGTCCTGACGCAGAACGTGGACGGCCTGCACCGGGCGGCGGGCCTGCCGGCCCGGAAGGTGGTCGAGCTGCACGGCACCGCCGCCGAGGTGCAGTGCGTCCGGTGCCGGGTGGTCTCTCCGATGGCGGCGGCACTGGAACGCGTCGCGGCGGGCGAGGACGACCCGGCGTGCGCGGAGTGCGGGGCGGTGCTGCGGCCGCGCACCGTGATGTTCGGCGAGGCACTGGACGAGCGGACGTTGCAGCAGGCGGACGCGGTCGCCAAGGCCTGCCAGGTCTTCCTGGCGGTGGGCAGTTCGCTGCAGGTGATGCCGGCGGCGCTGCTGCCGCGGATCGCGCTGGAGCACGGCGCGAAGCTGATCGTGGTGAACGGCGAGCCCACCCCGTACGACGACGCGGCGTCAGAAGTCGTCCGGGAGCCGATCTCGGAGGCGCTGCCGAAGCTGGTCCGACGGCTGGTCAGCGGCGACCTCGCCCGGGGCTGATCGAAAACCCGCAGGTCGGACGGCATACGATGGCAGTCCGACGAGCAGGGAGAGCGCACCGTGGCGATCGACGTCTTCGACCCGTGGTCGGCCGAGTTCGTGGCCCACCCGTACCCGGCCTACGCCGCGCTGCGCGAGCAGTCGCCGGTCGTCCACTACGGGCCGAGCGACCAGTGGCTGGTGTCCCGGTACGCGGACGTCAACGCGCTGCTGCGGGACCGGCGGTTGGGGCGCACCTACACCCACCGCTTCAGCCACGAGGAGTTCGGGCAGCCCGCGCCGAACCCGGCGCACGAGCCGTTCCACACCCTCAACGACCACGGCCTGCTCGACCTGGAGGGCCCCGACCACACCCGGATCCGGCGGCTGGTGGCGAAGGCGTTCACCCCGCGCATGGTCGAGTCGCTGCGCCCGACCGTACGGCGGCTGGCCGGCGAACTGGTCGACGACCTGCTCGCCGACGGCGGCGGCGACCTGATCGCGAAGGTCGCCGAGCCGCTGCCGGTCGCCGTGATCGCCGAGATGCTCGGCGTCCCCGAGCCGGACCGGCACCTGCTGCGGCCCTGGTCGGCCGACATCACCGGCATGTTCGAACTCAACCCGGACCAGGACACCGCCCGGCGTGCCGTCACCGCCAGCCTCGAATTCTCCGCCTACCTGCGGGAGTTGATCCGCCGCCGGCGCGAGGAGCCGGGCACCGACCTGATCAGCGCGCTGGCCCAGGCCGCCGAGGACGGGCAGGTGCTCAGCGAGCAGGAGATGATCTCCACCTGCGTGCTGCTGCTGAACGCCGGCCACGAGGCGACCGTCAACACCACCGGCAACGGCTGGTGGGCGCTGCTCCGCAACCCCGGCGAACTCGCCCGGCTGCGCGGCGCGGTGGACGAACTGCTGCCCACCGCCGTCGAAGAGCTGATGCGCTACGACACCCCGCTGCAGATGTTCGAACGCTGGGTGCTGGAGGACATCGAGGTGGGCGGCGTGACGATCCCGCGCGGCGCCGAGGTCGCCCTGCTGTTCGGCTCCGCCAACCGCGACCCCGAGCGCTTCACCGACCCCGACCGGCTCGACCTCGGCCGCGCCGACAACCCGCACATCACCTTCGGCGCCGGAATTCACTTCTGTCTCGGCGCGCCCCTTGCCAGACTTGAACTCACCGAGTCCTACGGTGCGCTGCTCCGCAAGGCCCCCGGGCTGACGCTGGTGCGCGAGCCCGAGTGGAACCCCGGCTACGTGATCCGCGGACTCAAGGAACTGCTGGTCGAGGTCTGAGAGGGGCACGGGTCATGGGGCGGGCGACGGGATCGATGCTGGGGCTGGCGATCGGCGACGCCCTGGGCAAGCGCACCGAGTTCCTGAACCTGCACGAGATCGGCCTGCTCAGCCCCGACTGGCGGCAGCTCCCGCTCCCGAAGAAGGCCCTGGTCACCGACGACACCCAGATGACGCTGGCGCTCGCCCGCGCCCTGCGTACCGGCCTCGCCGAGGGCCCGCTCGTCCCGCTGCGCCTCGAACTGCCGCTGCGCGAGGAGTTCGTGGCGTGGTGGCGCTCCCCGGCCAACGACCGCGCCCCCGGCATGACCTGCCTGCGGTCCTGCTTCCGGCTCTCCACCGGCCGGCCCTGGCAGGACGCGTCCGACCTCGGCTCCAAGGGCTGCGGCGCGAACATGCGGGTCGCCCCGCTCGGGCTGGTCCGCACGTTGACGGACCGGCAGGTCTCCGGCGCGTCCCAGCTGCAGTCCGGGCTCACCCACGGCCACCCCACCGCGCTGGCCGCCAGCGAGCTCACCGCGTTCACCGTCCGATGGCTGGCCCAGGGCGTCGAGCCGGCCGAACTGCCCGCCAAGCTGCGCGCCCACGCCCACCAACAGCGCACCCAGTACGACGAGTTCTGGCTCGGCGACCTCGCCTCCCGGGACCACGTCGGCCCGCCCGAGGCCTTCATCGCACGCGGCTGGGACGAGTGCCTCCGCGCCCTGGACCGCCTCGACGCCGCCCTCGCCGCCGGCGACATCGACGCCGACCCCTGCGAGCGGACCGGCGAGGGCTGGGTCGCCGAGGAGGCCTTCGCCACCGCGCTGCTCTGCTTCCTGCTGCTCCCCGACGACCCGGTCGCCGCCGTCCGCCGGGCCGCCGTCTCCGCCGGCGACTCCGACTCGCTGGCCTGCCTGGCCGGCGCGTTCGCGGGCGCCCGGCACGGCGAGGGCGCCTGGCCGGAGGACTGGATCGAGCGGATCGAGCACCGCGACGAACTGCTCGCGTTCGGCGCGCTCTGGGACTGACCTCAGCCCGTCCGGACGGCCGCGAGCCACTCCGGGAAGCCGGTCAGCAGCCGGTCGTACAGCTCGGCGTCGGTGAGGGCGCGCGGGTCGCGGCCGGCCGGGAAGAAGCCCGCGTTGTCGACCGGCCGCTTGGCGGGCACGGGCAGCTCGTCCAGCCGGCGCAGGAACGCGAACTCCTGGTCGGCCGGATCGCCGAAGCCCACGAACTGCCAGTAGAGCGGCAGTTCGGCGGCCAGGCAGAGCATGTCCCGGGCCGCCGCCCGCGAGCTCGGCCCGCCGTCGGTCTGGAACACCACCAGCGCCGGGTCGGTGGCGCCGCAGAGCTGGTAGTGCCGGATCACGGCCTTCATCGCCCGGTGGTAGTCGGTGCGGCCCATGTGCCCGTACGAGGCGTGCAGGCGGTCGATCCGGCCCAGGTGGTCGTCGAGCGAGATCTCGGCGACGCCGTCCACCCCGGTGGAGAAGAACACCACCGGCACCCGCCCGTCGTCGTCCAGGTGCGCCGACAGCGCCAGCACCTGCTCGGCGAAGTGCTGGACGGCGCCGGACCGGTAGTGCGGCCGCATCGAGCCGGAACGGTCGAGCACCAGGTAGACGGCGGCCCGGACGTCCCGCAGCCCGCGCTCGGTGAGGCTCACCCGCGCGGACTTGTACAGGTCGACCAGGCCGGGCGCGGCCGTCGACACCTTCTCCAGGCTCAGGCCCACCGGATCACCGCTCCGGCAGCGGGTATCGCCCGTCCAGCGCCGCGCGGTCGCCGCGGACGTGGGCGACCAGGTCGTCGGCGACCTGCAGCAGCACATCCCGGCCCTCCACCAGCGCGCACCAGTCGGCGGGCAGCGCGGAGACGCCGTACATCGCGCCCACCAGGTTGCCGCAGACCGCGCCCGTCGAGTCGCTGTCGCCCGAGTGGTTCACCGACAGCACCAGCGCGTCCCGGGGGTTCGCGGTGACCAGCGCCGCGTACACCGCGATCGCCAGGCACTCCTCGGCGATCCAGCCCAGGCCGACCCGCTCCACCGACTCAGGCGAACCCGGGCCCTCGTCGGCCACCCGCACCGCCCGGCGCAGCGCCTGCACCGTCTCCGCGTGCAACGGCAACGCCGCCAACTGCTCCAGCGTCGCCGACACCGCCTCCCGCAGCGGCATCCCGGCCGCCACGCGTGCGATCAGCGCGGCGAACGCGCCCGCCGCCAGGTAGCCCGTCGGATGGCCGTGCGTCAGCTGCGCCGCCAGCGCGGCCCGCCCGAACGCCTCGTCCGGGCCCTGCCCGACCAGGCCGAACGGCGCCGAGCGCATCACCGTCCCGCAGCCCTTCGACTGCGGGTTCACCGGGCCCTCCTGGCCGAACGGCGCGGCCTCCCGGTAGTCCAGCACCACGCCCGACATGCAGGCATTGCCCGGCGCCCGGGAGGCGTACAGGAACGGCTGCGCGGCCAGCCAGCCGTCCGGGAGGATCGGACGCTTCTGCCGCTGCGTCTCCAGCCAGCGCCGGTACGCGGCGTGCAGGTCCCGGCGGCGGCCGCCGCGCAGCAGGCCCTCCGCGGTGAACAGCGTCATCTGGGTGTCGTCGGTGATGTGGCCGTCGCGGTCGCCGTCCGCCAGCTCGGTCAGGCCCGAACTGCCGTACTGCCGCCGGATGTTGTCCAGGTGCAGGAACTCCACCGACCACCCCAGCGCGTCACCCAGCGCACCGCCCAGCAGCGACCCGCGCACCCGCTCCGAGAACTCCACTCCGATCCCCCCTCGCGTCCGCCGGGCCGACGCTTCGTCAGCGCGCGATCCGGCCCGAACCACGGTGCAGCGTAGCCCGGTCGGCGGCGGCCCGTCCCTCGACCCAGCCCTCGCCGTCGCTCACCCGCACCCGCTGCGACACCAGCTTCGGGAACATCCGGCCCACCGCGTCGTCCACCGCCTCCGCCCGCGCGGCCAGCACCGGCAGCAGCCCGCCGGCCGGAGCCGCCACCGGCAGCGACCCGCTGCCGTCGGCCGCCGGGTCGCCGGGCTCGGTCGGGTGACCGGCTGCCGCGTCCTCGGCCGGGCGACCTGCCGCCGCGTCCTCGGTGGCCCGCTCGGTGGCGTCCGCCAGCCGCTCCCGGATCCGCGCCGCGTACGCCACCAGGAACGACTGCCGGAACGCCTTCGTCCGCGCCGCCCCGTCCTTGTGCTTGCGGCTGCCCGCCCGGTGCATCGCCGCCGTCGCCTGCACCAGCAGCGAGGTGTACAGCAGCTCCACGCCGTCCAGGTCGGCGTCGAACCCGATCACCGTGCAGAACCCGAACTCCTTCGCCCACACCACCCGGCACCGGTTCGCCGCCGCCACCGCGTCCAGCAGCATCGTCTTCGGGCCCTCGTACGGGTTGTCCACGCCGATCCGCAGCGCCGCCGGCTCGTCCGCCGACGGGCCGCCCGCCGACAGCAGCGCCTCGTCGATCGAGTGCCGCGCCATCAACTCCTGCGCCTTCGCGGTCAGCGCCTCGGCCTCGTCCGGGAACCCCGTCGACTCGGCCTTCGCCAGCAGCGCCCGGATCCGCCCCAGCATCCGCGGCTCGCCGGCCCGCGGCCCGCTCGCCCGCGGCGCGGACTGCCCCGGTACCGGACCCACCGGCTGGACGGGCGGCAGCAGCGCCCATATCCGCAGCAGCTCCAGCGCCGCCGTCGCCAGCGCGAACCGGTCCAGCCGGTGCCGCTCCGCGAACGCCTGCAGGTACGCCTCGTCGGACGGCCACCACGGCTCCGCCTCCAACTCCCGCAGCTGGTCCAGCCAACGCCGGTCCAGCGAGGCCGCCGGATGCCGGCGGCCCTCCGCCGCGATCAGGTCCACCGCCAGCGCCACCTGCACCGGGGCCAGCTCGCGCCGCACCACCCGCACCAGATCGGCCGGCCGCCAGCCCGCCGCCCAGCACCGGCCCACCGACCGCTCCGCGAAACCCAGCAGCGCCCGGCTCACCGCCGGCCACTGGTCCGCCGACGCCGCCAGCACCGACGCCGCGCCGTCCACCACGAACTCCACCCCGTCGGCCGGCGCGCCCACCACCCGGCCCACCGCCTCCGCCAACAGCTCGTCGACGGACTGATCGGTGCTGGTCACAGTGGTCCTGCTTCCTGGGGCGACGGGGGAGGGACGCCTCCCATGATGCCGGAGCGCCCCACCCCGCCGGACCGGTCAGCCGCCCAGGGCGTCCCAGCCGCGCGCGATCTGCCGCTCCGCGGGCGTCCCGTCCGCGGTGAGCAGCGCCAGCAGCGCCGCCCCGTCGGCCGGACGGACCGCGAGGTCCTTGGCGAGGGCCCGCTCCACGACGCCGGCCAGTTCCGGGTCGAGCGCCCGCACGGCGGCGATCCCCGCCGGGTCGGGCTCCTCGTTCCGCACCCGGTGGTAGACGACGAACTGGTTGGCGGTCGCGAACGGGCTCTCGCCGTGCGCCGCGCACACCAGGCAGCACGCCCACGCCCAGACGTCGGCGGCCGGGCCCACCGGCCCCTCGCCCAGCTGCTCCGGGGCCATGAAGACCGGGGTGCCGACCAGGCCGCCGGTCCGGGTCAGCCGGGTGTGGTCGGCCATCAGCGAGATGCCGAAGTCCAGCAGCTTGGGGCCGTCGCTGGTCATCATGATGTTGGACGGCTTCAGGTCCCGGTGCACCAGCCCGCCGCGGTGCAGGGCGTCCAGCGAGACGGCCAGCGCCACCGCCAGCGCCCGCAGCGCCACCGGGTCGGCGAGCGTGCCGCGCTCGCGCAGGAACGCCTGCAGCGGGCGGCCGTCGAGCAGCTCCATGGCGATGAACGGGGTGCCGTCGGCGACGCCGGTGTCCAGCACCCGCGCGGTGTGCGCGGCCGGTGCCTGGGCCAGCACCTTCGCCTCGTTCGCGAACCGGCGGCGCAGGTCCTCGTCGTGCTCGTCGTCGGCGTGCAGGGTCTTCAGCGCGACGACGGTGGCGGAGCCCTGGCGGCGCGCCAGGTAGACGGTCCCGAAGCCGCCCGAGCCGATCAGCCCGAGCAGCCGGTACCCGCCGATCGCGGCCGGCGCGCCGTTCGGCAGCGGCTTGGCGTCGACCTTCGGCAGCCCGCCGGTGTCGAGCACCGTTGCCGCCGGAGCCGGAGGAGCCGCGGGAGCCGGAGGAGCTGCGGCCGACGGGCCGGCCACCGTGGGCTCGGCCGCGAACCGGGCCGCCGCCCCGACCCGTTCGGCCTCCCGGGCGGCCCGCAGCGCCTCCGAGTCGGCGCGCACCTGCCGGGCGATCTCGGCGTCCCGGGCGGCGAGCTCCGCCTCGTTCTGCGCGGCGGCGGCCCGCGCGGCGGCCTCCCGGGCACGGCGGGTGTGCTGCGCCGCGCGGGCCTCGCGGATCGACCGGAGGCGCGCGGAGGCGGCCGCGCCGAGCGTGTCGACGGTCTCCCGGACGGCCCCGGCGGGCGCCTCCGCGGCCGCGGTGACACCCGTCAACGGCGGGGCGGGCGCGGCCGTCGGCAGCAGGTTCAGGCGGCGGGTGGTCCACAGCGAGCACAGCTGCCACACCACCGACCCGATCAGCGCGCCGTTCGGCAGCGCCAGCGGCAGCAGCACGAACTGGGCGGCGAGCACCGGCACCAGGTAGCGGCGCAGCCGGGAGTGCTCCCAGGTGCCGGACGGCATCCGGGCGCACAGCACCAGGAACCGGGTGCGGGCCCACAGCAGCTGCCAGAGCGCGGTCAGCACCAGGCCGGTCAGTGCCGCGCCGAACCCGCCCTCGCCGCCGAACAGCGCGAGCAGCGCGCGCGAGGCCAGCCACGGCGGGCTGGTCCGCACCGCCTCCCGGTCCAGAACGTCGTTCGGGTCGGTGAACTGCGTGTGCATGCCGATCCAGAGCAGCACCGCGAGCCCGCCCGCCACCACCACCGGCAGCACCAGCTCCACCCCGGAGGCGATCCACCGCGGCGGGTACGCGGACCGCAGCGCCCGCAGCTCGGCCTGCCGGCGCGAGGCGTCCCCGGTCAGCAGGGTGCGGATCTGCGCACGCCGGTGCCGGGACAGCAGTCGGGCCCGGTAGCCGTGCTGGCTGCGGCCGAGCGAGAAGGCCGTGACCAGCCGCAGCACCAGCAGCACCCCGAGCATCGGCAGCACGGTGTGCGTCCAGAACGGGCTGTCCGTCCAGCCGTAGTGCTGCGCGTGGTCCGCGGCGGCGATGCCGGTCCCCATGGTGCGTTCTCCCCCCGAGCCCGCGGGGGGTCGGCCCCGGGCGCGCACGCATGATAGCGGCGCGCCCCGGGCCAGGCGCGGGTCAGCGCTCGATCACCCGGGCGAGGATCTCCGGCAGCCGCTTGATCAGCCCGGCCGACGCCACCCGGATGCCCAGCAGGGCCGTCGCCGCGCCGTACAGCACGCCGATCGGCAGCACCGGCCAGGCCGGCGAGTGCGAGATCAGCAGGACACCGAGGAGGATGCCGACCGGCGCGCAGCCCAGCGAGACGCCGAGCATCGACCCGAAGGCGTTGAGCATCACCACGCCGTTCTGACCGGGCGCGGCGCTGCGCATCGGGTTGCCGTCGGCGGGCAGCGCGAACGGGGCGTAGACGCTGATCACGCTGCCCAGGCCGAGGCTGGTGCCGAGGGCGGCGAACGCCACGCCGAGCGCGGGCGCGAGCTCCGCCCACCGCCCGGTGACGGCGGCCAGCACCGGGCCGACCACCAGCAGGACGACGACGCTGTACGAGAGCACGGCGAACACCCGGCCGCGCAGCTCGTCGCGGGCGTCCTGGCGGGTGCTCAGACCGGCCGCGACCATCCAGAACCCGGAGCCGTCCATGCCGAACAGGTTGCCGGCCTGCAGGCCGAGCATCAGCCCGCCGATCCCGATCACGTACACCGAGCCCCAGCCCTGCACCACCGACAGCGCCGAGATCACGCCGGTCATGCCGACGCCGGTGAAGATCGCCGCCTTGGCGCGGGGCTCCCGCCAGGCGTACCGCAGGTGCCGCTGGGCGACGGTGCCGACCCGGCCGGCGGGCAGCAGCCGCCAGCCGCGGGCGGCCCGGCCGTGGTGCACCGAGGAGGTCTCCACCAGCGTGGAGGCGTCGCCGGAGACCATCAGGCTCTGCAGGCTGCGCAGCCACCACCGCAGCAGGACGGCCAACAGGCCGCCGGCCAGCGCGAGTTGCAGCGCCGCGACCAGGTAGGCGCCGTCCCCGGCCGAGCGCACCGCGTCGATCGCGGAGACCGGCGGTATCCAGCGCACCACCGCCGCGTACGGGTGCAGCACCGACAGGTCGAGGCTCTGGTCGGGGCCGCGGACGGCGCTCTGCATGCCCAGGTTGCCGATCTGCACCAGCACCGCGAAGAGCAGGCCGCCGAAGATCGCGAAGTCCTTGCCGCGCCGGCTGGACAGCAGCCGGGCGTTGGCGGCGGCCACCGAACGGGTCAGGGCGATCAGCAGCAGCAGGGTCAGCGGCACGGCGAGCACCGCGACGACTGCGGAGGCCGCGCCCCGCCCGGCCGCGACGGCGGCGCCGGCCAGCATCAGCAGGCCGATCAGCGGGCCCGGGCCGACCAGGCTGCCGAACAGGGTGCCGCGCAGCAGGGCCTGCGGGCGCAGCGGCAGCATGGTGAGCCGGGTCGGGTCGGCGCTCTCGTCACCGGCGAAGAAGAACAGCGGCATGGCGGTCCAGCAGACCGCCAGCCCGGCGGTGAGCACCACGGCGGCGTCGGCGGCGCCGTCGTGCCCGTGCAGCACCACCAGCCCGGCGGCCGCGGACACGCCGAACAGCAGCCCGAGGCAGGTGCCGATCAGGTAGCCGGCGGCCCGACCGGGGCTGCGCCGCAGCCCGTTGCGCAGCAGCCGGACCTTCAGCGAGACCAGCGTGCGGACGACGGCCCGGTCGTCCGCGGAGGTGACGGCAGCGCTCACCGGTGGCCCCCGCCGAGCCAGCCGAGCGCCTGCCCGTCGTCCTCGCGGACGCCGACCAGCCCGAGGAACGCCTGGTGCAGCGAGGTCTCGCCGCGCACCTGGTCGAGCGGCCCGGCGGCGACCACCTGGCCGGCGTTGACCACGGCGACCCAGTCGCACAGCGACTCGACGAGCTCCATCACGTGGCTGGAGAACACCACGGTGGAGCCGGAGGCGGCGTACCGGGTGAGGACGCCGCGGATGGTCTGCGCGGACACCGGGTCGACGCCCTCGAACGGTTCGTCCAGGAACAGCACGTCGGGGTTGTGCAGCAGCGCCGCGGCCAGGCCGATCTTCTTGCGCATGCCGGTGGAGTAGTCGGCGACCAGCTTGTCGGCGGAGCCGGTCAGGTCGAGCACGGCCAGCAGCTCCTCGGCGCGCCGGTCGGTCTCGGCGCCGGGCAGGCCGCGCAACCGGCCGTTGTACTGGAGCAGTTCGCGCCCGCTGAGCCGCTCGAACATGCGCAGGCCCTCGGGCAGGATGCCGATCCGGGACTTGACCGCGACCGGGTCCTGCCAGACGTCGGCGCCGTGCACCAGCACGGTGCCCTGATCGGGCCGCAGCAGGCCGGTGACCATGGACAGCGTGGTGGTCTTGCCGGCGCCGTTCGGGCCGACCAGTCCGATGAACGAACCGGCGGGCAGGTCGAGGTTCAGTCCTGCGACGGCGGTCTGCGCACCGAAGCGCTTCCACAGGTCGCGGATCGAGACGGCGGGCGGCGGGGTGGTCGCCTCCATGGCGGGTGGTCTCCTCGTCGGGTCGGGCCGGGCAGAACGACTCGACCTTATGATCATTTCTTTACCTTTCCATCCCCCATGTGGCGGTATTGCCGTTGCGTGGACCGGCAGTCGACCGGTCACCCCGGGCGATTCGGCAACTACCCGGACCCGCCGTTCGTCCTGCATGCTGAGAGGCGCACGGTCGGTGCGGGGAACGGGAGGTGGCCGCGATGGCCGGTCAGTGGGGAACACCGGCGCCGTACGGGCAGCAGCCCTGGCAGCCGGTGGCGACACCGCAGGGCGCGATGCGGGCCGCGCATGCCGACCGCGAGCGCACCGTGGACGTGCTGAAGGCTGCCTACGCCGAGGGCCGGCTCACCGCCGCCGAGTACGAGCAGCGGATGAGTTCGGCCCACCAGGCCGCCACCTACGGGCAGTTGTCCGCGCTGGTCGTCGACCTGCCGTCCGGGCCGCTGGTCGCCCCGTTCGGCGCGCCCGTCCCGCCGACCTTCATGCCGCTGCCGCCCCCGCTGCCCGCCCCGCGCCCCAACAACAGCCTGGCGGTGGCCTCGGCGATCCTCGGCGGCCTGTGCGTGGTCACCGGCGGCATCACCGCCCTGCCGGCCGTGATCACCGGCCACATGGCCCGCTCGCAGATCCGCCGCACCAAGGAGGACGGCGACGGTCTGGCGATCCTCGGGCTGGTGTTCGGCTGGCTGTCGGTCGCCGGGTGGGCGCTGTTCTTCCTCCTGGTGGTCATGGTGTCGAGCAGCGGCGGTCCGCACTGAGCGGAGATCCCGCCGGTCGGGCGTGGTACGGGCGGTGACCGCTCCGGCGCGCCCCATTTGTTTTGACCGCCGCCTGTGCGCTAGGTACGCTCTGACCTTGTGCCTGGGGTGTGCCCGGGTCCTTGTGCGTGCCAGCAGATCGGCCGCCGCAGCGGAGACTCCACCCGCTCGGTGTGTGCCGTAGCCGCAGCGCAGCTCATGGGATTCCGCGATTCTTCCCCCGAAGAAGGCCAACACGCCCGACCGCGTGGGTCGGTGGGTGGGGGCCATACCGCAGGTTAGTTCCACCAAGCCTTGGCACACAGAAAACGGAGAAACGGTGCCTACGATCCAGCAGCTGGTCCGAAAGGGCCGGCAGGACAAGGTCGAGAAGAACAAGACGCCCGCACTGAAGGGTTCGCCCCAGCGTCGCGGCGTCTGCACGCGTGTGTACACGACCACCCCGAAGAAGCCGAACTCGGCTCTCCGCAAGGTCGCCCGTGTGCGCCTCACCAGCGGGATCGAGGTCACCGCTTACATTCCGGGCGAGGGCCACAACCTGCAGGAGCACTCCATCGTGCTGGTCCGCGGTGGCCGTGTGAAGGACCTTCCTGGTGTCCGCTACAAGATCATCCGCGGCTCGCTCGACACCCAGGGTGTCAAGAACCGCAAGCAGGCTCGCAGCCGCTACGGCGCCAAGAAGGAGAAGTAAGAATGCCTCGTAAGGGCCCCGCCCCGAAGCGCCCGGTCATCATCGACCCGGTCTACGGCTCCCCGCTGGTGACCTCGCTGGTCAACAAGATCCTGCTGCACGGCAAGCGCTCCACCGCCGAGCGGATCGTCTACGGCGCCCTTGAGGGTGTCCGTGAGAAGACCGGCGCCGACCCGGTTGTCGCGCTCAAGCGCGCGCTGGAGAACGTCAAGCCGACCCTCGAGGTCAAGTCCCGCCGCGTCGGTGGCGCCACCTACCAGGTGCCGGTCGAGGTCCGCCCGGGCCGCGCCAACACCCTGGCGCTGCGCTGGCTGGTCGGTTACTCCCGCGCCCGTCGCGAGAAGACCATGACCGAGCGTCTGCTCAACGAGATCCTCGACGCCAGCAACGGCCTGGGCGCTTCCGTGAAGCGTCGCGAGGACACCCACAAGATGGCCGAGTCCAACAAGGCCTTCGCGCACTACCGCTGGTAGTCCCAACCCCGTCACTAGACAGAGAGAGAACGAGCCACCATGGCTGCAACCTCCCTTGACCTCGCCAAGGTCCGCAACATCGGGATCATGGCGCACATCGACGCGGGCAAGACCACCACCACCGAGCGGATCCTGTTCTACACCGGTGTCTCGTACAAGATCGGTGAGGTCCACGATGGCGCTGCCACCATGGACTGGATGGAGCAGGAGCAGGAGCGCGGCATCACCATCACGTCTGCCGCGACGACCTGCCACTGGACCCTCGACGGTGTCGAGAACACGATCAACATCATCGACACCCCGGGCCACGTCGACTTCACCGTCGAGGTGGAGCGCTCGCTGCGCGTCCTCGACGGTGGCGTGACCGTGTTCGACGGCGTCGCCGGTGTCGAGCCCCAGTCCGAGACCGTGTGGCGGCAGGCTGACCGCTACGGTGTCCCGCGCATCTGCTTCATCAACAAGCTGGACCGCACGGGCGCCAACTTCTTCTTCTGCGTGCAGACCATCGTGGACCGCCTCGGCGCCACCCCGCTGGTCATGCAGCTGCCGATCGGCGCCGAGGGTGACTTCACCGGTGTCGTCGACCTGGTGAAGATGAAGGCCCTGGTCTACTCGGCCGACGCCCCCAAGGGCGAGATGTACGACACCGTCGAGATCCCGGCCGACCTGGCCGAGCAGGCGGCGGAGTACCGCGAGGCCCTGATCGACACCGTGTCGAACATCAGCGACGAGGTGATGGAGCTCGCCCTGGAGGGCGAGGACATCCCCGAGGAGCTGCTGATCGCCGCGATCCGCAAGGGCACCCTGGACTCGTCCTTCACCCCGATCTTCTGCGGCTCCGCGTTCAAGAACAAGGGCGTTCAGCCCCTGCTCGACGCGGTCGTGAAGTACCTGCCGTCGCCGCTCGACATCGAGGGCATCGAGGGTACGAAGCCGGGCAACGACGAGGAGAAGATCGTCCGTCAGGCCTCTGACGACGAGCCGCTCGCCGCCCTCGCGTTCAAGATCATGTCCGACCCGCACCTGGGCAAGCTCACCTTCGTCCGCGTGTACTCCGGCCGCCTGGAGTCCGGCACCTCGGTGCTGAACTCCGTCAAGGGCAAGAAGGAGCGCATCGGCAAGATCTACCGCATGCACGCGAACAAGCGTGAGGAGATCGACTCGGTGGGCGCCGGCGACATCATCGCCGTGATGGGCCTGAAGCAGACCACCACCGGTGAGACGCTGTCCGACGAGAAGCAGCCGGTCATCCTGGAGTCCATGGACTTCCCGGCCCCGGTCATCCGCGTCGCGATCGAGCCCAAGTCCAAGGGCGACCAGGAGAAGCTGGGTGTCGCCATCCAGCGCCTGGCCGAGGAGGACCCGTCCTTCCAGGTCAACACGGACGAAGAGACCGGCCAGACCATCATCGCGGGTATGGGCGAGCTGCACCTCGAGGTGCTGGTCGACCGTATGCGTCGTGAGTTCAAGGTCGAGGCCAACGTCGGCAAGCCGCAGGTCGCGTACCGCGAGACGATCCGCAAGGCCGTCGAGCGCATCGACTACACGCACAAGAAGCAGACCGGTGGCTCCGGCCAGTTCGCGAAGATCCAGATCGCGATCGAGCCGCTCGAGTCCGGCGAGGGCTACGAGTTCGTCAACAAGGTCACCGGTGGCCGCGTCCCGCGCGAGTACATCCCGTCGGTCGACGCCGGTTGCCAGGAAGCCATGGAGTTCGGCGTTCTCGCCGGCTACCCGCTCCAGGGCGTCCGCGTGAGCCTGCTCGACGGTGCGTCGCACGACGTCGACTCGTCCGAGCTCGCGTTCAAGATCGCCGGTTCCATGGCGTTCAAGGAAGGTGCCCGGAAGGCGTCGCCGGCTCTGCTCGAGCCGATGATGGCCGTCGAGGTCACCACCCCCGAGGACTACATGGGCGACGTGATCGGCGACATCAACTCCCGCCGTGGCCAGATCCGGGCCATGGAGGAGCGTCACGGCGCTCGCGTCGTCAAGGCGCTGGTGCCGCTCTCCGAAATGTTCGGCTACGTCGGTGACCTGCGCAGCAAGACCTCTGGTCGCGCAAGCTACTCGATGCAGTTCGACTCGTACGCCGAGGTTCCGCGGAACGTGGCGGACGACATCATCGCCAAGGCCAAGGGCGAGTGACGTCCCGGTAATCGGGATGAATCAGACCCTTTAGGCTAGAAGGAGGGCACCCGGGCGTTCACCCGTCCGGGTTCCGCCCGGGAGCCCTCCGGCACCCCCACCCGCGGGACGGCAATGGGGCGCGACCAGCGCCCCGTTCCAATAACCCGATCCAGACCAACTGACGTCGTACGGCGTACAGAACTGTCCTCAGGAGGACTGCAGTGGCGAAGGCGAAGTTCGAGCGGACGAAGCCCCACGTCAACATCGGCACCATTGGTCACATCGACCACGGTAAGACCACGCTGACCGCGGCCATCACCAAGGTGCTGCACGACGCGTACCCGGACATCAACCCCTTCACGCCGTTCGACCAGATCGACAAGGCGCCGGAGGAGCGTCAGCGCGGTATCACCATCTCGATCGCGCACGTCGAGTACCAGACCGAGGCGCGTCACTACGCCCACGTCGACTGCCCGGGTCACGCGGACTACATCAAGAACATGATCACCGGTGCGGCCCAGATGGACGGTGCGATCCTCGTCGTCGCCGCCACCGACGGCCCGATGCCGCAGACCAAGGAGCACGTCCTCCTGGCCCGCCAGGTCGGCGTCCCCTACATCGTTGTCGCCCTGAACAAGGCCGACATGGTGGACGACGAGGAGATCCTGGAGCTCGTCGAGCTCGAGGTCCGTGAGCTCCTCTCCGAGTACGAGTTCCCGGGCGACGACCTGCCGGTCGTCCGCGTCTCCGCGCTGAAGGCGCTGGAGGGCGACAAGGAGTGGGGCGAGAAGCTCCTCGGCCTGATGCACGCGGTCGACGAGGCCATCCCGACCCCGGCTCGCCTCACCGACCAGCCGTTCCTGATGCCGATCGAGGACGTCTTCACGATCACCGGTCGTGGCACCGTCGTCACCGGCCGCATCGAGCGTGGCATCCTCAAGGTCAACGAGACCGTCGACATCATCGGCATCAAGACCACCAAGACCACCACCACGGTCACCGGTATCGAGATGTTCCGCAAGCTGCTCGACGAGGGCCAGGCCGGTGAGAACGTCGGTCTGCTGCTCCGTGGCATCAAGCGCGAGGACGTCGAGCGCGGCCAGGTCATCATCAAGCCGGGTTCGGTCACCCCGCACACCGACTTCGAGGCCCAGGCCTACATCCTGTCGAAGGACGAGGGTGGCCGTCACACCCCGTTCTTCAACAACTACCGCCCGCAGTTCTACTTCCGTACCACGGACGTGACCGGCGTCGTGACCCTCCCCGAGGGCACCGAGATGGTCATGCCGGGCGACAACACCGCCATGACCGTCGCGCTGATCCAGCCCGTCGCCATGGAGGAGGGCCTGAAGTTCGCCATCCGTGAGGGTGGCCGCACCGTCGGCGCCGGCCAGGTCACCAAGATCGTCAAGTAATTGCCGATCTGACCTCTGGTCAACTGCAGGGCCCGGCCCCGTCCCGCGAGGGAGGGGGCCGGGCCCTCGGCGTTTCCGGACGCCGGCCGGCCCGCACCCGGTGTGACGTGCACTGCTGCGGGTGGGCCCGATTGGCGCATCGCCCGCATTCTGTGGCAGGATGTCCAAGTTGCTCGGTTGAGTACCGATGCTGCGCGCCTCCCGTCGGGAGGACCGGAAGCGAGTCCCATGTACTCGTCGTTCCCGTGAATGGCCGTCCATGTGCCCACGTGCTGTGTGTGGGTGCAGTGGTGTGTAAGCGACACCACGGCAGCTGCGGGGCGAAAGTACGGGAATCTTCCGGGAAGCGTATGCGGGGTATCAACCCGGCTCACCTCTCCCAGCAGTTCGAGGCCGACGGACCTGTTCGCCGGTTTTTTGCAAGCGCGAGTGCGACACGCCCGAGCGCGGGGGTCGGAGGAGGGTCGAGTGGCGACGTACGACACAAAGGACTACGGAGTAGCCATGGCGGGACAGAAGATCCGCATCCGGCTCAAGGCCTACGACCACGAGGTCATCGATTCCTCGGCGAAGAAGATCGTCGAGACGGTGATCCGGACTGGTGCGCAGGTTGCGGGCCCGGTGCCGCTGCCCACTGAGAAGAACGTTTACTGCGTCATCCGCTCGCCGCACAAGTACAAGGACTCGCGCGAGCACTTCGAGATGCGCACTCACAAGCGTCTGATCGACATCCTCGACCCCACGCCGAAGACGGTTGACTCGCTGATGCGTCTCGACCTGCCGGCGGGCGTCGACATCGAGATCAAGCTCTGAGAGGCGCACCGAAGATGGCTAAGCAGATTAAGGGCATCCTGGGCGAGAAGCTCGGCATGACCCAGGTCTGGGACGAGAACAACCGGATCGTTCCGGTGACCGTCGTCAAGGCTGGGCCGAATGTCGTGACCCAGGTCCACACCGCCGGCAGCCCGGCCGGCTACGACGCCGTCCAGATCGGCTTCGGCGAGATCGACCCCCGCAAGGTGAACAAGCCCCTCCAGGGTCACTTCGCCAAGGCCGGTGTCACCCCCCGTCGCCACCTGGTCGAGCTGCGTACCTCGGACGCGTCCGAGTACACCCTGGGCCAGGAGATCACCGCCGAGCTGTTCGAGGCGGGTGTCAAGGTCGATGTGACCGGCACCTCCAAGGGCAAGGGCTTCGCCGGTGTCATGAAGCGTCACAACTTCAAGGGCCTCGGCGCCGGTCACGGCACCCAGCGCAAGCACCGTTCGCCCGGTTCCATCGGTGGCTGCGCCACCCCGGGCCGTGTGTTCAAGGGCATGCGCATGGCGGGTCGGATGGGCCACGAGCGTGTGACCACCCAGAACCTGACCGTGCACGCGGTCGACGCGGAGAAGGGTCTGCTGCTCATCAAGGGCGCGATCCCGGGTCCGAACGGCGGCCTCGTCCTCGTCCGCACCGCGGCGAAGGGGCTGTGAAGGATATGAGCACCATTGACATTCTGTCGCCGGCCGGCGACAAGGCCGGCAGCCTGGAGCTGCCCGCCGAGATCTTCGACGCCAAGGTCAGCGTTCCGCTGATGCACCAGGTCGTCGTGGCGCAGCTCGCTGCGGCCCGTCAGGGCACCCACAAGGTCAAGCGTCGTGGCGAGGTCCGTGGTGGCGGTCGTAAGCCGTACCGCCAGAAGGGCACCGGCCGCGCCCGTCAGGGCTCGACCCGCGCGCCGCAGTTCACCGGTGGTGGCGTCGTGCACGGTCCCGTGCCGCGTGACTACTCGCAGCGGACCCCGAAGAAGATGATCGCCGCCGCCCTGCGCAGCGCGCTCACCGACCGGGCCCGCCACGAGCGCATCCACGTCGTCACCGGCGTGACCGCGACCGAGGCTCCGTCGACCAAGGCCGCCAAGGTCCTGTTCGGCAAGATCTCCGAGCGCAAGAACCTCCTCCTGGTGGTCGAGCGCGAGGACGAGCTGGGCATCCTGTCCGCTCGCAACCTGGCGAACGTGCACATCCTGGACGCCGGCCAGCTGAACACCTACGACGTGCTCGTCTCCGACGATGTGGTCTTCACCCAGGCCGCCTTCGAGCGTTTCGTGGCCGGTCCGGCCGCGTCCGCCAAGGCCGTTGCTGCTGAGGGCGAGCTCGAAGGGACTGCCGCCTGATGAGCGAGATCACCTCCAAGACGTACACGGACCCCCGTGACGTCCTGATCAAGCCGGTCATCTCGGAGAAGAGCTACTCGCTCCTCGACGAGAACAAGTACACGTTCGTCGTGGCGCCCGGTGCCAACAAGACCCAGATCAAGCAGGCCGTCGAGGCGGTCTTCTCGGTCAAGGTCGAGGCCGTGAACACGCTGAACCGTCAGGGCAAGCGCAAGCGCTCCAAGACGGGTTTCGGTAAGCGCAAGGACACCAAGCGCGCGATCGTGACGCTGGCCGAGGGCAACCGCATCGACATCTTCGGTGGTCCGGTTTCCTGACGCTTCGTCAGGGACTGGGATCGTCGTAAAGGACGAGGACAGAAATGGGTATCCGCAAGTACAAGCCGACTACGCCGGGCCGTCGTGGCTCCAGCGTGGCCGACTTCGTCGAAATCACGCGGTCCACGCCGGAGAAGTCGCTGGTTCGCCCGCTGCACAGCAAGGGCGGCCGTAACAACGCCGGTCGTGTCACCGCTCGCCACCAGGGTGGCGGTCACAAGCGCGCCTACCGTCTGATCGACTTCCGTCGTCACGACAAGGACGGCGTGCCGGCCAAGGTCGCTCACATCGAGTACGACCCCAACCGCACCGCGCGCATCGCGCTCCTGCACTACGCGGACGGCGAGAAGCGCTACATCATCGCCCCCCGCGGCGTCGCGCAGGGTGACCGGATCGAGAACGGCGCTGGCGCCGACATCAAGCCGGGCAACAACCTGCCGCTGCGCAACATCCCGGTCGGTACCACCATCCACGCGGTGGAGCTCCGTCCCGGCGGTGGCGCCAAGCTGGCCCGTTCCGCGGGTTCCGGCATTCAGCTGCTCGCCCGTGAGGGTCGCATGGCGCACCTGCGCATGCCCTCCGGTGAGATCCGCCTGGTGGACGCGCGCTGCCGCGCGACCGTCGGCGAGGTCGGCAACGCCGAGCAGTCGAACATCAACTGGGGCAAGGCCGGCCGTATGCGCTGGAAGGGCGTCCGCCCGACCGTGCGTGGTGTGGCCATGAACCCGATCGACCACCCGCACGGTGGTGGTGAGGGTAAGACCTCCGGTGGTCGCCACCCGGTCTCGCCGTGGGGCAAGCCCGAGGGCCGCACCCGTCGCCCGAACAAGGCGTCGGACAAGCTCATCGTGCGCCGCCGCAAGACCAACAAGAAGCGCTAGGAGCAGGTCAGATGCCGCGCAGTCTCAAGAAGGGCCCCTTCATCGACGACCACCTTCAGAAGAAGGTGGACGTGCAGAACGAGGCGGGCACGCAGAACGTCATCAAGACCTGGTCCCGTCGTTCCGTGATCTCCCCGGCCATGCTCGGCCACACGATCGCGGTTCACGATGGCCGCAAGCACGTCCCGGTGTTCGTCACCGAGTCGATGGTCGGCCACAAGCTCGGCGAGTTCGCTCCCACGCGCACCTTCAAGGGGCACGTGAAGGAAGACCGCAAGTCGAAGCGTCGCTAATCGCTTCCGAGCTGTAGCGCCAGAACGACAAAGTGACTTACTCCATTAAGGGGACAACCATGGAAGCCAGGGCCCAGGCGCGGTACATCCGCGTCACGCCCATGAAGGCCCGCCGCGTGGTGGACCTCATCCGTGGCCTGCCGGCCACGGAGGCCCAGGCGGTCCTGCGTTTCGCTCCGCAGGCTGCCACCGTGCCGGTCGGCAAGGTGCTCAACAGCGCCATTGCCAACGCCGCGCACAACTACAACCACTCCAACGTGGACGACCTCTACATCTCCGAGGCGTACGTTGACGAGGGTCCGACCCTGAAGCGGTTCCGTCCGCGTGCCCAGGGCCGTGCCTACCGGATCCGCAAGCGGACCAGCCACATCACCGTGGTCGTCAGCAGCAAGGAAGGGACCCGGTAATGGGCCAGAAGGTTAACCCGCACGGGTTCCGCCTCGGCATCAGCACGGACTTCAAGTCCCGTTGGTACGCCGACAAGCTGTACAAGGACTACGTCAAGGAAGACGTCGCCATCCGGCGTCTCATGACGCAGGGCATGGAGCGCGCCGGCATCTCGAAGGTTGAGATCGAGCGCACCCGTGACCGTGTCCGCGTGGACATCCACACCGCCCGCCCGGGCATCGTGATCGGCCGCCGTGGCACGGAGGCCGACAAGATCCGCGGCAAGCTGGAGAAGCTGACCGGCAAGCAGGTCCAGCTGAACATCCTCGAGGTCAAGAACCCCGAGATGGACGCCCAGCTCGTTGCGCAGGGTGTCGCGGAGCAGCTGTCCTCCCGCGTCTCCTTCCGTCGCGCCATGCGTAAGAGCATGCAGTCGACCATGAAGGCCGGCGCCAAGGGCATCAAGGTCCAGTGCTCCGGTCGTCTCGGCGGCGCCGAGATGAGCCGTTCGGAGTTCTACCGCGAAGGCCGTGTGCCGCTGCACACCCTGCGCGCGAACGTCGACTACGGCTTCTTCGAGGCCAAGACCACCTTCGGCCGCATCGGCGTGAAGGTCTGGATCTACAAGGGCGACGTCAAGAACATCGCCGAGGTCCGCGCTGAGAACGCCGCTGCCCGCTCCGGCAACCGCCCGGCCCGTCCCGAGGGCGGTCGTCCCGCTCGCGGTGGCGAGCGCGGTGGCCGTGGTGGCGAGCGCGGTGGTCGCGGCCGTCGTCCCGCCGCTGCTGCCGAGGCCCAGGCCCCGGCTGCCGCGGTGGAGGCTCCGGCCGCCGCTGAGAACACCGGAACGGAGGCCTGACCCTCATGCTGATCCCCCGTCGGGTCAAGCACCGCAAGCAGCACCACCCGAAGCGCCGCGGCGCTGCCAAGGGTGGCACCGAGCTGGCGTTCGGCCAGTTCGGCATCCAGGCCGTGACCCCGGCCTACGTGACGAACCGTCAGATCGAGTCCGCTCGTATCGCGATCACCCGTCACATCCGTCGTGGCGGCAAGGTCTGGATCAACATCTACCCGGACCGCCCGCTCACCAAGAAGCCGGCCGAAACCCGCATGGGTTCCGGTAAGGGTTCGCCGGAGTGGTGGATCGCGAACGTGCACCCGGGTCGGGTCATGTTCGAACTGTCGTACCCGAACGAGAAGATTGCCCGCGAGGCGCTCACGCGTGCCGCGCACAAGCTTCCGATGAAGTGCCGGATCGTTCGGCGCGAGGACGGTGAGAGCTGATGTCGGCCGCTACCAAGGCTGCTGAGCTTCGCGAGCTGGACAACGAGGGCCTCGTTGCCAAGCTCCGTGAGGCCAAGGAGGAGCTGTTCAACCTCCGCTTCCAGGCGGCGACCGGGCAGCTCGACAACCACGGACGGCTCCGGCTGGTCCGTAAGGACATCGCGCGGATCTACACCCTGATGCGCGAGCGCGAGCTGGGCATCGAGACGGTGGAGAACGCCTGATGACTGAGAACACCAACGAGACGCGCGGCTTCCGCAAGACCCGTGAGGGTCTCGTCGTCAGCGACAAGATGGACAAGACCGTCGTCGTCGCCGTCGAGGACCGCGTCAAGCACGCGCTGTACGGCAAGGTCATCCGCCGTACCAACAAGCTGAAGGCGCACGACGAGCAGAACGCGTGCGGTGTCGGCGACCGTGTCCTCCTGATGGAGACCCGGCCGCTGTCCGCGACGAAGCGCTGGCGCGTCGTCGAGATCCTCGAGAAGGCCAAGTAACAAGGTTGTTCGCGGTACGGCCGTATGTGCACCAGGCCCGCAAGGGTGCAGGTGTGAGCAGCGGCCGGCCCGTCAACACTTGTTGACGATCAGGAGAATGCTGTGATCCAGCAGGAGTCGCGACTGCGCGTCGCCGACAACACGGGTGCGAAGGAAATTCTCTGCATCCGCGTTCTCGGTGGCTCCGGTCGCCGCTACGCCGGTATCGGCGACGTCATCGTCGCCACCGTCAAGGACGCGATCCCCGGCGGTTCGGTGAAGAAGGGCGACGTCGTGAAGTGCGTCGTCGTTCGCACCGTCAAGGAGCGCCGCCGTCCGGACGGCTCGTACATCCGTTTCGACGAGAACGCCGCTGTCGTTCTCAAGAACACCGATGGCGACCCCCGCGGTACCCGCATCTTCGGCCCGGTGGGCCGCGAGCTGCGCGACAAGAAGTTCATGAAGATCATCTCGCTGGCGCCGGAGGTGCTCTAACCCATGGCGAACAGCATGAAGATCAAGAAGGGTGACCTGGTCCAGGTCATCACCGGCAAGGACAAGGGCAAGCAGGGCAAGGTCATTCAGGCCATGCCGGCTGACAACAAGGTCCTGGTCGAGGGTGTCAACCGGGTCAAGAAGCACACCAAGCCGGGTCCCGGTACCCAGGGTGGCATCGTGACCGTCGAGGCCCCGGTGCACGTCTCCAACGTCCAGCTGGTCGTGGAGAAGGACGGCAAGAAGGTCGTTACCCGCGTCGGCTACCGCTTCGACGACCAGGGCAACAAGATCCGCGTTGCCAAGCGGACGGGTGAGGACATCTGATGTCTGAGACGACTGTTGAGAAGGTGGCCCCCCGCCTCAAGGAGAAGTACCTCTCCGAGGTCAAGGGCCAGCTGCACGAGGAGTTCTCGTACGAGAACGTCATGCTGATCCCCGGCCTGGTCAAGGTCGTGGTCAACATGGGTGTCGGCGAGGCTGCCCGTGACAGCAAGCTGATCGAGGGTGCCATCAAGGACCTGACCGCGATCACCGGTCAGAAGCCGGCCGTGACCAAGGCCCGCAAGTCCATCGCGCAGTTCAAGCTGCGCGAGGGTCAGCCGATCGGCGCCCACGTCACCCTCCGTGGTGACCGCATGTGGGAGTTCGTGGACCGTCTGGTGTCGCTGGCTCTGCCGCGTATCCGTGACTTCCGCGGCCTCTCTCCGAAGCAGTTCGACGGCCGTGGCAACTACACCTTCGGTCTGACCGAGCAGGTCATGTTCCACGAGATCGACCAGGACAAGGTCGACCGTCAGCGCGGTATGGACATCACCGTCGTGACCACCGCTCAGACCGACGATGAGGGCCGGGCGCTCCTGCGCGCTCTGGGCTTCCCGTTCAAGGAGGCGTGAGCCATGGCGAAGAAGGCCCTGATCGCTAAGTCCGAGCGCAAGCCGAAGTTCGGCGTCCGGGCGTACACCCGGTGCCAGCGCTGCGGCCGTCCGCACTCGGTGTACCGCAAGTTCGGCCTGTGCCGTGTGTGCCTCCGTGAGATGGCCCACCGCGGCGAGCTGCCGGGCGTGACCAAGAGCTCCTGGTAGTCCCTTACCAGCTGCTCTGAACAGCGAAGCAGTGTGCCCGACCCCCGGCTTTTGGAGTCCCGAGAGGGATCCCGTAAGGTAGTGGGGTCGGGCCCCTGCCGCGGCGTCTTTTCCGGACGTTCCGTGGCTCTCTGAATGAGGGCTCGCGCAACCCAGTCTTACTACGACGTAGGTCCCCTGCGCTTGTGCCCCTTTCGCACTCTTTCGCGAGTGCGCGGAGGGGGACCTGGTGCGGAGAAACCACGGCGAGAGAGGCCTGAGGCCACCATGACCATGACCGACCCGATCGCAGACATGCTCACTCGTCTGCGTAACGCCAACTCGGCGTACCACGACTCCGTCGTGATGCCGTCGAGCAAGATCAAGGCGCACGTCGCCGAGATCCTGCAGCAGGAGGGTTACATCTCCTCCTACAAGGTTGAGGACCCCACCGAGAACGAGGTCGGCAAGAAGCTGACCATCGAGCTCAAGTTCGGTCCCAACCGTGAGCGCTCCATCGCCGGCATCAAGCGCATCAGCAAGCCGGGTCTGCGTGTTTACGCAAAGTCCACCAACCTGCCGAAGGTTCTCGGCGGCCTGGGCGTGGCGATCATCTCCACGTCCTCCGGCCTCCTGACCGACAAGCAGGCCGCCAAGAAGGGCGTAGGCGGAGAAGTTCTCGCCTACGTCTGGTAATTCGGGAAACGGAGGTACAGCAATGTCGCGCATTGGACGGCTGCCCATCCAGGTTCCCGCTGGTGTGGACGTCACCATCGACGGCCAGACGGTCTCGGTGAAGGGCCCCAAGGGTTCGCTCACCCACGTCGTCGCCGCGCCGATCGAGATCGGCAAGGGCGAGGACGGCACTCTGGTCGTCTCCCGCCCGAACGACGAGCGTCAGTCGAAGGCCCTGCACGGCCTGTCGCGCACGCTGGTGGCGAACATGATCACCGGCGTGACCGCGGGCTACCGCAAGTCGCTGGAGATCAGCGGTGTCGGTTACCGAGTCACGGCGAAGGGCTCCAACATGGAGTTCGCGCTGGGCTACAGCCACCCGATTCTGGTCGAGGCGCCGGAGGGCATCTCCTTCGTCGTCGAGTCGCCCACCAAGTTCCACGTGGACGGCACCGACAAGCAGAAGGTCGGCGAGGTCGCCGCGAAGATCCGCAAGCTGCGCAAGCCCGACCCGTACAAGGCCAAGGGCGTCAAGTACGCGGGCGAGGTCATCCGCCGCAAGGTCGGAAAGAGTGGTAAGTAAGCGATGAGCGTCTCTGTCAAGATCGGCAAGGGCAACGCCTACAAGAACGCCGCCCGCAAGCGCCGCGCCATTCGCGTTCGTAAGCGCGTCGTCGGCACCGAGGTGCGTCCGCGCCTCGTCGTGACGCGTTCGAACCGCCACATGGTCGCCCAGGTCATCGACGACGCCAAGGGTCACACCCTGGCGTCGGCGTCCACCCTCGACGTGTCCATCAAGGGCGCCGAGGGCGACAAGACCGAGCTGGCCAAGAAGGTCGGAAGCCTGGTCGCCGAGCGCGCCAAGGCTGCCGGCGTCGAGTCGGTCGTCTTCGACCGCGCGGGCAACCGGTACGCCGGCCGCATCGCCGCCCTGGCGGACGCGGCTCGCGAGGCCGGGCTCGACTTCTAAGCCGCTCGTCGACTCTGTCGGCGGACGTAAACGAGAGAGGTAATTCCAATGGCTGGACCCCAGCGCCGCGAAGGCGGCGCCGGTCGCGGCACGGGTGGCGAGCGGCGCGACCGTAAGCGTGACGAGCGGGGCGGCGCCCCGGTCGCCGAGAAGACTGCTTACGTCGAGCGCGTCGTCGCGATCAACCGTGTCGCCAAGGTTGTCAAGGGTGGTCGTCGTTTCAGCTTCACCGCGCTGGTCGTGGTGGGCGACGGTGACGGCACCGTGGGTGTCGGCTACGGCAAGGCGAAGGAGGTTCCGGCCGCCATCGCCAAGGGCGTTGAGGAGGCCAAGAAGAACTTCTTCAAGGTCCCCCGTATCCAGGGCACCATCCCGCACCCCATCCAGGGTGAGAAGGCCGCCGGCGTCGTGCTGCTGAAGCCGGCGTCCCCCGGTACCGGCGTTATCGCCGGTGGCCCGGTGCGTGCCGTCCTGGAGTGCGCCGGCGTTCACGACATCCTGTCGAAGTCGCTCGGCTCGGACAACGCGATCAACATCGTGCACGCCACCGTGGCTGCTCTGAAGGGCCTCGTGCGCCCCGAGGAGATCGCCGCCCGTCGTGGCCTGCCCCTGGAGGACGTGGCCCCGGCCGCGCTGCTCCGGGCCCGTGCGGCTGGGGTGAGCGCCTGATGGCTCGCCTGAAGGTCACCCAGACCAAGTCGTACATCGGTAGCAAGCAGAACCACCGTGACACCCTGCGTTCGCTCGGCCTGAAGCGGCTGAACGACACCGTGGTGAAGGAGGACCGCCCGGAGATCCGCGGCATGGTCCACACCGTTCGCCACCTCGTCACGGTCGAGGAGGTGGACTGAAATGGCGGACAACTCCCCCATCAAGATCCACAACCTGCGTCCGGCGCCCGGCGCCAAGACCGACAAGATCCGCGTCGGTCGTGGTGAGGGCTCCAAGGGTAAGACCGCAGGTCGTGGTACCAAGGGCACCAAGGCCCGCTACCAGGTTCCGCAGCGCTTCGAGGGTGGCCAGATGCCCCTCCACATGCGCCTGCCGAAGCTGAAGGGCTTCAAGAACCCGGCCCACAAGCAGTTCCAGGTCGTGAACCTGGACCGTCTGGCCGAGCTCTACCCGAACGGTGGCGAGGTCACCGTCGCCGACCTGATCGCGAAGGGCGCCGTTCGCAAGAACGAGCTCGTCAAGGTTCTCGGTCAGGGCGACATCGCGGTTGCGCTGCAGGTGACGGTCGACGCCGTCTCCGGCTCCGCCGCCGAGAAGATCACCGCCGCGGGCGGCTCGGTCACCGAGCTGCTGTGACGTCGCTGATCTGACGCACGGACAGAAACCGGGCCCCGCGCCTCTCTTGAGAAAGAGAGGCGCGGGGCCCGGCTGCGTTTCCGACTTGAACAGGCGTGCAGGATTTGTGTGTCAAACCCGGGCAAGCCGTACCCCATGCGTGGGGGAGCGGCTGTGTGCGCTTCTGTCGAGCGCCCGGGCACTGTTAGAGTCCGTGAAGTTCCCTTTCCCCACATCAGGACCGACCCTTCCGCCGACGACGCGCGGGAGGCGCAGGAGGCACCGTGCTCAGTGCGTTCGCGCGGGCGTTCCAGACGCCCGACCTGCGCAAGAAGCTGCTGTTCACGCTGGGCATCATGGTGCTGTTCCGGCTGGGCGCCCACATTCCGATGCCCGGGATCAACTTCGAGGCGGTTCACGCGTGCGTGAGCGGTCAGAAGGAGGGCCTGTTCGGGCTGGTCAACCTGTTCAGCGGCAACGCGCTGCTACAGCTGACCATCTTCGCGCTCGGCATCATGCCGTACATCACGGCCAGCATCATCCTGCAGTTGCTCACCGTGGTCATTCCGCGGCTGGAGGCCCTGAAGAAGGAGGGGCAGTCCGGCCAGGCGAAGATCACCCAGTACACCCGTTACCTGACCATCGCGCTCGCGGTGCTGCAGGGCACCGGCATCCTCGCGACCGCGTCCAGCGGCGCGCTGTTCTCCAGCTGCCCGCAGGGTCAGAACATCGTGCCGGACACGTCGATCTTCCGGATCGCCACCATGGTCATCATCATGACCGCCGGCACCACCGTGATCATGTGGCTGGGTGAGCTGATCACCGACCGCGGCATCGGCAACGGCATGTCGATCCTGATCTTCACCTCCATCGCGGCCGGCTTCCCCGGCTCGATGTGGGCCATCAAGGGCTCCGGCAAGCTGCTGGACGGCTGGGGCGAGTTCTCCGCCGTCATCCTGGTCGGCATCATCGTGGTCTGCCTGGTCATCTTCGTCGAGCAGGCCCAGCGCCGGATCCCGGTGCAGTACGCGAAGCGGATGATCGGCCGCCGCGCGTTCGGCGGCACCTCGACCTACATCCCGCTGAAGGTCAACCAGGCCGGTGTGATCCCGGTCATCTTCGCCTCCTCGCTGCTGTACATCCCGGCGTTGGTGGTGCAGTTGACCAACTCGCAGGCGGGGTGGGCGATTTGGATCAAGAACCACTTCATCAAGGGTGACCACCCGATCTACATGGCCACCTACTTCGTGCTGATCGTGTTCTTCGCGTTCTTCTACGTCGCCATCTCCTTCAACCCCGAAGAAGTTGCCGACAATATGAAGAAGTATGGTGGGTTCATCCCGGGCATCCGGGCCGGCCGACCGACGGCCGAGTACCTGAACTACGTGCTCACCCGCATCACGTGGCCGGGTTCGCTGTACCTGGGCCTGATCGCGTTGATCCCGATGGTCGCCCTCGTCGCATTCGGGCAGCAGACCAACTTCCCGTTCGGCGGCACCTCCGTGCTCATCGTCGTCGGCGTCGGACTCGAAACTGTGAAGCAGATCGAGAGCCAGCTCCAGCAGCGCAATTACGAAGGGTTCCTCCGCTGATGCGTATCGTCCTCGTCGGACCCCCGGGGGCCGGGAAGGGTACTCAGGCGCACGTTCTGGCCAAGACCCTGTCCATTCCCCACATCTCCACCGGCGACCTGTTCCGTGCCAACATCAGCCAGGGCACCCCGCTGGGTGTCGAGGCGAAGGCTTACATGGACGCCGGGCGCCTTGTGCCCGACGAGGTCACCATCGGGATGGCCAAGGACCGCATGCTCCAGGAGGACGCCGCCAACGGCTTCCTGCTGGACGGCTTCCCGCGCAACCTGGGCCAGGCCGAGGCGCTGGACGCCTTCCTGACCGAGCAGGGCATCGCGCTGGACGGCGTGCTGGACCTGGAGGTCTCCGAGGACGAGGTCGTCAAGCGGATCGCCGGTCGCCGGCTGTGCCGCAAGAACGGCGCCCACGTCTTCCACGTGGTGTACAACCGGCCGACCACCGAGGGCGTCTGCGACGAGTGCGGCGGCGAGCTGTACCAGCGCTCGGACGACACCGAGGAAGCCGTCCGGGTCCGGTTGGAGGAGTACCACTCCAAGACCGAGCCGATCATCGGCTACTACCAGGAGCAGGGCCTGCTGGTCACCATCTCCGCCCTCGGCAAGGTGGACGAAGTGACCGAGCGCGCGGTCGCCGCCCTGGAGCAGAACAAGAACGCCTGACCCATGCGGCAGTGAGACGGCCGGGTCGCCCCGAAGCGGGCGGCCCGGCCGTCTCGGCGTCGTACGGTGGAAGGCAGTCCGAGAACAGAACGTGGAAGGCGTGGACCAGATGGAGATCAAGACCCCCGAGCAGATCGCCAAGATGCGGGCGGCCGGGCTGGTCGTCGCCGAGGCCCTGAAGGCGTGCCGCGAGGCGGTCGCCCCGGGGGTGACCACCGGTGAGCTGAACGAGATCGCCGACCAGGTCATCACCAAGCACGGCGCCACGTCCAACTTCCGCGCCGACCACGGCGGCCTCTGGTTCCCGGGCGTGATCTGCGCCTCGGTGAACGAGGAGGTCGTCCACGGCATCCCCGGCGACAAGGTGCTGAAGGCCGGCGACCTGATCTCGATCGACTGCGGCGCGATCCTGGACGGCTGGCACGGCGACGCGGCCATCACCGTCGCGGTCGGCGGGACCGCCGACGAGAACGTGATGCTGTCGAAGGTCACCGAGGGCTCGATGTGGGCCGGCATCGCCCAGATGAAGAAGGGCAACCGCCTGGTCGACGTCTCCCGGGCGATCGAGGGCTTCATCCGCCGCCAGCCGCTGCCCCCGAAGGGCAAGTGGGGCATCACCGAGGGCTACGGCGGCCACGGCATCGGCACCGCCATGCACATGGAGCCGCACGTGCTGAACTACGTGGCCGGCCGCGGCAAGGGCCCGAAGCTGGTGCCCGGCACCGTGCTGGCGATCGAGCCGATGGTCTCGCTCGGCACCCCGCACACCGCGATCCTGGACGACGACTGGACGGTCGTCACCACCGACGGCACCTGGGCCTCGCACTGGGAGCACTCGGTGGCCGTCACCGAGCAGGGCCCGCTGGTGCTGACCGCCTTCGACGGCGGCAAGGCGGAGCTGGCGAAGCTGGGCGTCACCGCGGCGCCGGACCCGCTGGCCTGACCCCGCAGGGGCGGCACGCGGGACGGCCGATGATCTGAGGGACATCTCTCAAAGCGGCAGCTGGGGGCCTGGGGGTTTTGACCTCCAGGCCTTCTGTCCTATTTTCGTCAGCTGACACCCGCAGCTTCGACCCCTCCAGGAGAGACAAGTGCTCAAGGGCTTCCGCGACTTCATGATGCGCGGCAACGTCATCGACATGGCCGTCGGTGTGGTCATCGGTGCCGCCTTCACCGGCGTCGTGACCGGCTTCGTGACCGCGTTCCTCACGCCGGTGCTCGGCGTGGTGGTCGGCGCGGCCGGCGACTTCAGCTCGTACAAGTTCACCGTCGCCGACGTCACCTTCCCGTACGGCCAGTTCCTGAACGTGCTGATCGCGTTCGTGCTGACCGCCGCGGTGCTGTACTTCTGCGTGGTGCTCCCGGTCTCCAAGGCGACCGCCCGGTACCTGCCGAAGAAGCCCGCCACGCCCAAGCGGCCGTGCCCCGAGTGCCTCACCGAGATCCCCCAGGCGGCCCGCCGCTGCTCCGCCTGCACCGCGGTGGTGGAGCCTGCGCTCCCCATCCAGGTGACGGCCAAGGGCTGAGAATTTCGCTCCGGCGCGGTGCTTGGTTTACGATGGTGCGTCGGCTCTCTCGTAGCGTGTTTCGGCACGCCCTCAGCCCAGGGGAGTACTCCCGGGCCGAGGTGAAGCCTGGTTCGCACGAGCGTTCCGCATACGGTAGCCGGACCCGAAGGGTGGATCTCGCAGTTCATGGCTAAGAAGCAAGGCGCCATTGAGATCGAGGGCACCGTGATCGAGTCTCTTCCGAACGCGATGTTCAAGGTCGAGCTGCAGAACGGTCACAAGGTCCTCGCTCACATCAGCGGCAAGATGCGCATGCACTACATCCGCATCCTTCCGGATGACCGGGTCGTGGTGGAGCTCAGCCCCTACGACCTGACCCGCGGCCGGATCGTCTACCGCTACAAGTAACAAACGTCAGATCTAGACCCCGGAGAACCTGAATCATGAAGGTCAAGCCGAGCGTCAAGAAGATCTGCGACAAGTGCAAGGTGATCCGCCGTCACGGCCGGGTCATGGTGATCTGCGACAACCTGCGCCACAAGCAGCGCCAGGGCTGAGTCACCCCCCAGCATTTCTCGTAGTACCTTCGCGCGACGCGCATCAACGTCATACGCGGGCCGCCCGATCCGTCCACCTGGACGGACTGCCACCCCCGGTCAGAGGCCGGGGCTCCCTGTCGAGAGACAGCGAGTAGGCGGCACGTCAGACCTCTGAAGAACCACAGGAGCCATGAATGGCACGCCTCGCCGGCGTTGATCTCCCCCGCGAAAAGCGGATCGAGATCGCCCTCACGTACGTCTACGGCATCGGCCGTACCCGCGCCCAGCTGACCCTGGCCGAGACCGGTGTGAGCCCGGACGTTCGCGTCCGCGACATCACCGAGGACGACCTGGTCAAGCTGCAGAAGTTCATCGACGCGAACTTCGAGGTCGAGGGTGACCTCCGCCGCGCCGTCGCCGCCGACATCCGCCGCAAGGTCGAGATCGGCTGCTACGAGGGCCTGCGTCACCGCCGTGGCCTGCCGGTCCGCGGTCAGCGCACCCACACCAACGCGCGTACCCGCAAGGGCCCGCGTCGCGCGATCGCCGGTAAGAAGAAGCCGGGCAAGAAGTAGTCCGTCCCGTCAACCGGACATCCCTCCGGCCCGCGGGATAGCGGACCGACCACCTCAGTAGGAGAACAGACTTATGCCCCCCAAGGGTCGTCAGGCTGCCGGCGCGAAGAAGATCCGCCGCAAGGAGAAGAAGAACGTCGCTCACGGGCACGCCCACATCAAGAGCACGTTCAACAACACCATCGTTTCGATCACCGACCCCGCGGGCAACGTGATCTCCTGGGCCTCCGCCGGCCACGTCGGTTTCAAGGGCTCGCGCAAGTCCACCCCGTTCGCCGCGCAGATGGCCGCCGAGGCCGCTGCCCGTCGCGCGCAGGAGCACGGCATGCGCAAGGTCGACGTCTTCGTCAAGGGTCCGGGCTCCGGCCGCGAGACCGCGATCCGTTCGCTCCAGGCCACCGGCCTGGAGGTCGGCTCGATCCAGGACGTCACCCCCACCCCGCACAACGGCTGCCGTCCGCCGAAGCGCCGCCGCGTTTGATTCGGCGCCTTCGGGCTCGCGGTAACCACCCGCTTTAAACCTCGTACGGGCTCTCGTTTTGCGCGGGAGCCCGTACGCTTGGTCCTGTCGGCATCAAATAGTGGGTGCCGAAGACAACTGGAGGATTTCCCCCATGCTTATCGCTCAGCGTCCGTCGCTGACCGAAGAGGTCGTCGACGAGTTCCGCTCGCGGTTCGTGATCGAGCCGCTGGAGCCGGGCTTCGGCTACACCCTCGGCAACTCGCTCCGCCGTACGCTCCTCTCCTCGATCCCGGGTGCCGCTGTCACCAGCATCCGCATCGACGGTGTCCTGCACGAGTTCACCACCGTGCCGGGCGTCAAGGAGGACGTCACCGACCTCATCCTGAACATCAAGCAGCTGGTCGTCTCCTCGGAGCACGACGAGCCGGTCGTGATGTACCTGCGCAAGCAGGGCCCGGGTGTGGTCACCGCCGCCGACATCGCGCCGCCGGCCGGTGTCGAGGTGCACAACCCCGAGCTGGTCCTCGCCACCCTGAACGGCAAGGGCAAGCTGGAGATGGAGCTGACCGTCGAGCGCGGTCGCGGCTACGTCTCCGCCGTGCAGAACAAGGCTTCCGGCCAGGAGATCGGCCGCATCCCGGTCGACTCGATCTACAGCCCCGTGCTGAAGGTCACCTACAAGGTCGAGGCCACCCGTGTCGAGCAGCGCACCGACTTCGACAAGCTGATCGTCGACGTCGAGACCAAGCCCGCCATGCGTCCCCGTGACGCGATGGCCTCGGCCGGCAAGACCCTGGTCGAGCTGTTCGGCCTGGCGCGCGAGCTCAACGTCGACGCCGAGGGCATCGACATGGGCCCGTCCCCGACGGACGCCGCCCTGGCCGCCGATCTGGCGCTGCCGATCGAGGAGCTGGAGCTCACCGTCCGCTCCTACAACTGCCTCAAGCGCGAGGGCATCCACACCGTGGGTGAGCTCGTTGCCCGCTCCGAGGCCGACCTGCTCGACATCCGCAACTTCGGTGCGAAGTCGATCGACGAGGTCAAGGCGAAGCTGGCCGGCATGGGCCTGGCCCTCAAGGACAGCCCGCCCGGATTCGACCCGACCGCTGCCGCCGACGCCTTCGGCGCCGACGACCTGGACGACCAGGGCTACGCGGAGACCGAGCAGTACTGAGTTTTGGCACCGGGGGCGGTCCCGAGCGGACCGCCCCCGGCACCATGAAAGTCGTACGGACACAGTGTCCGTACGCCCGCTGCGGTACCTGGTACGGCCGTAGTCGGAGATTCGAGGAGTAACCATGCCCCGTCCCACCAAGGGTGCCCGCCTCGGCGGCGGTCCGTCCCACGAGCCGCTGCTGCTGGCCGGCCTGGCCCGCGAGCTGTTCCAGTACGGCCGCATCACCACCACCGAGGCCAAGGCTCGTCGCCTGCGCCCGCTGGCGGAGAAGCTGATCACCAAGGCGAAGAAGGGCGACATCCACAACCGTCGCCTGGTGCGCAAGACCATCACCGACGTGTCGGTGCTGCACACCCTCTTCACCGAGATCGCCCCGCGGTTCGAGAACCGCCCCGGCGGTTACACCCGTATCACCAAGATCGGCGGCCGCCGTGGCGACAACGCGCCGATGGCCGTGATCGAGCTGGTCGAGGGCGAGATCGCCACCAAGGCGACCGTCGCCGAGGCCGAGGCCGCTGCCAAGCGCGCCGTCAAGGAGGCCGAGCAGGCCGCCGAGACCAAGGCCGACGAGGCCGAGACCACCGAGGCCTGAGCCTCGTAGGTCCGTGACCGGGCCCGCCCTCCCGTCCCTCGGGAGAGCGGGCCCGTTCGCATCTCAGCTGGGAGACAGGGGAGTTGGAGTGGTGAACGACTGCGCGGAGCGGCCGCCGGTGAAGGACGGCCCGGCCGACGGGCACACCCGGATCAGGCTGGATCTGGCGTACCACGGCGCGGAGTTCTCCGGCTGGGCCCGGCAGCGCGGGCGGCGCACCGTGCAGGGCGAGCTGGAGGACGCGCTGCGGATCGTGACCCGGAGCGAGGAGAACTTCCCGCTGACGGTGGCCGGCCGCACCGACGCCGGCGTGCACGCGCGCGGGCAGGTCGCGCACGTCGACCTGCCGGACGAACTGTGGGCGCAGCACGGCGAGAAGCTGCTGCGCCGGCTGGCCGGGCGACTGCCCGCGGACGTCCGGGTGTACCGGGTGGCCGAGGCGCCGCACGGGTTCGACGCGCGGTTCGCGGCGATCTGGCGGCGCTACGCGTACCGGGTCGCCGACCACCAGGGCGGCGTCGACCCGATGCTGCGCGGGCACGTGCTGTGGCACGACCGGCCGCTCGACCTGGAGAGGATGAACGCCGCCGCGAAGCTGCTGGTGGGGGAGCACGACTTCGCCGCGTACTGCAAGAAGCGCGAGGGCGCGACCACCATCCGCACCCTGCTGGAGGTGCACTGGGACCGGGTGCCGATCGACCCGTACGCGGCCCAGGAGGGCTCGCTGGCGGTGGCGACGGTGCGGGCGGACGCGTTCTGCCACAACATGGTGCGGTCGCTGGTCGGCGCGATGCTGCTGGTCGGCGACGGGCACCGGCCGGTGGAGTTCCCGGGCGAGGTGCTGGCGGGCGGCGTGCGGAACTCGGCGGTCAACGTGATCCGGCCGCACGGGCTGACGCTGGAGGAGGTCGGTTACCCGGAGGACGCGCTGCTCGCGGAGCGGAACCGGGTCTCGCGGCGGCTGCGGACGTTGGGGGACGGCGCCGCCGAGGGGGCCGCCGGCTCGGTGCCGGGCGGATCCGACTGAGCTGGTTTCCCGCCGGTTCGCCGGGGGTGCTCGGGCGGGTGGGCAGGGGCGGCGGGTAATCCGTTTTGTCGGTCGGCGAGCCCTTGGCACAATCCAGAAGCATGGGACATGTCGAGATCTCGCACCTGGAGTACTACCTGCCGGACGGGCGGGTGCTGTTCGACGACGCGTCCTTCCGCGTCGGTGAGGGCGCGGCCGTCGCGCTGGTCGGCGCGAACGGCGCGGGGAAGACCACGCTGCTGCGCATGATCGCGGGGGACGTGCAGCCGCACGGCGGTTCGGTGACGGTGAGCGGCGGGCTGGGCGTGATGCGCCAGTTCGTCGGCACCACGGGCCGGGAGGACGCGAAGGGCACCCCGGGCGCGTTGGCCGCCGACGCCTCGGTGCGGGACCTGCTGGTCTCCGTCGCGCCGAAGCGGATCGCCGACGCCGCGCGCACGGTGGACGCCGCCGAGCTGGCGATGATCGCGCAGGACGACGAGAAGTCGCAGATGGCGTACGCGCAGGCGCTCTCCGACTGGGCGGACGCCGGCGGCTACGAGTACGAGGCCGACTGGGACGTCTGCACGACGGCGGCGCTCGGCATGCCGTTCGAGCGGGCGCAGTGGCGGGGCCTGAACACGCTGTCCGGCGGCGAGCAGAAGCGGCTGGTGCTGGAGGCGCTGCTGCGCGGTCCGGACGAGGTGCTGCTGCTGGACGAGCCGGACAACTACCTGGACGTGCCGGGCAAGCGCTGGCTGGAGGAGGCCATCCGGGCCACCGGCAAGACGGTGCTGTACATCTCGCACGACCGTGAGCTGCTCTCCCGTACCGCCGAGAAGATCATCGCAGTGGAGTCCGGCGCGGCCGGCTCCAGCGTCTGGGTGCACGGTGGCGGCTTCGACACCTTCCACGAGGCGCGCAAGGCCCGCTTCGAGCGCTTCGAGGAGCTGCGCCGTCGCTGGGACGAGGAGCACGCCAAGCTGAAGAAGCTGGTGCTCACGCTGCGGCAGGCGGCGGCGGTCAGCCACGAGATGGCGTCCCGGTACGCGGCCGCGCAGACCAGGCTGAAGAAGTTCGAGGACGCCGGCCCGCCGGAGGCCCCGCCGCGCGAGCAGTCGATCAGCATGCGGCTGAAGGGCGGGCGTACCGGCGTGCGGGCGTTCACCATGCAGGGCCTGGAGCTGAAGGGCCTGATGAAGCCGTTCGACCTGGAGGTCTTCTACGGCGAGCGGGTCGGGGTGCTGGGCTCGAACGGCTCCGGCAAGTCGCACTTCCTGCGGCTGCTGGCCGGCGACGAGTCGGTGCAGCACGGCGGCACCTGGAAGCTCGGCGCCCGGGTGGTGCCGGGGCACTTCCGGCAGACCCACGCCCATCCGGAGCTGCTGGGCCGGACGGTGCGGTCGATCGTCGAGGAGGAGCACGCGCTGTCCCGGGGCGCCGCGATGTCGGCGCTGCGCCGGTACGAGCTGGACCGGCAGGAGGAGCAGAAGTTCGAGTCGCTGTCCGGTGGGCAGCAGGCCCGGCTGATGATCCTCAAGCTGGAGCTGTCCGGTGTGACGGCGCTGCTGCTGGACGAGCCGACCGACAACCTGGACCTGGAGAGCGCGGAGGCGCTGCAGCAGGGCCTGGAGGCGTTCGACGGCACGGTGCTGTGCGTGACGCACGACCGCTGGTTCGCGCGGACCTTCGACCGCTTCCTGGTGTTCGGCTCGGACGGCCGGGTGTACGAGTCGCCGGAGCCGGTCTGGGACGAGGCCCGGGTGGCCCGCGACCGCTGACCTCGCCGGGCCGGTTTGGAGTCAGCGCCCCCGGCCCGGTATTGTTGGCTGCTGTTGTGCGTATTGGCTCGCTCTATCTCACGTGAGAGGTCGGTACGCCGGAGACACCACAGGCCGAACTCCAGCGGCCAACGCCCGAATTGCGTCCGGGACGGTCGGCTGGAGGCCCCAGGTCTGTGTGCTCCTGTCAGGACCCACTCACTGAAAAGCGAAGGCTACGACCGTGCGTACGTACAGCCCCAAGCCCGGCGACGTCCAGCGTCAGTGGCACGTCATCGACGCGACCGACGTCGTGCTCGGCCGCCTGGCCTCCCAGGCCGCCAACCTCCTGCGGGGCAAGCACAAGGCGATCTACGCGCCGCACGTTGACACTGGTGACTTCGTCATCATCATCAACGCCGACAAGGTGCACCTCTCGGGCAACAAGAAGACCCAGAAGCTCGCCTACCGTCACAGCGGCTTCCCGGGCGGTCTCCGCTCGGTCCGTTACGACGACCTGCTGGCGAACAACCCGGAGAAGGCCGTCGAGAAGGCCATCAAGGGCATGGTTCCGAAGAACACCCTCGGCCGCCAGATGCTCTCGAAGCTGAAGGTCTACTCGGGCGACCAGCACCCGCACGCTGCGCAGCAGCCGGTGCCGTTCGAGATCTCCCAGGTCGCGCAGTAATTCCGGCCACCCACACCCCAACTGACGTAGAAGAGCTGAGGAACACCGTGGCCGAGACTGCCATCGAGAGCACCCTCGAGGTCGAATTCGACGACGAGAACGTCGACGAGTACACCTCCGAGTCCGAGTACACCACCGAGTCGCTGGCCGGCCGCTTCGGCGAAGCCGTCCCCGGCGCCGGCCTCGGCCGCCGCAAGGAGGCGATCGCCCGCGTGCGCATCGTCCCCGGCACCGGCGTGTGGAAGATCAACGGTCGCACCCTGGAGAACTACTTCCCCAACAAGGTGCACCAGCAGACCGTGAACGAGCCCTTCAAGCTCCTGGAGCTGGACGGCCGTTACGACGTCATCGCCCGCATCTCGGGTGGCGGCGTCTCCGGTCAGGCCTACGCGCTGCGCCTCGGCGTTGCCCGTGCGCTGAACGAGGCGGACGTGGACAACAACCGCGGCCCGCTGAAGAAGGCCGGCTTCCTGACCCGTGACGCCCGCGCCGTCGAGCGCAAGAAGGCCGGTCTGAAGAAGGCCCGCAAGGCGCCGCAGTACAGCAAGCGCTAATCGCACCCTGCATGCGATCCTCGCCCCGGAGCACACTTCGTGCTCCGGGGCGTTGTGCCTCCCGGACTCGTGCGGGGTCCGCGGGGGCTGGTACCAACCGAGCCGACAGGCGCTGACAGGACGGGACGAACGCGAACATGGCACGACTCTTCGGTACGGACGGGGTGCGCGGGGTGGCCAACGTGGGCCTCACTGCGGAACTGGCGCTCGGCCTGTCAGTGGCCGCCGCCCATGTGCTCGGGGACGCGAACGCGTTCGAGGGGCACCGGCCGGTCGCCGTGGTCGGCCGTGACCCCCGTGCGTCCGGAGAGTTCCTGGAGGCCGCGGTGATCGCCGGCCTGGCCAGCGCCGGCGTGGACGTGCTGCGGGTCGGCGTGCTGCCCACCCCGGCGGTGGCGTACCTGACCGGCGCGCTCGGCGCGGACTTCGGCGTGATGCTGTCCGCCAGCCACAACGCGATGCCGGACAACGGCATCAAGTTCCTCGCCCGCGGCGGCCACAAGCTGGACGACGCGATCGAGGACGCGATCGAGGCGCACTACCGCCGCTACGGCGTCGGCGACGAGACCTGGGCGCGGCCGACCGGCGCCGCGGTGGGCCGGGTCCGCAGCTACAACGAGGGCTTCGACCGGTACGTGGCGCACCTGGTCGCGGTGCTGCCGAACCGGCTGGACGGCGTGAAGGTCGTCATCGACGGCGCGCACGGCGCGGCCGCCCGGGTCGCCCCGGAGGCGTTCGCCCGGGCCGGCGCCGAGGTGGTGTACACCCTGGGCACCGAGCCGACCGGCCTGAACATCAACGACGGTGTCGGCTCCACCCACCTGGACAAGCTGCGCGTCGCGATGCAGGAGCACAAGGCCGACCTGGGCATCGCCCTGGACGGCGACGCGGACCGCTGCCTGGCCGCCGACGCCGAGGGCAACGAGGTCGACGGCGACCAGATCCTGGCGATCCTCGCGGTGGCCATGAAGGAAGCGGGCACGCTGCGCCGCAACACCGCGGTGGCGACCGTGATGTCGAACCTCGGCTTCAAGCTGGCGATGGAGCGCGAGGGCATCGAGCTGGTGCAGACCGCGGTCGGCGACCGGTACGTGCTGGAGGAGATGAAGCAGCACGGCTTCGCGCTCGGCGGCGAGCAGTCCGGCCACGTGATCCTGCTCGACCACGCCACGACCGGCGACGGCACCCTGACCGGCCTGATGCTCGGCGCCCGGCTGGCCGCCACCAAGCAGCCGCTGGCCGACCTCGCCACCGTGATGACCCGGCTGCCGCAGGTGCTGATCAACGTCAAGGGCGTCGACAAGGACCGGGTCGAGTCCTGCGCCGAACTGCAGGCCGCGGTCGCCGGGGCGGAGGCCGAACTCGGCACCACCGGGCGGGTGCTGCTGCGCAAGTCGGGCACCGAGCCGCTGGTCAGGGTGATGGTCGAGGCGGTCGGCCACGAGCAGGCCCAGGAGGTCTGCGAGCGCCTTGCCGAATCGGTTCGCCTGCACCTGGGCTGACGGTTCGTCGACTCCGGCTTTGATGTCGGATCAACAACGCTTTACCCGTGCCCCGGACAGGCTGTCGAGGCACGGAGCACTACCGATAGCATGCGGGACTGTGATCGAAGCGTGGAGGGGGCGTTGATGTCCGAGGATCAGCCGCAGCCGCAGCCGCCGGCATCGGGGCCGGGGGTCCCGCCGCAGCAGGGCATGCCGGGAGCGCAGGGCGCGCCGCAGCCCGCGTACGGCTACCCGCAGCAGGCGCCGCCGCCCGGTTACCCGCAGCCGCAGCAGGCGCCGCCGCCGGGTTACCCGCAGCAGCCGGGGCCGGGCTACCCGCCCCCGCAGGGCGGCGGGTACGCCTACCCGCCGCCGTCGCCGCAGGCGTACGGCCAGGGCCACCAGATGCCCGGCCAGCAGCCGTTCGAGGGCCGCTACGGCGCCTCGACGTTCCAGGGTGACGCGGAGGCGCCGGACTGGTCGGCGATGGCCAGCCAGCACGAGGACGAGCGGCGCAAGCGCAAGCGCAACATGGTGGTGCTCAGCGCGGTGGGCGGCCTGCTGGTGGTCGGCGGCATCGTCGCCGGCGCGGTGCTGCTCACCTCGCAGGACAAGCCGGCCGACCCGATCGTGGCCGGCCCGTCCGCGAGCACCTCGGGGTCGGCGTCGCCGTCGGCGTCGAGCTCCTCCTCGGCCAACGGCGGGAAGCCGACGACCGCCGAGGGCGCGCTCAGCAAGGGCTCCACCGACAAGGCGCCGATCTCGCTGGACGCGCTGTTCCCGAACAACACCCTGACCGTCGACGGCCAGGTGCTGACCAAGGTCGCGACCGAGCACGGCGACCAGTGCGCGTCCGGCACCGTCAACGGCCTGGGCAAGGTGCTGGAAGCGCAGAACTGCAAGGACATCTACCTGGCGACCTACCAGTCCGACAAGGCGGCGGTGACGGTCGGCGTCGTGGTGTTCGACTCGAAGAACGCGGCCGACACGGCGCAGGCCAAGGTGGTCGGCAACATCAAGCCGCTGCGGTCCGACAAGGGTCCGCGGTTCTGCCCGGACCTGAGCCAGTGCGCGTTCTCGAACAAGGCCTTCGGCCGGTACATGGTCTTCACCACGGCGGGCAACGCCGACATGTCCCCGGTGACCGACGGCACTCCCGCGACCAAGTCGGCCGCGGCGGGTGTGTCGAAGCAGGCACTGGACGACCTGAAGGCCCGTGGCCAGGCCGCCCTGACGAATGCCGGGTAGCCGCCCGGGGAGTGACCGCATGCTGCCGCACCGGCCGTGGCCGGTGCGGCTGCATGCGTTTCTGATAGCCCGGCTGTGGCGGAACTTCCCGCCGCTGGGCCGGGTGGCCCTGGCGGTCGTCCTGGTGCTGGGCTGCACCGCGCTGCTGCTGAACAACGGCTCGCCGGGCGGGGCGTCCGCGTCCACCACCGCGTCCGCCGACCCGACCGGCCCGGGCGGCGCGGGTACGCCGTCCCAGGACTCCTCCGACGCGCCGTCGGAGCAGCCCGGCACCCGGGCTCGGCGGGATCAACTGCTCAGCCCGCAGGGGAAGTTGTTCGGGATAGCCACGCCGAGCGCGCCGGACGCCGAGGAGGCCGCGGACCTGGCGCAGACGGTGGGGGTGCGGCCGACCGTCCAGGAGTACTTCCTGAAGTGGAACCAGGACTTCGACGAGGCCGCGTTCGACGAGGCGTACCGGCTCGGCGGGGTGCCGCTGCTCACCTGGGAGCCGTGGGCCGGCGGTGACAAGGCGGTCGACCAGCCGCAGTTCGCGTTGCGGAAGATCGCCTCGGGGGAGCTCGACGACTACATCAAGCGCTTCGCCAAGGCCGTGAAGAAGACCGGCCGCCCGGTGGTGCTGCGCTTCGCGCACGAGATGAACGAGCCCTGGTACACGTGGTCGGAGGACCGCAACGGCAATCGGCGGGGCGACTACATCGCGGCCTGGCGGCACGTCCACGACGTGTTCGAGTGGCAGGAGGTCACCAATGTGATCTGGTTCTGGTGCCCGGACCTGCAGAGCCCCGACAAGTCCCCGCTGTCGCGCTACTTCCCGGGTGACGACTACGTCGACTGGATCGGGACGGAGGCGTACAGCACGGGCGGCGAGACCACCGCCGAACAGCTGCTGGGCCCCACCTACCGGGAGTTGACGGCGCTGTCGGACAAGCCGCTGTTCATCGGCGAGGCCGGGGTGCGGCCGTCGGGCGTCAAGGCGACGTTGATCAAGGACTTCTTCTCCTGGGTGTCGGCGCACCCGCGGGTCATCGGGTTCGTCTGGTTCCAGTTCTCCGACACCGACGGCTCCCGCTACGACTGGCGGTTCACCACCTCGGCGGACGCGCAGCAGGCCTTCCGCCAGGGCGTGTCCTCGCTGCAACTGGTTCCGGGGCCGATGCGCTGACGGGTCGTGGGGCGGCCGGGATACGCGTCGTGCACGGCGCACCCATATGATCTGGACCCAATCGGTCGTCAGTGGAGTGCTTTCGGCGGCTCGGCGAAGTGCTTCGTTCGAGAACCGGGGGAAAGAAAGAGGGTTCATGAGCAGTCACCACCAGCCCGGCCGTGGGGACCTCGCGACGGCGACACGGGAGGCACCTGCCCCGGGCGGGGGGCGAAGAGCGTCCAGGCGCAAGGAACGCGGGAGCAGCGCGTTCCGCCCGGACATCGAGGGTCTGCGGGCCGTCGCGGTGCTCCTGGTGCTGGCTTTCCACGCGGCGCCGAAGCTGCTGCCGGGCGGTTTTGTCGGAGTCGACGTCTTCTTCGTCATCTCCGGATTCCTCATCACCTCGCTGCTGGTGCACGAGATAGACAAGAACGGGCGCCTCTCGCTGGCCGGGTTCTACGCCCGCCGGGCGAAGCGGCTGCTGCCCGCCGCCTGCCTCGCCCTGCTGGCGGCGGCGGGGCTCACCTACGTCTTCCTGCCGATCACGCAGCGCTCCGTCTTCGGCGGCGACATCCTGGCCGCGGCGCTGTACTTCGTGAACTGGCGGCTGGCGGACCGTTCGGTCGACTACCTGGCCGCGGACGTCATGCCCTCGCCCGTCCAGCACTTCTGGTCGCTGGCGGTGGAGGAGCAGTTCTACCTGGTCTGGCCGGTGCTGATCGTGCTGGCGCTGTGGATCGCCCCGAAGATCCGGGTCGCGCTGCCCCGGCTGCTGGCCGTCGTGATCTCGCTGGTGGCGGCGGTCTCGCTGTTCTACTCGGTGGTCCACACCGCGAACTCGCCGGAGGCGGCGTTCTTCGTCACCCCGACCCGCTTCTGGGAGCTGGCCGTCGGCGCGATCGTCGCGCTGGCCCTGCCGCACCTGGACGTGTTCCTGGGCGGCACCCGCGCGGTGATCAGCACGCTCGGCGTGCTGATGATCCTGGGCGGCGGGTACTTCATCGACGGCACCTTCGCCTGGCCCGGCTACTGGGCGCTGCTGCCGACGCTGGGCGCGGCCGCCGTGCTGGCCGGCGGGGTCGGCGGTCCGGCGGGCGCCGGGCGGCTGCTGGCCCTCAAGCCGCTGGTGTGGGTCGGCGGGATCAGCTACTCGCTGTACCTGTGGCACTGGCCGCTGCTGGTCGCCGCGCAGGCCGAGTGGGGCACCGGGACGAAGGTCGGCGTCGCCGCGGTGGCGGTGTCCGTCGTCCCGGCGTGGCTGTCGCACAAGCTGGTCGAGAACCCGATCCGGTTCTCCACGGCGTTCGCGCGGCCGTTCAAGGCGGCCTGGGCGGTCGGTCTGCCGTTCACCGCGGTCGCCGTCGCCTGCGGCGTGCTGCTGGCCTTCATCGGCGCGGGCTCCGACGACAAGGGCGGCCCGGTGGCCGGCGCCGCGATGCTGAACGGGATGAACTCCCAGCAGCAGGGCGACCTGTGGAAGACCAACCGGTACCCGACCGTCCGGCCCGACCCGCTGAAGGCGCTCGCGGACATCCCGGAGGCCTATCCGAAGAAGTGCCAGGCCAACCAGGACACCCCCAACGTGGCCAGCTGCGACTTCGGCGACACCTCGGCCCCGACGGTGGTCGTGATGGCCGGCGACTCGAAGATGCTGCAGTGGGAGCCGGCCCTCGACGCCATCGGCAAGGAACACGGCATCCACATCGTCACCGTGACCAAGTCCAGCTGCGCGTTCTCCGACAGCGTCACGGTGCTGAACGACCGCGCGTACAAGAGCTGCGCGGACTGGAACAAGAACGCGATGGCCAAGATCCTTGAGCTGCACCCGGCGATGGTGCTGACCTCGCAGAACTCGGCCCGCGCGCTGTCCGACCCGGCGGGCGCCGGCGAGGGCGAGATCCCGCCGATGCGGGACGGCATGGAGCGCCACTGGACCACGCTGCAGAAGGCCGGCATCCCGGTGACGGTGGTGCTGAACAACGTCAACGGCGTGCCCTCGCCGGTCTACGAGTGCGTGGCCAAGAACAGGTCGAAGCTCTCCACGTGCGCGTTCGACTCGAACTACGAGACCGCGGACCTGCAGACCGAACTGGCCAAGAAGCTCAACCTGGGCGTCATCGACCTCAACCCGATGATCTGCCCGGGCGGCAAGTGCCCGGCGGTGATCGGCTCGGCCCTGGTCTACCGCGACGGCTCGCACATCACCGCGACCTACGTGAAGACCCTGGTCCCGGCCCTCCAGGACCAGCTGAAGCGGGAGTTCGAGCGCAACAAGCTCACCTGGAAGTAGCAGGCGGCGGTACGCGAACGGGCCCGGAGGCGATGTCCTCCGGGCCCGTTCGGCGTTGCTGCGTCAGTGCGGCAGTCCGTCGGCGAGTTTGACGGTGGCGATGCCCTTGGAGAACGCCTGCAGCGACTCCGGGGTCTCCTCGAACCGCCAGTCCGTCTGGGCCCCGTGGTCGGTGTCGCGTTCGAACCAGATGAAGCCGAGCAGGTCCGACTGCTGGTTGAGCCAGTCGAAGAAGTCGGTGGTCCACTTCACCTTGAGCGTCGAGTTGGGCTCGCGGCCGGTCTCGGTGATGAGTATCGGCTTCTTGGTCATCCGACGGACGATGTCGAGGGTCGGTCCGAAGGTGTCGGCGGCGGTGGCCTCGTTCTTGGTGCCGTAGCCGGTCAGGCCGACCCAGTCCACGTAGTCGTCACCGGGGTAGAGCGGCGGCAGCTCGACCTTCGGCACCGGGCGGACGATGTTGGCGCTCCATATCCAGATCGCGTTGTCCGCCCCGGCCTCCTTGAAGAGGTCGTGGATGTGCTTCCAGGCCTGGACGTACTCGCCCTTCTGGTTGCCGTTCACGCCCTCCGACCAGGGGTACCAGACGCCGTTCATCTCGTGCGCGAAGCGGATCGCCACCGGCCACTTCTGGGCGGCCACGCCGTGGGCGAAACGCCGGATGTAGTCGTCGTGGGCGCCCGAGACGATGGTCGACAGCGCGAAGGTCGGCTGGTCGGTGTGCCCGCCGTCCTCGCCGTCCCAGGGCTCCCAGGACAGCACCGGCAGGGTGCCGTGCGCGTACGCGCGGGAGACCGCCTTGGGGTCGAACTCGGAGGTCCAGCGCACGAAGTACTCGGTCATGGTGGGCCGGACACCGGTCTTGTCGGCGATCGAGTCGAGCTCGCCGGAGGACCACGGCGCCTCGGGCGTCGCCACGCCGAAGTACTTGCCGTTCGGGGTGTCGAAGATCGACTTGTCCGGCACCGCGGGCGGCGCGGGGTTGATCAGCTGCTTGATCCCGGGCGCGCCGACCGGATGCCCCAGGCCCGCGTACCGGGGGCCCTTGCTGTCCAGGTTGAGCGCCGCCATGACACCCCAGCAGAGGGCGCCCAGCAGCAGCACGTTGACGGTCATCCAGACCCGCAGCCGGATGCCGCTGCCGCGCGACCACCAGTGCATCTTCTTGCGGCGGCGGGCGGCCTTCGGCTCGGCCTCGGGCGGCCCGGCCTGCTTGGGGACCGACGTGGATCTCGTCTCGGACGCCGTCTCAGACACTCATCATCACCGACCCGATCAACATGGCGCTGCCCAGCAGATAGGGAATGACCACCTTGGCACTGCGGACCTTCTCGCCCGCGAAACTGTCCTTGCGGGTGCCCCAGGAGGCGTTGTGGCCCATCCGGAAGAACCCCAGCAGCCGGACCGGCAGCAGGATGAACGTGTTGATGACCATGAACACCGGAAGGAACACCAAGTCCTGCGCCCGGTAGGCGAAGTGACGCCCGAACCGGACTGCCAGCGACAGTACCGACATCACCGCGGCGAGCACCAGGATCGTGCTGATGGCCTTCCAGTGGACGGCCGGCAGCGGCAGCTCCATGTACAGGCTGGGGCCGGTGTGCCGCCACAGCGCCCTGCCCCAGGAGGCGAAGGAGCCCAGCAGGACGAACGGCACCAGGATGTCCACCAGGTAGAACAGCGCGAGCATCTTCGCCCGGCGCAGCATCCACGGCAGCATCCGCAGCGTGTTGTACTGCGAGCCGCGGGCCCAGCGGTACTGCTGCTTGGTCAGCTTGCCCAGCTTCAGCGGGGCGTCGGTGTAGACCAGCGACGTGGACTGGTAGACCGTCCGGTAGCCCTGCTTGAGGGTGTAGTTGGTCAGCGTGCGGTCGTCGCTGACCTCCAGGAAGACCCCGAGGAACTTCTCCGAGAGGAAGTCCTCCATGCACTCCAGCAGGATCTTCCGGCGGAACGCGATGGTCCGGCCGGGCAGGCAGCCGACCGTGCCGAGGACGCTCATCGCGGGCAGCGAGTACTGGCAGCGGACGCTCTCCAGCCAGTCCGCCCAGCGGGTGAGCACCGACCGGCCGGGCTCCAGGATGCGCTGGCGGGTCGTCACGCCGCCGACCGTCTCGTCGCGGAACGGCTTGACCAGCTCGGACAGCGTGGAGGGCGTCCACACGGTGTCGGAGTCGACCAGCACCGTGATGTCGCCGGTGCAGGCCTCCAGACCGACCTTCAGGGCGTTGCGCTTGCCCGGGGTCTCGGTCCACAGCCAGTAGACGCCGAGCTGGTCGCAGACCTGCTCCAGCGTCTCGTTGCGCTTGCCGTTGATGACCACCACCATCTCGGTGGGCTGCTGGTCGATGATCCGGTCGAGCACCGAGTGGAAGAGGTCCGCGGGCTCGTCCACCACCGGGATGATCACGGAGGTGGTGCCGGAGTACGGGCGCTTCCACGGCCGGTAGCGGCGGGCCAGGGCGAGTCGGACGAACCACAGGATCCACACGCCGCTCATGAAGACGGCGAACGGGTAGACGGCGCCGACAGTCCACCATTGGCGGAGCTGGAGCAGGAAAGCGAGCATGGCCCCCGAAACCGTCTCGTGTCGCGTGCGTGCGGACGTAGTCAAGTGAGCACACTTGAACCAGGCCGTCCTGATGATAGACGGCCCGGCAAGGTGTTATTCACGGCGAAAAAGGGCACACCGGTCGCGTCTGAGACCGGCGTCACTCCAATCGCAACCGGTTCGTGACGCCGAACGGGTGTCAGAGCTTACGCAGCAGAGCCCGTCGTACCTTGTGGTCCGCGCCCTTCTGGAGGATGAGCGTGGCCCGGCCGCGGGTGGGCAGCACATTCTCCAGCAGGTTGGGCCGATTGATGGTCCGCCAGACCTGACGGCCGTAGTCCATCGCCTCCTCCTCGGGCACCTCGGTGAAGCGCCGGAAGTAGGAGTTCGGGTCCTGGAAGGCGGTCTCGCGCAGCTTGCGGAACCGGTCCAGGTACCAGGCCTCGATGTCGTCGGTGCGGGCGTCGACGTAGATCGAGAAGTCGAAGTAGTCGGCGACCGCCATCCTGGTCCGCCCGTCCGTGCCGGGCAGGGCCGGCTGGAGCACGTTCAGACCCTCCACGATCAGGATGTCGGGACGCTCCACCACCAACTGCTCGTCCGGCACGATGTCGTACACCAGGTGCGAGTAGACCGGCGCGGTGACCCGCTCCTTGCCGGCCTTCACGTCCGCGACGAAACGCATCAGCGCCCGCCGGTCGTACGACTCCGGGAAGCCCTTGCGGGCCATCAGGCCGCGCCGGCGCAGCTCCGCGTTGGGCAGCAGGAACCCGTCGGTGGTGACCAGTTCCACCCGCGGGTGCTCCGGCCAGCGGGCGAGCAGCGCCTTCAGCAGCCGGGCCGTGGTGGACTTGCCGACCGCCACCGACCCGGCCACGCCGATGATGAACGGGGTCCGCACCCGCTCGGTGTCGGGCGTGTCGAGGAAGGTGCCCAGCGCGCCGCGCAGCTCGTGCGTGGCGTGGATGTACAGGTTCAGCAGGCGCGACAGCGGCAGGTAGACGTCGCGGACCTCGTCCAGATCCAGCGCGGTACCGAGGCCGCGCAGGCGCTCGACCTCGTCGGCGGTGAGCGGCAACGGGGTGCGTTCGCGCAGCGCGCTCCACTCGGCGCGGTCCAGATCCACGTACGGGGAGGGGGTGGGCGCGGCGGGTACGCCCCTCGTACAGAGTTCGGTCAGCACAGCATCCATTGTGGGCCGTGTCCGGGCCGTCGGGTGCTGTGGTGTCGGTCACCCGGTGTGGTCATCCGACCCGACAGGCCTCGAACAGCGACACCTATGCTGGCGCATATGTGCGGAATTGTTGGATATACGGGCCCGCAAGCGGCCCTCGACGTAGTGATCGCCGGTCTGCGGCGGCTGGAATACCGGGGCTACGACTCGGCCGGCGTCGCGGTGCAGACCGAAGGAGCCGACGGGCAGCGGCTCCTGGCAACCGACAAGCGGGCCGGAAAGCTCGTCAACCTGGAGAAGTCGCTGGCCGAAACCCCTCTGCCGGCCGGCACCACGGGCATCGGCCACACCCGCTGGGCCACCCACGGCGCGCCCAACGACGCCAACGCCCACCCCCACCTGGACGACCACCGCAAGGTCGCGGTCGTCCACAACGGCATCATCGAGAACTTCGCCGTGCTGCGGGCCGAACTCGCCGACCGCGGCCACACGCTGCGCTCCGAGACCGACACCGAGGTCGTCGCCCACCTGCTCTCCGAGGCCTACGACGGCGACCTCGCCGAGGCCATGCGCACCGTCTGCCGCCAGCTGGACGGCGCGTTCACCCTGGTCGCCGTGCACGCCGACGCGCCCGACGTGGTGGTCGGCGCCCGCCGCAACTCGCCGCTGGTGGTCGGCGTCGGCGACGGCGAGAACTTCCTCGCCTCCGACGTCGCCGCGTTCATCGCGCACACCCGCGAGGCGATCGAGCTCGGCCAGGACCAGGTCGTCGAACTCCGCCGCGAGGGCGTCACCGTGACCAACTTCGACGGCACGCCCGCCGAGGTCCGCGAGTACCACGTCGACTGGGACGCCTCCGCCGCCGAGAAGGGCGGCTACGACTACTTCATGCTCAAGGAGATCGCCGAGCAGCCCAAGGCCGTCGCCGACACCCTGCTCGGCCGGATCGGCGCCGACGGCCGGCTCACCCTCGACGAACTGCGCATCCCCGACCAGGTGTTGCGCGAGGTCGACAAGGTCGTCATCGTCGCCTGCGGCACCGCCTTCCACGCCGGCATGATCGCCAAGTACGCGATCGAGCACTGGACCCGCATCCCCTGCGAGGTCGAGGTCGCCAGCGAGTTCCGCTACCGCGACCCGATCATGGACGACCGCACCCTGGTCATCGCCATCTCGCAGTCCGGCGAGACCATGGACACCCTGATGGCGCTGCGGCACGCCCGCGAGCAGGGCGCCAAGGTCCTGGCGATCTGCAACACCAACGGCTCGACCATCCCGCGCGAGTCCGACGCCGTGCTCTACACCCACGCCGGCCCCGAGGTCGCCGTCGCCTCCACCAAGGCCTTCCTCACCCAGCTGGTCGCCTGCTACCTGGTCGCGCTCTACCTCGGCCAGGTGCGCGGCACCAAGTGGGGCGACGAGATCTCCTCCGTCATCCGCGAACTCGGCGACGCCCCCCGGCAGGTCGAGCAGGTGCTCGGCACCATGGAGCCCGTCCGCGCGCTCGCCCGTTCGCTGGCCGACGCCCCCGCGGTGCTCTTCCTCGGCCGCCACGTCGGCCACCCGGTGGCCCTCGAAGGCGCGCTCAAGCTCAAGGAGCTCGCCTACATGCACGCCGAGGGCTTCGCCGCCGGCGAGCTCAAGCACGGCCCGATCGCGCTCATCGAGGAGGGCCTGCCGGTCGTCGTGGTGGCGCCCTCGCCGCGCGGCCGCTCCGTCCTGCACGACAAGATCGTCTCCAACATCCAGGAGATCCGGGCCCGCGGCGCCAGGACCATCGTGATCGCCGAGGAGGGCGACGAAGCCGTCGTCCCCTACGCCGACCACCTGATCCGCATCCCCGCCACCCCGACCCTGCTCCAGCCCCTGGTCTCCACCGTCCCGCTCCAGGTCTTCGCCTGCGAACTGGCCACCGCCAAGGGCCACGAGGTCGACCAGCCGCGCAACCTCGCCAAGTCCGTCACCGTCGAGTAGCCCGCGTATCGTCCATGCCTGCGTGCGCAGGACTGCGCAGGCATGGACGAGGGAGTCGGACGTGATCATCGGGGTCGGCATCGACGTGGCGGACATCGGACGGTTCGGGGAGTCCCTGGAACGCACCCCCGGCCTTGCCGAACGCCTCTTCACCGCAAGCGAGTTGACCCTCGCGTCCGGACAACGCCGGGGCACCGCCTCGCTCGCCGCCCGGTTCGCCGCGAAAGAGGCTCTCGCCAAGGCCCTCGGCGCACCCCCCGGCCTCCGCTGGGAGGACGCCGAAGTCCGCGTCGAACCCTCCGGCCGCCCCGTCCTCCACGTCACCGGCACCGTCGAGGCCCGCGCCGCAGTGCTGGGAGTGACGGGCTGGCACGTCTCGCTCAGCCACGACGCGGGCGTCGCCTCGGCGGTCGTGATCGCCGAGGGCTAGTCGGGGGCTGGTCGGGGGACGGGCCGGGACGCGAGGACCTGCGCGAGGCGGAAGTCCCCCGCCCGTGAGATCGCGCTGCGGACAATGACGTGCACGTGCTCGCGCCCCGAAGGAGAAGCCACATGCGCCACGCCCATCGCGTAGAGCAAGTCCGCGCCGCCGAAGCCACGTTGATGGCCGCCCTCCCCGAAGGCACGCTGATGCAGCGCGCCGCAGCCGGTCTCGCCGCCACCTGCGCCGGGCTGCTGCCCCGGGTCTACGGCAGCCGCGTCCTGGTGCTGGCAGGCTCCGGCGACAACGGCGGTGACGCGCTGTACGCCGCCGCGCGTCTCGCCCGTCGCGGGGCCCGCGCCGAAGCCCTGCTGCTCGACCCGGCCAAGGCGCACGCCGAGGGTCTCGCCGCGCTGCTGGCCGCCGGGGGCCGGGTCACCGACGATCCGACCGCGTTCGGCCGCGCCGACCTCGTGCTGGACGGCATCGTCGGCATCGGCGGCCGCGGTCCGCTGCGCCCCGCCGCCGCTCCCTTCGCGACCATGGAACGTCGCGGGCCGGTGGTCGCCGTCGACGTGCCGTCCGGCGTCGACCCCGACACCGGCGAGGTGGCCGGCCCCGCGCTGCGTGCCGACGTCACGGTCTGCTTCGGCACCCACAAGCCCGGCCTGCTGATCGACCCCGGCGCGGAGTACGCGGGCGTGGTCCACCTGGTGGAGATCGGACTCGACCTGCCGCCCGCTCCCGTCCAGGCCCTCCAGCACGCCGACGTGACCGCGCTGCTGCCCGTCCCCGGCGCGGAGAGCGACAAGTACCGGCGCGGCGTGGTCGGCATCGCCGCCGGCTCCGCCCGCTACCCCGGCGCGGCGCTGCTCGCCGTCGCCGGGGCGCTGCGCGGCGGCGCGGGCGCGGTGCGCTACACCGGGCACGCCGCCGAGGAGGTGGTGCGCCGCCACCCGGAGACGCTGGTCACCGACGCCGGCCCGGCCCGCGCTGGACGGGTCCAGGCGTGGGTGGTCGGGCCGGGCGGCGGCGACGGCGCCGAACGCTCCCTGCGGGAGGCCCTCGACACCGACGTGCCGGTGCTCGCCGACGCCGACGCGCTCACCGAACTCGCCCGACTCGGCCCCGACCTGCTGGCCGGCCGGCCCGCACCCACCCTGCTCACCCCGCACGCCGGTGAGGCCGCCCGCCTGCTGGCCGGCGTCGACGAGCACACCGACGCCGACACCGTGGCCGCCCGCCGCCTCCGGTCCGCCCGCCTGATCGCCGCCCGCTACGGCGCGACGGTCCTGCTCAAGGGCTCCACCACCGTCGTCGCCGACCCCGACGGCACCGCCCGCGTCAACCCCACCGGCACCGGCTGGCTCGGCACGGCCGGCAGCGGCGACGTCCTCTCCGGCCTCACCGGCTCCCTCCTCGCCACCGGCCTCACCCCCCTCGACGCCGCCTCCGCCGCCGCCTACCTGCACGGCCTCGCCGGCCGCCACGCCGCCGGCCCCGGCGCCCCGATCACCGCACTGGACATCGCGGACGCGCTGCATCCCGTATGGCAGTCGCTGGCGGAGTGACGAGCCGCCGGCGGAACCGGAACGCCGTCCACCGCGTGGAGACAGCGGAAGGGGCAGGGCGTACAGGTGGACGGGTGACACGGCACCGCCGGTCGGCCGCGCCCCTGATGGGGGGACCGGCGGGGGTCTGGGAGACTGATACGCGATGACGACTGCGAACACCACCGGGACACCCGCACTGACGGAGGGGGTCCGCGCCGAGGCGACCGTCGACCTGGCCGCCCTGCGTGACAACCTGGCCGCGCTGCGCGCCCGCACCAACGGCCCCGAGTTGATGGCCGTGGTCAAGGCCGACGCCTACGGCCACGGCGCACTGCAGTGCGCCCGGGAGGCGATCGCCGCCGGGGCCGGCTGGCTCGGCACCGCCACGCCGCAGGAGGCGCTCGCGCTGCGCGCGGCCGGCATCGGCCCCGAGCAGGCCCGGATCCTCTGCTGGCTGTGGACGCCCGGCGGCCCCTGGGAACAGGCGCTGCGGGAGTCCGTCGACATCTCGATCAGCGGCCAGTGGGCGCTGGACGAACTCCTCGCCGCCGTCCGCGCCACCGGCATCCCGGCCCGGGTCCACCTCAAGGCCGACACCGGCCTCGGCCGCAACGGCTGCCAGCCGCACGACTGGCCCGACCTGGTCGACAACGCCGCGAAGGCGCAGGCCGACGGCATGCTGCGGGTGGTCGGCGTGTGGTCGCACTTCGCCGCCGCCGACGAGCCCGGCCACCCGTCCATCCAGGTGCAGCTGGACTCGTTCGCGCAGGCCCTGGCATTCGCCGAACGGTCCGGACTCGACCCCGAGGTGCGGCACCTGGCGAACTCGCCGGCCACCCTGCTGCTCCCGCAGTCCCACTACGACCTGGTCCGGCCCGGCCTCGCCATGTACGGCCTGTCGCCGGTGCCGGACTTCGGCACGCCCGCCGAGTTCGGCCTGCGGCCGGTCATGTCGCTGACCGCCCGGCTCGCCCTGGTCAAGCGCGTCCCCGGCGGCCACGGCGTCTCCTACGGGCACCACTACGTCACGCCTGGGCCCACCACCCTCGGCCTGATCCCGCTCGGCTACGCGGACGGCATTCCGCGCCACGCGAGCAACACCGGGCCGGTGCAGATCGGCTCCGGCCGCTACCGGGTGGCCGGCCGGGTCGCGATGGACCAGTTCGTGGTCGACCTCGGTGGGGACGTGCCCGAGGTCGGCGAAGAAGCCATGCTGTTCGGCTCCGGCGAGCGGGGGGAGCCGACGGCGGAGGACTGGGCGCGGGCGTGCGGGACGATCGCGTACGAGATCATCACTCGGATCGGGGGGCGGGTGCCCCGGCGGTATGTGGGAGGGGTGCAGTAGTGGCTGTCTCCGTTGCGGCGCACGCACGTTCAACCGGCTGTCCGGGCCGCGATCTTTCCGACGGGTGCCTTCCGCTTCGCGCAGTTCCCCCCCAGCCCTTGGCGGGCTGGGAGGTGCCCCCACGCGCCCCTGTTGCCGCGTCCCCCTGCGTTCATGGCTGAGTCGTCGGGGGTCTCCAGGGCCGGGCTGATCGGGATATCGCTCGGGGTGCTGGCTGCCGGGGCCGCCGCCGGCGTCGCGGTGGAGCGGCTGACGGTGGGGCGGGCGATGCGGCGGCGGGCGCGGGAGGAACTGGACGCGGCGGCGCCGTTCGGGTCGTTGCGGGGGGTGCCGCAGCGGGTGCGGGCGGACGACGGGACCGAGCTGTACGTGGAGGTGGACACCGTCGAGGGGCCCGGGCCGACGGTGGTGTTCTGTCACGGGTACTGCCTGAACCAGGACAGCTGGCACTTCCAGCGGGCGGCGCTGCGCGGCGCGCTGCGCGGGGTGTTCTGGGACCAGCGCAGCCACGGCCGCTCCGAGCGGTCCCGCTCGTACCTGAAGGGGGAACCGGCGTCGATCGACCAGCTCGGCGGGGATCTGCGGGCGGTGCTGGACGCGGTGGTGCCGGAGGGTCCGATCGTGCTGGTCGGGCATTCGATGGGCGGGATGACGGTGCTGGCGCTGGCCGCCCAGCATCCCGAGCTGTTCGGGCCGGACGGCCGGGTGGCCGGGGTGGCGCTGATCGGGACGCTCGCCGGCGGCTGGGACTCGGTGACGCTGGGGCTGCCCGCGGCCGGGGCGAAGATGGTGAAGCGGGTCGCGCCCGGCGTGGTGCGGCTGCTGGGCCGGCAGGTCGAGCTGGTGGAGGCGACCCGGCGCTGGGGGTCGGACCTGGCGGCGGTGTTCTACCGGCGGTTCTCGTTCGGCGGGAAGGACGTGGACCCGGCGGTGGTCCGGTTCGCCGAGCAGCTGTTGGACGCCACCCCGATCGACGTGGTCGCCGAGTTCTACCCGGCGTTCTCGCTGCACGACAAGCAGGCGGCGCTGGCCGCGCTGGGCGGCGTGCCCAGCCTGGTGCTGGCCGGCGCCAAGGACCTGCTGACCCCGCCCGAGTACTCGGAGGCGATCGCCGCGGCGCTGCCCGGATCCCGGCTGGTGCTGGTGGAGGACGCCGGGCACCTGGTGATGCTGGAACGCGCCGACCTGGTCGACCGGGAGCTGGTCGCGCTGCTGGAGCGGGCCGCCGAGCGGGCCGGCACCGGCCCGCTGCCCCCCGCGCTGCGGGCGTGGGGCGGGGAGCAGCAGGAGGGCTGAGCGGGCGTCCGCGCGCGGTGTGGCACCGTAGGGGTGGCCGCAACGAACGAAGAAGGACGCCATGGGTTCGCAGACCACTCTGACCGTCGCCACCGCGGAGCGGATGACCGGCCTGGGCCGGCGGCTCGCCGCCCTGCTGCGCCCCGGTGACCTGGTGCTGCTGTCGGGGGAGCTGGGCGCGGGCAAGACCACGCTGACCCGCGGCCTGGGGGAGGGCCTGGGGGTGCGCGGCGCGGTGACCTCGCCGACGTTCGTGATCGCCCGGGTGCACCCGTCGCTGACCGGCGGCCCCGCGCTGGTGCACGTGGACGCGTACCGGCTGGGCGGCGGGCTGGACGAGATGGAGGACCTCGACCTGGACGTGTCGCTGCCGGAGTCGGTGATCGTCGTGGAGTGGGGCGAGGGCAAGGTCGAGCAGCTCTCCGAGGACCGGCTGGAGGTCCGGATCGAGCGGACGCTCGGCGGTGCGGAGGCGGACGTCGTGGACGAGGCGGACGGGCGGCGGGTCACGGTGACCGGGCTGGGCGGTCGCTGGGACGACGTCGACCTCACCGTATTGGGTGACAGCTGAACCCGGTTTCCGACAGCGTGTCGGGAAACTGTTGCGGCCCGGCCGGTGGGCGTGATGGGATGGCATCAGCAGGTTAGGTGTGCCTAACTAGGGAGGCGCCCCATGGCGAGCACCACCCCCCGGACCGACGCCCGTCCCGAACCGGCCGACGCCGCCGTCGACGCGGCGCGGGCCGACGCCGAGCGGGCCGACGCCGAGCGGCCGCGCACCGACGCGCCGGAGAACCCCGTGCCGATGCGGGCGCTGCTGGCGTCCTGCCGGGCCGCGAAGGCGGTCTCCACCCCGCCGGAGCGCCACGCCGCGTAGCTGCGGCGGGCCGGGTCAGGCGACCACGACCACCCGGGTGCCGTTCGGCGCGAAGTCCCACAGCGACTGGCCGTCCGGACGGGACGCCCGGATGCCGCCGGTCTTCGTCTTCGGGTCCAGCGACGGCGCGGGCGCGTTCTCGTCCACCAGCGCGCTGAAACCGAACACCGCGCCCTGCTGCTGGGCGAAGCGCACCACGTGCTCGATCTGCCGGCCGTCCGTGCCGGTGCCCGCCGCGGTGCGGCTGTACACCGTGTAGGCGCCCGGATTCGGCAGCGCGTTGCCCGGCGTCACCTTGAACGAGCCGACCACCTGCTCCGGCTTCTTCGGGTCGACCAGCCACACCTGCCGGTCCTTGAGCGAGAACACCACCCGCAGGCCCGCCCCGGAGTCCGCCGGCAGCGGGGGAGCGGTCGGCTTCTCACTGGCCGACGGCGAGACCGCCGCGGCCGGGGCGCTCGCCGAGGCCGGGGTGGCCGCCACCGCGCGGGACGCGGCGCCGTTCGCCTGGAACGCCAGCAGCCCGATCACCGCCATGGCGCCCAGGGTCAGTCCGCCGACCACCACACCAGGGCCCAGCTTCGCCACGTCCGCTCCTCAACGCTCCGGGTGTCCTGTTCGAGGCCCATCGTGCCAGGTCCGCGCCGCCGCTTCGGCCTCTTCCGATCGTGTGTTCCCGGCCGGTGCGGGCACTCGCGCCGGACCCTCTAACCTTGAACGCGTGCTCCTCCTCGCCTTCGACACCGCCACCCCCGCCGTCACGGCCGCCGTCCACGACGGCGAACGCGTGCTCGCCGAGTCCTACGAGGTCGACGCCCGCCGGCACGGCGAACTGCTGCTGCCCACCATCGACGCCGTGCTGCGCACCGCGGGCGTGGACAAGCGACAGCTCACCGACCTCGCGGTCGGCGTCGGCCCCGGCCCGTACACCGGCCTGCGGGTCGGCCTGGTGACCGCCGCCGCGCTCGGCGACGCGCTCGGCCTGCCCGTGCACGGCGTCTGCACCCTCGACGCGATCGCCCACCAGGCCCGCACCGAGGGCCTGGACGACGCGTTCACGGTCGCCACCGACGCCCGCCGCAAGGAGGTCTACTGGGCCTCCTACGACGCCTCCGGCGCCCGGATCTCCGGCCCCTCGGTGGACCGCCCGGCCGAGATCGAGCCCGGCGAGCGGACGGTCGGCGCGGGCGCGGTGCTGTACGGCCTGCCGGCGGCGAGCGGCCCCGAGCACGTGTCGGCGGGCGCGCTCGCCGACTTCGCGGTCCGCGAGCTGGCCGCCGGCCGCGAGCTGCTGCCGAACGCCCCGCTGTACCTGCGGCGCCCGGACGCGCAGGTGCCCGCGGGCTACAAGGCGGTGCTTCCGGCGTGACGCGGACGGGACTCGCCGGCCGTGGCTGAGTACTCCCTGCGCCCCATGCGCTGGTGGGACATCGAGCCCGTGATGGCGCTGGAGCACCTGCTGTTCCCCGAGGACGCCTGGTCGCGCGGGATGTACTGGTCCGAACTGGCCGAGACGTACCCGGGCGGCAGCCGGCACTACGTGGTGGCGGTGGACCGGGACGACGCGGTGGTCGGCTACGCCGGGCTGATGTCCGTCGGGGTGGACGGCGACGTGCAGACCATCGCGGTGGAGGCCGGGCACCAGGGGGCCGGCCTCGGGGCGATGCTGCTGACCGAACTGGTCGAGGAGTCGGTCCGGCGCGGCTGCGCCGAGCTGCTGCTGGAGGTGCGGGTGGACAACCTGCGTGCGCAGCGGCTGTACGAGCGGTTCGGGTTCGAGCCGGTCGGCATCCGGCGGGGCTACTACCAGCCCGCCAACGTGGACGCACTGGTGATGCGTCTGGACCACCTGGCAAGCGATGCAAGCGATCTGAAGGATCATCACAATGGCTGACGAACCGCTCGTCCTCGGTATCGAGACCTCCTGCGACGAGACCGGCGTCGGCATCGTCCGCGGCACCACGCTGCTCGCCGACGCGGTCGCCTCCTCGGTGAACGACCACGCCCGGTTCGGCGGCGTCGTCCCGGAGATCGCCAGCCGGGCGCACCTGGAGGCGATGGTCCCCACCATCCAGCGCGCGCTGGACACCGCCGGCGTCAAGGCGAGCGACCTGGACGGCATCGCCGTCACCGCCGGGCCCGGCCTGGCCGGTGCGCTGCTGGTCGGCGTGAGCGCCGCCAAGGCGTACGCCTGGGCGCTGGACAAGCCGCTGTACGGCGTCAACCACCTGGCCTCGCACATCTGCGTCGACCAGCTGGAGCACGGCCGGCTGCCCGAGCCGACCATGGCGCTGCTGGTCTCCGGCGGGCACTCCTCGCTGCTGCTCTCCGGCGACATCACCAGCGACGTGCGGCCGCTCGGCGCGACCATCGACGACGCGGCCGGCGAGGCGTTCGACAAGGTGGCGCGGGTGCTCGGCCTGGGCTTCCCCGGCGGCCCGGTGGTGGACCGGATGGCCCGCGAGGGCGACGGCAGGGCGATCGCCTTCCCGCGCGGCCTGAGCAGCGCGAGCGACCCGGCGTACGACTTCTCGTTCTCCGGGCTGAAGACCGCCGTGGCGCGCTGGGTCGAGGCCAAGCGGCGGGCCGGCGAGACCGTGCCGGTCGCGGACGTCGCCGCGTCCTTCCAGGAGGCCGTCACCGACGTGCTCACCCGCAAGGCCGTGCGCGCCTGCAAGGACAACGACGTCGACCACCTGATGATCGGCGGCGGCGTCGCCGCGAACTCCCGGCTGCGCGAGATGGCGCAGCAGCGCTGCGACAAGGCGGGCATCGTGCTGCGGGTGCCGCGCCCGGGCCTGTGCACCGACAACGGCGCGATGGTGGCGGCGCTCGGCGCCGAGATGGTCTGGCGCAACCGCGCCGCGTCCTCCTTCGACCTGTCGGCGGACTCCTCGCTGCCCGTCACCGAGACGCACGTCCCGGGGCGGCACGGAGACTTCCACGCGCACGCCCACGAGGCGCTGAAGTGACCCTGGCGGCGATGTGGGAGGCCCGGGCGACGGACGGCCGGGGGGGTGAACTGCACGCCTGGGCGCGGGAGTTCGCGCTTCCGGCGGTGCGCGGGGCGGCCGGGCTGGAGCGGGTCGAGCTGTTCACCGCGCCCGGCGAGCGGGTGCTGATGATCGCGCTCTGGGCGGGCGAGCCGCAGCCGGTGCCGCAGCCCCCGGCGGAGCTGCTGGCGCGGCCGGTGCACCACTGGACCTTCACCCGTACGGATGCCGGGTAGGCAACCGCGGAGCCGGTAGCGTTCGTCCAGTACATCGACACGCCTGTAGAGCTTGGAGAGTGGGGGACACCGGTGATGAACAGGGCCCGGATCGGATACGGGGTGGGCGCACTTGCCGTGCTGCTGGCCGCGAGCGGGTGCGGCAGCTCCGCGCCCGCCGCGAAGTCGGCCGCCCCCGCGCAGCCCGCCGCCGCCTCCTCCTCCGGCACCGGTGCACCGTCCGGCGCGGCGTCGACTCCCGCCCAGGACGCGGCCGGTGACGCCGCATGGGCGAAGTGGGGCCTCAAGCCGCTGGCCAAGACGCCCCCGCCGCCCGCCGACAAGCCGATCAAGCTGACCAGGTCCGGCGCCGTGCCGGTGTTCAGCGAAGTCCCCACCCAGGACAAGGTCGTCTTCATCACCATCGACGACGGGGCCGAGAAGGACCCCAAGTTCGTCCAGATGCTCACCGACCTGAAGGTGCCCATCACGATGTTCCTGACCAAGGACATCGTCAAGAACGACTACGCCTACTTCAAGCCGCTGCAGGCGCTCGGCAACACCATCCAGAACCACACCGTCGACCACCCGGTGATGAGCAAGATCCCGGCCGCCAAGCAGAAGTCCGAGATCTGCGACGACCAGACCGCCCTCACCGAGCAGTACGGCACCGCCCCCTACCTGTTCCGCCCGCCCTTCGGCGACGGAGCCAACACCCCGACCCTGAACACCTCGGTGCAGGAGTGCGGGCCGCGCGCCATCGTGCTGTGGCGGGAATCCATGCAGATCCACGACATGCAGTACCAGTCCGCCGACAAGAAGCTGAAGAACGGCGACATCATCCTCGCCCACTTCCGCGGCCCGTCCGAGCTCAAGGGCGAGAGCATGACCTCGATGTTCGGCGAGATGCTCGCCCGCATCCAGGAGCAGGGCTTCGCGGTCGCCCGCCTCGACGACTACATCGCCAAGCCCACCGGCTGACCCAGCATCATCACCGGGCCGGCCGCAGTACGCGCGACGATCACCGTCACCGCGTTCGGCCCGGACGGCTTCAACTGCCGCCGCAGCTCCTCCGGCACCACCGACGCCCCGCGCTTCTTGATCACCACGGTGCCGATCCGGCGCTCCTTCACCAGCGCCTTCAACTTCTTCACGTTGTACGGCAGTACGTCGGTCAGCTCGTAGGCGTGCGCGTACGGCGTCGGGTGCAGCTCGTCCGAAGTGACGTACGCGATCATCGGGTCGAGCAGCCGGCCGTTCGTCGCCCGGACGACCTCGGCGACCATCCGGCCCCGGATCACCGCGCCGTCCGGCTCGTACAGGTACCGGCCCACCGGGCCCACCGGCTGGTCCGGCAGCGCACCGCCGGCCAGCGAGTGCGGGCCCGGCAGGAGCGTCGCCCGGTACGGCTCGGCGGCGCCGGTGCCGAACCACAGCACCGCCTCCTTCACCTCGCCCCGGTCCGACACCCACTCCGCCTCGGCGCCCTCCGGCACCAGCTCGTGCGGGATCCCCGGCGCCACCTTCAACGCCCCGAACGGGGTGCGCCGGGCCGCCTCCACCGCCCAGGACAGCGGCGGCGAATACGCCTCCGGGTCGAACACCCGGCCGCGCGAGGTGCGCCGCGCCGGGTCGGTGAACACCGCGTCGAAACCGTCCGTGTCGACCTCCGCGACGTCCGCGCAGCGCACCTCCACCAGCTCCGCCACGCCCAGCGCCGCCGCGTTCGCCCGCGCCACCTCGCAGGTCAGCTCGTCCCGGTCCACCGCCAGGACCGCGATCCCGGCCCGGGCCAGCGCGATCGCGTCCCCGCCGATCCCGCAGCACAGGTCCGCCAGCCGCTTCACCCCGAGCGCCGCGAACCGGCCCGCCCGCCACTCGGCGACGCTGCGCCGCGTCGCCTGCTCCACCCCGTTCTGGGTGAAGTACATCGACCGGGCGTCCGCCCCGAACTTCGCCTCCGCCCGCTGCCGCAACCGCGCCTGCTCGAACGCCGCCCGCACCAGCTCGGACGGGTACTCCCGCCGCAGCCGGGTCGCCAGCGCCAGCTCCTGCTCCGCGGTGAACTCCCGCAACTCGGCCAGCAGCGCCTGCCCCTGCTCGGTCAGCAGCGCCCGGAACGATTCGATCTCCACCCCCTCATTCTCGCTGCCCGCTCACCCGCCGGTCGCCGAGCAGTCCGACCCGCTGAAGCAGGGCCGGTAGTCGCTCGGCAGCGGCTCCGGCCGGTGGTCCCCGTCGTGCCGGTGGTCGTAGGCGTACCCGGCGACGGCCGGCGCCAGCACCGCGAGCGCCAGCAGCCCGTGCACCACGGCGGTCACCCAGTACCGCCGCCACCCGGCCGGCGCCGCGAACACCGCCGGCAGCGCGGCGAAGCAGAACAGCACCGTGAGCCCGTCGACCGTCTCCCTGCCGCCCGAAGCCCAGGCGGAGAGTCCCACGTACAGGAACAGCCAGGTGCCGACGGCCGCGGTCGCGCACAGCAGCGCGAGCATGGCCAGAACGTCGATGCGTCACCCACCGAGCGCCGAGGGCAGGACCGCCGCCGGCAGCACGCGTACGGCGCGGCGCACAGCAGCGGAGCCTCCGGCGCCGTCAACCGGAGCGCATGAAACACATCCCGCCGGACCGAGGGCCTCGTCTTCGTCATGTGCCGATCCTGGCGCGGGAGTTGGCGCCGATGCCTGAGTAGCGGCCCTCAATGCCGGGGGTGTCGTACCCAAATCCGACACGACGTCGTTGGCACTCTGGTTGACTGAGTGCTAACGGCGTCCTATGGTCGTTCCTGGCACTCCCCCCAGGGGGAGTGCTAACGCGAAGATGCGTGTCTGACCCCCGCGACGGCAGTTGCGCACCATCGCCCACCTACCTGTTAGACAACCCCGTAATCTCCGAAGGGGAGCTCGGACGTGACCACCAGCAGCAAGGTTGCCATCAAGCCGCTCGAGGACCGCATTGTGGTCCAGCCGCTCGACGCCGAGACCACCACCGCCTCTGGCCTGGTGATCCCGGACACTGCCAAGGAGAAGCCCCAGGAGGGCGTCGTTCTGGCGGTCGGCCCGGGTCGCTTCGAGGACGGCCAGCGTCTGCCGCTCGACGTCGCCGTGGGTGACATCGTCCTGTACTCGAAGTACGGCGGCACCGAGGTGAAGTACCAGGGCGAGGAGTACCTCGTCCTCTCGGCTCGCGACGTTCTCGCCATCATCGAGAAGTAAGACGTCCCAGCCCCGCCCCGGATCCGTGTCAGCACTGACAGGGGCCCGGGGCGCGGTTGTTGCTCCACGTACGCAGACCACACCCTGAGGAAACGGGATCATGGCGAAGACCCTGCAGTTCAACGAGGATGCCCGCCGTTCGCTCGAGCGCGGCGTCAACAAGCTGGCCGACACCGTCAAGGTGACCATCGGCCCCAAGGGCCGCAACGTCGTCATCGACAAGAAGTTCGGCGCCCCCACCATCACCAACGACGGTGTGACCATCGCCCGCGAGGTCGAGCTCGACGACCCGTACGAGAACCTCGGCGCGCAGCTGGTCAAGGAGGTCGCCACCAAGACCAACGACGTCGCGGGTGACGGCACCACCACCGCCACCGTGCTGGCCCAGGCCCTGGTCAACGAGGGCCTGCGCAACGTCGCCGCCGGCGCCGGCCCGGCCGCCCTGAAGAAGGGCATCGACAAGGCCGTCGCCGCCGTTTCCGAGCACCTGCTGTCGGTCGCCCGCGAGATCGAGGGCAAGGACGACATCGCCGCCGTCGCGTCGCTGTCCGCCCAGGACACCCAGGTCGGCGAGCTGATCGCCGAGGCGATCGACAAGGTCGGCAAGGACGGTGTCATCACCGTCGAGGAGTCGAACACCTTCGGCGTCGAGCTCGAGTTCACCGAGGGCATGCAGTTCGACAAGGGCTACCTGTCGCCGTACTTCGTCACCGACGCGGAGCGCCAGGAAGCCGTCCTGGAGGACCCGTACGTCCTGATCAACCAGGGCAAGATCTCCAGCATCCAGGAGCTCCTGCCGCTGCTGGAGAAGGTCCTGCAGGCCGGCGGCTCCCGCCCGCTGCTGATCATCGCCGAGGACGTCGACGGCGAGGCGCTGTCCACCCTGGTGGTCAACAAGATCCGCGGCACCTTCAACGCGGTCGCCGTCAAGGCCCCCGGCTTCGGTGACCGCCGCAAGGCCATCCTCGGCGACATCGCCACCCTGACCGGCGGCCAGGTCATCTCCGAGGAGGTCGGCCTCAAGCTCGACCAGGTCGGCCTGGACGTGCTGGGCTCCGCCCGCCGCATCACCGTCACCAAGGACGAGACCATCGTCGTCGACGGCGCCGGTGACTCCTCCGAGGTCGCCGGCCGGGTCGCCCAGATCAAGGCCGAGATCGCCAACACCGACTCCGACTGGGACCGCGAGAAGCTCCAGGAGCGCCTCGCCAAGCTGGCCGGCGGCGTCTGCGTGATCAAGGTCGGCGCGGCCACCGAGGTCGAGCTCAAGGAGCGCAAGCACCGCCTGGAGGACGCCATCTCCGCGACCCGCGCCGCGGTCGAGGAGGGCATCGTCGCCGGTGGTGGCGCCTCGCTGGTCCACGCCGCGAAGGTCCTGGAGGACGGCCTCGGCCTGTCCGGCGACGAGGCCACCGGTGTCGCCGTGGTCCGCCGCGCGCTGGTCGAGCCGCTGCGCTGGATCGCCCAGAACGCCGGCCTCGAGGGCTACGTCATCACCTCCAAGGTCTCCGAGCTGGAGGCCGGCCAGGGCTACAACGCCGCCACCGGCGAGTACGGCGACCTGGTCAAGGCCGGCGTCATCGACCCGGTCAAGGTCACCCGCTCCGCCCTGGAGAACGCCGCCTCCATCGCCTCGCTGCTCCTCACCACCGAGACCCTGGTGGTCGAGAAGAAGGAAGAGGAAGAGGGCGCGGGCCACGGCCACTCGCACGGCGGGCACGGCCACAGCCACTGAGGCGCCGGCCGCTAGGCATTAGCCACTGAAGGGGCGCGAGGAACTGCGCGACCGGCCATGCACTCCCGTAGTGCGAGGCCGGAGCGTGCGGGGCCTCGCGCCCTTTCGCCTGCTCTCGTTGCTCTCTCCCCTAAGGTTGATGGCGTGATTGAAGCCCGCCATCTCCGTGTTCTGCATGCTGTCGCCCGGACCGGGTCCTTCTCTGCTGCGGCGCGGGAGCTGGGGTGTACGCAGCCTGCGGTGAGCCAGCAGATGAAGGCGCTGGAGAAGGCGGTGGACACCCCGCTGGTGGTCCGGTCGGGGCGGGAGATGCAGCTGAGCGAGGCCGGGCGGGTGCTGTTGAAGCACGCGAACGGGATCCTCGCGGGGCTGTCGGCCGCGGAGGAGGAGGTCGCGGCGATCGCGGGGCTGCGGGCGGGGCGGGTGCGGCTGGTGTCGTTCCCGACGGCGAGCTCGACGCTGGTGCCGCGGTCGGTGGCGCAGGTGCGGGCGGCGCATCCGGGGGTGCGGGTGTCGTTGGTGGAGGCGGAGCCCCCGCAGGCGCTGGCGATGCTGCGCGGTGGGGAGTGCGAGGTGGCGCTGGCGTTCCGGTACCCGGACTCGCAGGGCGGGCTGAGCCTGCCGTCGCCGCACGCGACGCTGCGCGAGGCGCGGGCGGAGGCGACGTTGGAGGCGGCGGCGACGGCCGCGGCGAACGACTGGTCCGAGCTGGTGGTGCGGCCGCTGCTGGACGATCCGCTGGTGGGGCTGGTGCCGGCCGGGCATCCGCTGGCGGGCCGGGGCGAGGGCGAGCCGGTGGATCTGGTGGAGCTGGCGCAGGAGCAGTGGATCGCCGGCTGCCCGCAGTGCCGGGGGCACCTGGTGGAGCTGTGCACGGACGCGGGCTTCGCGCCGGCGATCGAGTTCGCCACCGACGACTATCCGGCGGTGGTGGGCCTGGTGGGCGCGGGCCTGGGGGTGGCGGTGCTGCCGGGGCTGGCACTGGAGTCGGTGCGGCACCCGGGGGTGACGGCGGTGCCGGTGCGGGTGGCGTCGGGGGAGCCCGCGCGGCGCGAGGTGGTGGCGCTGACCCTGCCGGACCTGGCGGGGGTTCCGGCGGTGGAGCTGATGCTGGAGCAGCTCGCGGCGGCGGCCGCCGCCCGCTGAGGCGTCCGCGCCGACCCGGGGACGGACGGCGCAGCGCAGGCGGAGAAACGTTTTTCCAGCCAGGTGAACACCTACGCCGCGTCCGAGAACACCTGCGGCGTCATCGGGGGCTCAGGGGCGGACGGTCTGCGGCATGGCCAGCGGGACCTGGACCAGCCGGTTGCGGGAGCGGCCGAGGAGTTCTTCGCGCTCGTCCTCCGTCATGCCGCCCCAGACCCCGTAGGGCTCGCGGACGGCCAGGGCGTGGGCCGCGCACTGGGCGCGTACCGGGCAGCGCATGCAGACCTCCTTGGCGCTCGCCTCGCGGGAGGTCCGGGCCGCGCCGCGTTCGCCTTCGGGGTGGAAGAACAGCGAGCTGTCGACACCGCGGCAGGCGGCGGAGAGCTGCCAGTCCCAGAGGTCTGCGTTGGGGCCGGGGAGGCGGGAGAAATCTGCCATGGCTCATTCCCTTCGAGGGTGCGGGACCCGGCGGCCCGGACGGCATTGCTCCGGCGAGGCTGCGCGGGACCGATACGGACACCTGGAAATATGACTTACACCCAACTACACGGACAAGTCACCCACACACCGACACAACAGTCAATGACCTGACGGAAGCTATAAAAACGGACAAACGGTGCAATAGGTTTTGAGTCGTGCCGCTGTCCGATCGGGTGTCCGGTGGGGCGCGGGCCGCGGCCGGAAGGCGTGCGCGGCGCGGGCACCGCGCGCGAGCTGCACAAAAGTGCGGCGTGTGCACCGCGAGGTAGCTCTTGTGTGATGGGTTGGCCACGTACAGTGGTGGAGATGGACCTGAAGCCGTAACTCATTCGAGTGACGGTCGTTGGATGTACGGAGGCGGTCGGCGGGCGCAGGGCATCGGGATCGGTCGCGGAGCGAGGCGATCGGAACGGGGTCCGTCCCGAGCGGCCGTGTCGGAGAGGTTCGTACCAGCCAGGAGGCTCAACGTGACGCGGATCAGCTGCGGAGGACGACGGTCATGACATCCGTACTCGTCTGCGACGATTCCCCGCTCGCCCGGGAGGCGCTGCGGCGTGCGGTGGCGACCGTGCCCGGCGTGGACCGGGTGACCACTGCGACGAACGGTGAGGAGGTCCTCCGCCGCTGGGTGGCCGACCGTTCCGATCTCGTTCTGATGGACGTCCGGATGCCCGGACTGGGCGGGGTGGAGACGGTCCGCCGACTGCTCTCGGCCGACCCGGGCGCCCGGATCATCATGCTCACCGTGGCCGAGGACCTGGACGGCGTGGCCCTCGCGGTCGCCGCCGGGGCCCGCGGCTACCTGCACAAGGACGCCTCGCGCGCCGAGCTGCGGGCCACCGTCACCCAGGCGCTGGCCGACCCGACCTGGCGCCTGGCGCCGCGCCGGCTGCGCAGCCCGGACATGGGCGCCGCACCGACGTTGACGGCCCGTGAGATCCAGGTGCTGGAGGGGATGAGCCACGGCCGCAGCAACGCGGAGATCGGCCGCGAGCTGTTCCTGTCCGAGGACACCGTGAAGACGCACGCCAGGCGGCTGTTCAAGAAGCTCGGCGCCTCGGACCGCGCGCACGCGGTGGCGCTGGGCTTCCGTTGGGGCCTGGTCCGCTGAGCGGGTGCGGCGACAACTGCGCTCGCTCGGACGTGTGACGTTGTGGTCCCGAGGCTGCACCATGGAGTAGTGGAGCACCTCGGGGACCAGCGGACAGGCAGGGGAGGCGGCACGGTGCACCCGGCGACGCATAACGTTCCGATGCACAAGTCCGGACGCGGTGCCGCGTTTTCCGGTCCGACCAGGCACCATGGACCGATGCGTGACGACGAGGAGGCGGCCGGGACCGATCCGGCGCAGCCCGCCCACGGGGGCGCGGCTGCCGATTCGTCGTCGGCGCCGGAGGGTGGATCGGCGGAATCCGACGGTGCGTCGGATGCGGGCGGCCGTCCGCAGGGCCCGGGCGTGACGTCGCCCGAGGAGGCGGCGCTGGTCGCGGCCGCGGTGCGCGGGGACGGCCCGGCGATCGAGGCGCTGCTCGGCTACGTGCTGCCGCTGGCGCTGCGGTACTGCCGGGGCCGGTTGCTCCGGCTGCCCGGCGGGGCCCGGCACCATGTGGACGACGTGGCGCAGGAGGTGTGCGTCGCCGTGCTGTGCGCGCTGCCCCGGTACCGGGACACCGGCCGTCCGTTCGAGGCCTTCGTGTACGGGATCGCCGCGCACAAGATCGCCGATCTGCAGCGGGCCGCGATGCGCGGGCCCGGCTCGACGGTGATCCCGCCGGACGACCTGCCGGAGACGCCGGACGACTCGCTCGGCCCCGAGGAGCGGGCGCTGCTGTCCAGCGACGCCGCGTGGATCAAGGAGCTGCTGTCCAACCTGCCGGCCCGGCAGCGCGAGCTGGTGCTGCTGCGGGTGGCGGACGGGCTGTCGGCGGAGGAGACCGGCGAGGTGCTCGGCATGTCGCCGGGCGCGGTGCGGGTGGCCCAGCACCGGGCGCTGTCGCGGCTGCGGGCGCTGGCGGAGGAGTCCGGCTAGCCGGACCTCCGGCGGGTGGAAGAAGCCGGGGGGCGCGCGCGTTGTCAAGAGGGCGCGACGACATACCCCGCGTCACCAGTACCATGGGGTATCGGCGCCTGGTCGGGTCGCCAAAGCTTCTCCGGTGTGCGCGGTCCTCGGTTGGAGGATCGTCCGGACGCCGGGCGTCCTTGGCGGCCGATAGAGACCCCGGGCGCCCGTGCGCAGAACGACGGCCCGCCACGGAAGGTTCCCCATGTCTTACAACGCCGCCGGCGTACCCGAGAAGTTCGCGATGCTCGGACTCACGTACGACGACGTCCTGCTGCTGCCCGGGGCTTCCGAGGTGCTGCCCAACCAGGTCGACACCTCCTCGCGGATCTCCCGGAACGTGCGGGTCAACATCCCGCTGCTGTCCGCGGCGATGGACAAGGTCACCGAGTCGCGCATGGCGATCGCGATGGCCCGGCAGGGCGGCGTCGGCGTCCTGCACCGCAACCTGTCGATCGAGGACCAGGTCAACCAGGTCGACCTGGTGAAGCGCTCCGAGTCCGGCATGGTGACCGACCCGATCACCGTCGGCCCGGAGGCCACCCTGGCCGAGGCCGACGCGCTGTGCGCCCGGTTCCGGATCTCCGGCGTGCCGGTGGCGAGCCCGGACGGCAAGCTGCTGGGCATCGTCACCAACCGTGACATGGCCTTCGAGACCGACCGCAGCCGCAAGGTCGCCGAGATCATGACGCCGATGCCGCTGATCACCGGCAAGGTCGGCATCTCCGGCGAGGACGCGATCGCGCTGCTGCGCCGCCACAAGATCGAGAAGCTGCCGCTGGTCGACGACGAGGGCCGGATCAAGGGCCTGATCACCGTCAAGGACTTCGTCAAGGCGGAGAAGTACCCGAACGCCGCGAAGGACGCCGAGGGCCGGCTGCTGGTCGGCGCCGCGGTCGGCGCCTCCGCGGAGGCGTTCGACCGGGCCCAGGCGCTGGTCGGCGCGGGCGTGGACTTCCTCGTGGTGGACACCTCGCACGGCCACTCGCACAACGCGCTGTCCTGGATCTCGAAGATCAAGTCCGCGGTGTCGGTCGACGTGGTCGGCGGCAACGTCGCCACCCGGGACGGCGCGCAGGCGCTGATCGACGCGGGCGTCGACGGCGTGAAGGTCGGCGTCGGCCCCGGCTCGATCTGCACCACCCGCGTGGTCGCCGGCGTCGGAGTCCCGCAGGTCACCGCGATCTACGAGGCCGCGCAGGCCTGCCAGAACGCGGGCGTCCCGATCATCGGCGACGGCGGCCTGCAGTACTCCGGCGACATCGGCAAGGCGCTGTGCGCCGGCGCCGACACCGTGATGCTGGGCTCGCTGCTGGCCGGCTGCGAGGAGTCGCCGGGCGAGCTGCTGTTCATCAACGGCAAGCAGTTCAAGTCCTACCGCGGCATGGGCTCGCTGGGTGCGATGCAGACCCGCGGCCAGGCGAAGTCCTTCTCCAAGGACCGCTACTTCCAGGCCGAGGTCTCCTCGGACGAGAAGCTGATCGCCGAGGGCATCGAGGGCCAGGTGCCGTACCGCGGCCCGCTGTCCGCGGTGCTGTTCCAGCTGGTCGGCGGCCTGCGCCAGACCATGGGTTACGTCGGTGCGGCGGCGGTCGAGGAGATGCAGACCAAGGGCCGGTTCGTCCGGATCACCTCGGCGGGCCTCAAGGAGAGCCACCCGCACGACATCCAGATGACGGTCGAGGCGCCGAACTACAACGCGCGCTGACGCTTTTCCACGGGAGCCGCCCGGACCGCAGGTGACTGCGGGACCCGGGCGGTTCCTGCTGTTCGGTGCGCCCCTGTCGGGGCGCAAAGGGGTCGTACGAGATACTTGGGTGCGGCCGGGGTGACCCGGTCGGCAGATGGAAAGCAGCAGAAGGGCTCGAAGTGACTGAGATCGAGATCGGGCGAGGCAAGCGCGGCCGTCGGGCGTATTCCTTCGACGACATCGCCGTCGTCCCCAGCCGCCGTACGCGTGACCCGAAGGAGGTCTCGATCGCTTGGCAGATCGACGCCTACCGGTTCGAACTGCCGTTCCTGGCGGCTCCGATGGACAGCGTGGTCTCGCCGCAGCAGGCGATCGCGATCGGGCAGCTGGGCGGCCTCGGCGTGCTGAACCTGGAAGGCCTGTGGACGCGGTACGAGGACCCGCAGCCGCTGCTGGAGGAGATCGCGTCGATCACCGACGAGGCGGACGCGACGCGTCGCCTGCAGGAGGTGTACTCCGCGCCGATCAAGGCCGAGCTGATCAAGGAGCGGATCAAGGAGGTCCGTGACTCGGGTGTGGTCACCGCCGCGGCGCTCTCGCCGCAGCGCACCGCCGAGTTCTCCAAGGCCGTCGTGGACGCCGGCGTCGACGTGTTCGTGATCCGCGGCACCACGGTCTCCGCCGAGCACGTGTCGGGCGCGGCCGAGCCGCTGAACCTGAAGCAGTTCATCTACGAGCTGGACGTCCCGGTGATCGTCGGCGGCTGCGCCACCTACACCGCCGCGCTGCACCTGATGCGCACCGGCGCGGCCGGCGTGCTGGTCGGCTTCGGCGGCGGCGCCGCGCACACCACCCGCAACGTGCTGGGCATCCAGGTGCCGATGGCGACCGCGGTGGCGGACGTCGCGGCGGCCCGCCGGGACTACATGGACGAGTCCGGCGGCCGCTACGTGCACGTGATCGCGGACGGCGGCGTCGGCTACAGCGGCGACATCCCGAAGGCCGTCGCCTGCGGCGCGGACGCGGTGATGATCGGCGCCGCGCTGGCCCGTGCCACTGACGCGCCCGGCCAGGGCTACCACTGGGGCATGGAGGCCGTCCACGAGGAGCTGCCGCGCGGCAAGCGGGTGCACCTGGGCACCGTCGGCTCGACCGAGCAGATCCTGACCGGTCCGTCGCACACCCCCGACGGCACCATGAACATGTTCGGTGCGCTGCGGCGGGCGATGGCCACCACCGGCTACACCGAGCTGAAGGAGTTCCAGCGGGTCGAGGTCACGGTCAACTCCGGCCACTGATCCCGGTTCCGCCGGTCCGACGGAGAGGGCCCCTGCCGTATGCGGCAGGGGCCCTTTTCCGACGGGTCGTCAGGACTCGCCGAACTTCCGGGTGATGTTGAAGCCCGCGACCGCGCCGACCACGATGAACAGGGCCCAGTAGAAACTGAAGGCTTCCTTCCAGCCGTCGAGCAGGATGGAGAAGTGCTCGGTGAACATGGTCGGCACCGAGATGCTGGCGACCTCCTGGACGTACAGCGCGATGCCGAACAGCTGGCCGAAGAACAGGCCGAGCACGGAGAGCAGCGCACCGACCGGCGGCAGGACCGGGTGCTTGCCGCCGATCCGGCCGACGGTGACGCCGACGGCGGCGGCGATGCCGATCGCCATCCAGGTGATCTCGTAGTCGGTGGCCTTGGCGATGAAGCCGTACAGCAGGCCGGAGACCAGTGCGACGCCGAGACCGGCCAGCACCGCGCCCGGCAGGTTCTTGGGGCCGGCGCCGGCGCCGGCCAGCGGGACGCCGGGGGCCAGCGGCGAGGCCGGGGCGCTCGGGGGACCGGGCGGCGGGGTGAACGGGTCGGCTGGTTCGGGCGTGGTCATGTGGGCTTCCCCCGTGGTGATGATGTGAAGAGCGCCCAGAGGCTAGCAGCGCACAGGGACAGTGCGACAGAAGGTTTCGCACGCGGCGCTCCGGCCGGGAGCGGTCGTTTTCGGACGCGGGGGTGGTGCGGACGGGACGCGAGGGGCGCACGGGGCGCGGGCCGGGTGGGGGCGGGTGGCCGGGCGGGGGCGCGGCAGGGGATGATGGTGCCCCGGCGTGCGACCGCCGCCCGCGGTGGTCCGACACGCTGTCAGGTCCCGGCCGGGTGCCCGGCGAGGCCGCAACACCATGGGGAGAGCGCACCGATGACGCAGCCGCAGGAACCGACCGGCCGACTGCTGGCGGACCGCTACCGGCTGGGCGAGGTGCTCGGCCGTGGCGGGATGGGCACCGTGTGGCGGGCCGAGGACGAGATGCTCGGCCGGGTCGTCGCGGTGAAGGAGCTCCGGATGACCGGGGCCGTCGACGAGGCCGAGAAGCACCGGCTGATCGTCCGCACCCTGCGCGAGGCCAAGGCCACCGCCCGGATCCGGCACACCGCCGCCGTCACCGTCTTCGACGTGGTCGAGGAGGACGAGCGCCCGTGGATCGTCATGGAACTCGTCGACGGCCGCTCGCTGGCCGACGTGGTCCGTGAGGACGGCCCGCTGACGCCCGAGCGGGCCGCCGCGATCGGGCTGGACCTGCTCGGGGTGCTCGGCGCCGCGCACAGCCAGGGCGTGCTGCACCGCGACGTGAAGCCGTCCAACGTGCTGATCGGCGAGGACGGGCGGACCGTGCTCACCGACTTCGGCATCGCCAGCGTCGAGGGCGACACCTCGATCACCTCCACCGGCATGCTGGTCGGCGCGCCCTCGTACATCGCGCCCGAGCGGGCCCGCGGGCAGCGGCCCGGCCCGCCGTCGGACCTGTGGTCGCTCGGCGGCACCCTGTACGCGACGGTCGAGGGCGTCCCGCCGTACGACCGGGGCTCCGCGCTGGCCACGCTGACCGCCGTGATGACGGAGGAACTGCCGCCGGCCGCCCACGCCGGGCCGCTGCTGCCGGTCATCCAGGGGTTGCTGGAGAAGGACCCCGCCAAGCGGATGGACGCCGAAGCGGCCCGCGAGATGCTGCAGCTGATCGTCGACGGGAAGGCGCTGCCCGTACCGGAGCCGGCCGTCGCCGCGAAGCCGGTCGAGCCGGTCGCCGCCGAGACCGCGACCCGGGCGCTGCCCGCCGACCCCGGCGCCCGCGCGGACACTGCCGTGATCCAGCGGGCCGGGCTGGCCCGGAAGCGCAGGCTGCTGATGCTGGCCGCAGTGGTCGCGGTGCTGGCGCTGGTCGCCGCGCTGGTGGTGCTGTGGCCCGCCGAGAAGGGCAACGGCGTGGCGAACGCCGGCGACCGGATCGCGACGGCCGGGGAGCCGACGACCAGCGCCTCGCCGTCCGGGAGCGGCAGCCCGAGCGCGAGCCAGAGCGCCAGTGCGTCGACGGCGCCGTCCGAGTCGCCCGGGCCCTCGCTGACGCCCGGTCAGGCGCCCGACGGGTACCGGGTCTACAAGGACCCGTCCGGGTTCAGCATCACGCTGCCGGAGTGGATGTCCGACCAGGGCCCGGACTACCGCTCCACCAGCCGGCGCTTCGAGGGCAACGGCCTGCGGCTGGTGGTCGACTGGCAGTCGCCCGCCGGGGACAGCGCGCTCAAGGACTGGCAGGCGGCCGACCGCTCCGCGAAGATGTCCAACTACCGCCGGATCCGCGTCGAGACGGTGGCCTACCGGGACTGGAGCAACGCCGCCGACTGGGAGTGGACGTACTCCGGCAAGACCGGCACCGTCCTGCACTCGCTGAACCGCGGCTTCGTCACCGGCAACGGCAAGTACGGCTACGCGATCTACTGGACGATGCCGGAGTCGGTGTGGTCCGCGCCGGACGGCTCGCTGGCCCGCCGGATCTCCTTCGAGAGCTTCCAGCCCGCCCCCTAGGGCCCGCCCCGGCCCGCCCGGCGCGTTCGGCCGGGCGGGGCAACGGAGTTGAAAGACCGCACCGGGAGGTCGCGGGGGCGGCCCTGGGCCGTAGGCTGGCGGCACTACGGCGTGAGGAACAGGCATGCGAACGGCCCCGGGACAGGTGGTGGCCGGGCGGTACCGGGTGACGGACCGTCCGGACGACGACGTCGGCGTGCCTGCGGTGGACGGGCACAGCGGTGCCCGGGTGCGGCTGTTCGCCCTGGAACTGCCCGAACCGGTGACGCCCGGCTTCGACTCGGACGGGGCCGCGCCCGGGTACGGCCAGCGGCTGACCGCCCGGGTCGCGCAGGTCGCGGCCGCCGCGCCCGCCCACCCGCGGCTGCTGCGCGGACTCGCCGCCGGCCCCGAGGGCGACCTGCTGTGGGTCGCCGAGGAGTCGGTGAGCGGCGTCCCGCTGGAAGGGCTGATGGCCGGCGGGCCGCTGTCGCCGTACCGGGTCGCGGAGATCGGCGCCGACCTGGCCGGGGCGCTGCGGGCCGTGCACGACACCGGGCTCACCCACGGCAACGTCACCGCCCGCACCGTGCTGGTCTGCGAGGACGGCGCGGCCATGCTCGGCGGCCTGCTGCTCGGCGCCGCCGAGGAGGAACTCTGCGCCGCGCTCGGCGGCGAAGTGCCGCGCCGGGTGTACGAGACGCGCGCCCTCATGCTCGGACCGCTCGCCGAGCGCTGGGCGATCGACCCGGGTGCCCCCGCCGACACCTGGTCCCTCGGCGTGCTGCTCTACCGCCTGCTCTCCGGCTACGGCCCGTACCCCGAGCACGACCTGCCGACGCTGCTGGCCGCCGTCCGCGACGGCCGACACCACCCCGCCGACCGGTGCGGCCCGCTGCGGCCCCTGGTCGAGCGGCTGCTGAGCCCGGACGCCGCGGCCCGGCCCGACGCGACCGCCGTCCAGCGGGAGTTGCACGAACTGCTGGTGTTCGCGCCCGAGCCGTACCCGGACGGGAGGCCCGAACGGCCGCTGCCCGAGCCCCGGACCGAGGCCGCACCGCCGGCGGTGCGGCCGCGCGGCGCCCGCCCGCGGAAGCGGCCGCCGACGGCCCGTCAGGGCGCCGCGCCCGCCGGGCGGCAGCCCCGGATCCCGGCGCGGATGTTCGGCCCGCTGGTGCTGGTGGCGGTCCTGGTGCTGATGGTCGTCGCGGTTGCCGGGATCGTTCTCGTCGCAGGCTGAAAGCGGCCGGTCACGGTGCGATTCGCTGTCCGGGGTGTGATTCCCGCGCGGCTCCGCGCAGCCTAGGCTTGCCTTCGAACCGCCGGTGCGAGCAGGCACGCGGTGTGCCACGACCTCGTCCGACCGGCGGTGGGGGGTCACTGAAGGGGGGGACGGTCATGGGCGCACAGGACCAGTCGACAGGCCGTCTGCTGGCCGGGCGGTACGCGCTCGGCGAGCGCCTGGGCCGCGGCGGGATGGGGACCGTCTGGCGGGCCAGGGACGAAATGCTGGACCGGGAGGTCGCCGTCAAGGAATTGACGGTCAGCCACCTCTCGGAGGAGGACCTGGAGATACTCCAGTCCCGGATGAAGCGCGAGGCCCGGGCCGCCGCCCGGATCAAGCACCCGGGTGTCATCACCATCCACGACGTGCTCGAACAGGACGGCCGGCCGTGGATCGTGATGGAACTCGTCGACGGCCGCGCGCTGTCCGACGTGATCAGCCAGGACGGCGCCCTGACGCCCCGTGAGGCCGCCGACGTCGGCCTCCAGGTGCTCGCCGCCCTGCACCGCGGCCACCAGCTCGGCGTGCTGCACCGGGACGTCAAGCCCGCCAACGTGCTGCTCGAACACGGCACCGGGCGGGTCGTGCTGCTCGACTTCGGCATCGCCAAGTTCGAGGGCGCGATGGACATCACCCGCCCCGGCGACCTCGTCGGCTCGCCCGACTACCTGGCCCCCGAACGGGCCCAGGGCCAACGGCCCGGGCCCGCCTCCGACCTGTGGGCGCTCGGCGCGACGCTGTTCCACGCCGTCGAGGGCCAGTCGCCGTTCCGCCGCGACAGCCCGCTGGGCACCCTCGCCGCCGTCGTCGACGAGCCGCTGCCGGAGTCCCACCGGGCGGCCGGGCTCGGGCCGATACTGGCCGCCCTGATGGCCAAGGACCCGGCGGAGCGGCCCGGCGCCGACGAGGCCGCGCGGATGCTCCGCGAGGTCGCCGACGGACACACCGTCAGCATCCGCGTCCCGCAACAGGCCGGGGAGGCGCGGCTGCCCACCCAGGTGGTGCCGGTGGTCGACCGGGTCGAGACTCCGGAGGGCGACGAGGCGGAGGCGGTGACGCCGACTCAGGCGCCCGAGCAGCGCGGGGCGTCGGAGGACACGGCGCCGGCGGCGCCCGTCCGGCGCGGGCGCAAGCGGCGGGTGCTGACGGTGCTGACCGCCGTGCTGGTGCTGATCGCGGCGGGCGGGGCCGGGTACTACGTGAGCCACCGGCACCAGAGCAACGCGATCGCCGTCGACCCCGATCCCGGGCAGGGGCCCGCGCCCGACGGCTACACCTGGCAGGACGACCCGGCCGGGTTCCGCTTCCTGCTGCCGAGCGACGGCACCTGGGTGCGCAGCGAGACCAACGCGCAGATCTACTACTCGCCCGACGACCGCGACCACTACCTGCAGTTCGCGGTGACGGTCGGGCAGCCGCTCGCGCCGCAGGAGCACCTGCTGCAGATGGAGGCCTCGCTCAGCAGGAGCCTCAAGGACTTCAGGACCAGCACGCTGGCCGCCGCGAAGATCAACGACCAGGAGGGCGCGGTCTGGGAGTTCAGCTTCAGCGGGGCGGGCGGGCGGCGGCACGCGAAGGAGGTCGAGTTCCGGCGCAGTGACGGGACCTCGTACGCGGTGTACGTGTCGGGGCCGGAGAAGGACTGGACGCAGAGCCTGCGGCGCTTCACCACGGTGCTCAACAACTTCGTGCCGACGAGGTGATCCGACGCCGGGGCCCGGCCGCGTCCGCGAAAGGGTGTTACCGGCGGGTACACAAGCGGGCGTGGAGCGCCTAGGCTGCCCGCATGACGGAGAGCACGAGCCAGGTTCGGCGCAATCCTGCGGCCAAGGGTGCGGCGCGTACGGTTGCCGCGGCGGTGCCGGCGGCGGTGGTGACGCGGTTGGCGAAGGGGGTCACGGCGTCCGGGGAGGAGGTCGTGGAGACCTTCGCGCCGCTGACCGGCGAGGTGCTGGCGACGCTGCCGGTGTCCGGGACGGCCGACGTGGAGCGGGCGTTCGCGGCGGCGCGGAAGGCGCAGCCGACGTGGGCCGCGGTGTCGGTGCGGCACCGGGCGGGGGTGCTGCTGCGGTTCCACGATCTGCTGCTGCGACGGCAGGACGAGGTGCTGGACATCATCCAGGCGGAGACCGGGAAGGCCCGGCTGCACGCGTTCGAGGAGGTCATGGCGGTCGCCTCGGCCGCCCGGCACTACGGCCGCACGGCGTCCTCGTACCTGAAGGACCGCCGGCGTGGCGGTGCGGTGCCCGGGCTGACCAGTGCGGTGGAGGCGCGGCGGCCGAAGGGCGTGGTCGGGCAGATCTCGCCGTGGAACTACCCGCTGGAGCTGTCGGTCGGCGACGCGCTGCCGGCGCTGGTCGCGGGCAACGCGGTGGTGAACAAGCCGGACACCCAGACGGCGCTGACGGCGCTGTGGGCGCGGGAGTTGTTCGTCGAGGCGGGGCTGCCGCCGCAGGTGTGGCAGATCGTGCTGGGCGAGGGCCCGGTGGTGGGCCCGGAGGTGGTGGAGCGCGCCGACTACGTGGCGTTCACCGGCTCGACCCGCACCGGCCGGGACGTGGCCCGGCGGGCCGCCGAGCGGCTGGTCGGCGCCTCGCTGGAACTGGGCGGCAAGAACGCGATGCTGGTGCTCTCCGACGCCGACCTGGACAAGGCGGCGGCGGGCGCGGTGCGGGCCTGCTTCTCCTCCGCCGGGCAGCTGTGCATCTCGATCGAGCGGCTGTACGTGCACCGGTCGGTGGCGGACGCGTTCCTGGCGAAGTTCGCCGAGAGGACGTCCGCGCTGCGCCTCGGCGGCGGTCTCGCCTACGGCGCGGACATGGGCTCGCTGGTGTCGGGCCGTCAGCTGGAGACGGTGACCCGGCACGTCGAGGAGGCGGTGAAGGCCGGGGCGACGGTGGTGGCCGGCGGGCAGGCCCGGCCGGACCTCGGGCCGCTGTTCTTCGAGCCGACCATCCTGGACGGCGTCACCCCCGACATGGCGGTGTGCGCGGAGGAGACCTTCGGACCGGTGGTGTCGATCTACCGGTTCGACACCGAGGACGAGGCGGTCGCCGCCGCCAACGCCACCCCGTACGGCCTGAACTCCAGCGTGTGGACGAGGGACACCGGGCGGGGCCGCAAGGTCGCGGCGCGGCTGCGCACCGGCACCGTCAACGTGAACGAGGCGTACGCCGCCGCGTACGGGTCGGTGGCGTCGCCGATGGGCGGCATGGGCGACTCCGGGCTGGGCCGGCGGCACGGCGCGGAGGGCATCCTGCGCTACACCGAGGCGCAGACCATCGCCGTGCAGCGGCTGCTGCCGATCGGGCCGTCGATGGGTCTGGACGACCGGAAGTTCGCCGAGTTCTTCACCACCGGTCTCAAGGTCATGAAGGCGTTCCGCCTGAAGTAGCAGGGCAGTTGCTCAAGGAGGGGCAGTGTCGTTCGACTACGACGTCGTGGTGATCGGTTCGGGCTTCGGCGGTTCCGTCGCCGCGCTCCGGCTGACCGAGAAGGGCTACCGGGTCGCCGTCCTGGAGGCCGGGCGCAGGTTCGGCCGGGACGAGCTGCCCACCACGTCCTGGGACACCCGCGACTACCTGTGGGCCCCGGCCGTCGGCCTGTACGGCATCCAGCGCATCCACCTGCTGCGCAACGTGCTGATCCTGGCCGGGGCGGGCGTCGGCGGCGGCTCGCTGAACTACGCCAACACGCTGTACGTGCCGCCGAAGCCGTTCTTCGAGGACCGGCAGTGGAAGCACATCACCGACTGGCAGTCCGAACTCGCCCCGTTCTACGACCAGGCGCAGCGGATGCTCGGCGTCCGGCTCAACCCGACCATGACGCCCTCGGACGTGCACCTGAAGGCCGCCGCCGAGGCGATGGGCTGCGGCGACACCTTCCACCTGGCCCCCGTCGGGGTGTTCTTCGGCGACGGCCGGGACGGCACGGGCGACGCCAAGGCCGCGCCCGGCGCCGAGGTCGACGACCCGTACTTCGGCGGGGCCGGCCCGAAGCGCACGGCGTGCACCGAGTGCGGCGAGTGCATGACGGGCTGCCGGCACGGCGCGAAGAACATGCTCACCGAGAACTACCTGTACCTGGCGGAGCGGGCCGGCGCCGAGATCCTGCCGCTGACCACCGTGAAGCGGCTGCGCCCGTACGGCGACGGCTACGCGGTGGACGTGCTGCCCACCGACGCCCGCACCCGGCGGGCGAAGAAGGCCGGCGCCCGCACGATCACCGCCGAGCGGGTGGTGGTCGCGGCCGGCACCTACGGCACCCAGACGCTGCTGCACCGGATGCGCGAGGGCGGGCTGCTGCCCCGGATCTCCGGCAGGCTCGGCCACCTGACCCGCACCAACTCCGAGGCGCTGGTGGGCGCGCAGACCTCCGACCGGCGCTACGGGGAGCGGGTCGACTTCACCCGCGGCGTGGCCATCACCTCGTCCGTGCACCCCGACGAGAACACCCACATCGAGCCGGTCCGCTACGGCCGCGGCTCGAACGCGATGGGCGCGCTGTCGATCCAGCAGGTCGGCGGGGCCGGGCGCGGGCCGCGCTGGCTGCGCTACCTCGGGACGGCCGCCCGCCACCCGTGGATCTTCGCGCAGTCGATGAACCAGCACCGCTGGTCGGAGAAGACCATCATCGGACTGGTCATGCAGTCGCTGGACAACTCGCTGACGGTCTCCCTGAAGAACGGGAAGCTGACCTCCCGGCAGGGCCACGGCGCACCCAACCCGAACTCCATCCCGGCGGCGGAGGAGGGGGCCCGGGCGCTGGCCGCGTCCATCAACGGCTTCCCCGGCTCGACCGTCGGCGAGATCTTCGACATCCCGCTGACCGCGCACTTCCTCGGCGGCTGCCCGATCGGCGACAGCGCCGACACCGGCGTCGTCGACCCGTACCACCGGCTGTACGGCTACCCGGGGATCAGCGTGGTCGACGGCTCCGCGATCTCCGCCAACCTCGGCGTCAACCCGTCGCTGACGATCACCGCGCAGGCCGAGCGCGCCATGTCGATGTGGCCCAACCGGGGCGAGGCCGACCCGCGGCCCGCGCAGGGCGACGCCTACCGGGCCGTCCGGGCGGTGACGCCCCGTCGGCCGGCGGTGCCGGAAGGGGCGTTCGGGGCGCTGCGGCTGCCGCTGCTGGCCGTGCCGAAGGTGCCGCGGAAGGCCGACTGAAGCCGATTGACATTCCCTGACGGCCGATGGGATAAACGGGCACCCGATCACCGGACATCCCTGGGGGGACCGTCATGCCCATCTGCCAGTCCTGCGGCGCGGCCGTCGCCGGCGCCGTGGCGACCTGCGCGAACTGCGGAAAGGCCCTCGCGGCGCCCCCGCCCGCGATCGGCGAAGTGGTGGCGGACGGCACCGCTTCGCCGTGGGGCGCCGGGCGGATCCACCAGGACCGGCAGTGGCCGACGCCGTCCCGGGGCTGGCTCACCGCCGGCCGGGTGCTGCTCGCCCCGACCGTGCTGCTGGTGCTACTGGCCGCGCTCGGCAGCACCGTCGGCGGCCGCGACGTGGCCGGGGTGGACGACGACCCCGGGGTGCGCTGGACCACCCAGACCTTCCAGATGTGGCTGCAGCTGACGCTGACCGCGTTCGGCACGCCCATCCGCAACAGCAACACCAGCAGCTACGGCACCATCGTCGTCGGCATCCACGTCCTGCCGTACCTGGTGGCCCTCGGCTGGCTGGCGCTGCTCTGGTTCGGCCAGCGGATCGCGACCCGGGCCCGCGCCGACGCGCCGACCGCGGGCGCGGCCGGCGCACAGGCGCTCCGCACCGGCGCGCTGTCCGCGACTGCGGCGCTCGTGCTGGGGTGGATCTCCACCGGCAGCACGCACAAGGAGACGCTCAGCCTCGACATGCACATCACCGCCGGCCCGGCGATGGCGCCGCTCGGGGTGTCCGCGTTCCTGGCCGCCGCCGTCGTGGTGCTCTCCGTGGACGGGCAGGGCGCGCTGCGCGTCGAGGCCGCGCGGCGCCGGTGGCTGGGCGGCTGGCTGCTGGCGTGGCAGCACGCGGCGCGGGTGGTCGGCGGGCTGCTGGTGCTGCTCACCGTGGTGTCGGTGGTGATGCAGGTGCTGGTCGACCGGCCGTTCCCGCAGTCCGCGTTCCGGGCGCTGACGGTCAACGGCGGCGGCTACCTGTTCGGTGTCGGCAGCGGCGCCCGGGTCGTGGCGCGCGGCGTGCGCGGCGGCGCGGCCGACTCGTTCGCGCTGTACGACCTCGGCGAGCACGGCGGCCAGTGGTGGCTGGCGGTGGTGCCGGTGCTGCTGGCGGCGCTGGCGCTCGGCTGGTCCGCGCACCGCGGGCGGCTGCCGCAGCTGGACCGGGCCCGGCTGGCCGTGCTGTACGCGGCGCTGACCTCGGCGCTGGTGCTCGGCACCTCGATCTGGGGGAACGACCACACCATCATGAAGGGCGAGGTCCGGGACACCCGGATCGACCTGCTCGGCTGGTCGCTGCCCACGGTGCTGCTCGCCGCCGCGGCCTGGGCGGTGTTCGGCGCGCTGGTGGTGCCGGCCGTGCTCGACGCCGTCCGCCGCACCCCCGTGCCGGTGTCCGCGTCGCTGCCCGCGCAGCCGACGGACGGGCCGGACGCCGCGGCGGGACCGATCGGCCCGGTCGAACCGGTCGAGGAGGAGCGGTCGGCGGTCGGCCACGTCGACCTGCTGGACTCGCACGCCGCCTACCGGCGGCCCGACGCCGGCTGAGCCCGGACAGGGCAAAGGGCCCCGCGGGGGAACGGGGCCCTTTGTCGGTCAGCACTCGGCGTCAGGGCCGCGCCGGTGCTGAGTGACGACGCCGGGGGGATGGGCGCCGTCGGGAAAATGGCTCGGAGCACCCCGGAGGCCGATGGGCATCACGGAGCGTGAGAGACGGGCCGTTCGCGCAAACGGCCCGAGCGCGGGGAGAGAGTGTGTGGTGCCCCCCGTCTCGCAGTCATCGTCCTGGACGAGGGCCGTGCCGTGCAACCGATTCGACGCAAATTCGGGTGAGGCCGGAACCGGACACGGCGCCGCGGAGCGCCGGATCCGACCGGCCGGAGTGGTCACTGTCCGTCATAGTGGCTTGCGGGGCGTACCGGGGCGTACGCCGGAGCGGACGGCAGCCGATGTGTGGCGGCCGGCACCGGTACCGGCCGCCACACTTCGGGTCCGCCCGGTCGCGGACGGGGTCGCTGTCCCCTGCTGACCCGACCGCGGCACCGGGGCGCGGTCCCACGGCGGGCCCGTGCCCGCCACGCGCACCCGATGGACCGGAGAAGATCCACGCGTGGTCCGCCGCCCGCGCCGCCCGCACCTGGAGGGTGTCGGCGTCTCGTGCGGCTCCCGGTGCAACGATTCGCCTCCCGGCACGGTCACGGGCAGCGCGGCGGGCAGTCGGGTGAAACGCTCCCGGTAGACTCGGTGTCGACACCCCTTTTGTACCGCCGCCGGAAGGCCGTCCGTGTCCTCTGTACACCCCCAGTCCCCGCCGGAGAACGACACCGTCCTGGTCGTCGACTTCGGCGCCCAGTACGCCCAGCTCATCGCCCGTCGGGTGCGTGAGGCGCGGGTCTACAGCGAGATCGTGCCGAGCTCCATGCCGGTCGCCGAGATGCTCGCCAAGAACCCCAGGGCGATCATCCTCTCCGGCGGTCCGTCGTCGGTGTACGAGGAGGGCGCTCCGCAGCTCGATCGTGCGATCTTCGAGGCCGGGGTTCCGGTGTTCGGCATGTGCTACGGCTTCCAGCTGATGGCCACCGTCCTCGGCGGCACCGTCGACAACAGCGGCGCCCGTGAGTACGGCCGCACCCCGCTGACCGTCTCGCGCTCCGGCTCGACCCTGTTCGAGGGCACCCCGGACAAGCACTCGGTGTGGATGTCGCACGGCGACGCCTGCTCGGCCGCGCCCGAGGGCTTCACCGTCACCGCCTCCACCGACGTCGTGCCGGTCGCCGCGTTCGAGAACGACGAGCGCAGGCTGTACGGCGTGCAGTACCACCCCGAGGTGCTGCACTCCGAGCACGGCCAGCAGGTGCTGGAGCACTTCCTGTACCGCGGCGCGGGCATCGAGCCGAACTGGACCACCACCAACGTGGTCGAGGAGCAGGTCGCGCTGATCCGCGAGCAGGTCGGCGACAAGCGCGCCATCTGCGGCCTGTCCGGCGGCGTGGACTCCGCCGTCGCCGCCGCCCTGGTGCAGCGCGCCATCGGCGACCGGCTGACCTGCGTCTACGTCGACCACGGTCTGATGCGCAAGGACGAGACCGCGCAGGTCGAGAAGGACTTCGTCGCGGCCACCGGCGTCAAGCTGGTCGTGGTCGACGCCGAGGAGCGCTTCCTGGACGCGCTGAAGGGCGTCTCCGACCCCGAGCAGAAGCGCAAGATCATCGGCCGCGAGTTCATCCGCGTCTTCGAGCAGGCCCAGGCCGACATCATCGCCGACGAGGGCCCCGCCGTGGAGTTCCTGGTCCAGGGCACCCTCTACCCGGACGTGGTGGAGTCCGGCGGCGGCACCGGCACCGCCAACATCAAGTCGCACCACAACGTGGGCGGCCTCCCCGAGGACCTGGAGTTCCAGCTCGTCGAGCCGCTGCGCAAGCTGTTCAAGGACGAGGTCCGGATGGTCGGCCAGGAGCTCGGCCTGCCCGCCGAGATCGTCCAGCGCCAGCCGTTCCCCGGCCCCGGCCTGGGCATCCGCATCGTCGGCGAGGTCACCAAGGAGCGCCTGGACCTGCTCCGCGAGGCCGACGCCATCGCCCGCGAGGAGCTCACCGCGGCCGGCCTGGACCGCGAGATCTGGCAGTGCCCCGTGGTGCTGCTGGCCGACGTCCGCTCGGTCGGCGTGCAGGGCGACGGCCGCACCTACGGTCACCCGATCGTGCTGCGCCCGGTTTCGTCCGAGGACGCCATGACCGCCGACTGGTCGCGCCTGCCCTACGAGGTGCTGGCGAAGATCTCCACCCGGATCACCAACGAGGTCAAGGACGTCAACCGCGTCGTGCTGGACTGCACCTCCAAGCCGCCGGGCACCATCGAGTGGGAGTAGTCCCACCGGCAACCGTGTGACCACGCCGCCGCTCCCCGACAGCAGGGGAGTGGCGGCGCCGTCATGTGCGGGCGGCACCCGGCACAATCGGACCCGGTCCTGTCGGCGGTCGGCAGGCGGCGCGAGACAGAAGGGGCGGCAACATGGCGACAGGGACGGCGACGAGCCCGCAGGAGGACCGCCGCGGCACGGCGGCCCGGATCGGGCGGTGGAAGGCGACGGCCTCGCGGCTCGCCCTGCTGCCGCTGCGGCTGTTCCTCGGGACGACCTTCGTCTACGCCGCCTTCGACAAGCTCTCCGACCCGCACTACCTGGCCGGCGCCGGCGACGCCGCGTCCTTCTACGCGCAGACGCAGGCCGCCGAGGCCGGCAGCCCGGTCGGCTGGGCGCTCGGCCCGGCGCTGCACGCCCCCACCTTCTTCGGCCTGCTGATCGCCTTCGGCGAGCTCGCCGTCGGCCTCGGCACCCTGTTCGGCCTGTGGGGCCGGGTCGCCGCCCTCGGCGGCGCACTGCTCAGCGCCACCCTCTGGCTGACCGTCAGCTTCCACACCACCCCGTACTACCTGGGCAACGACCTCGCCTACCTGCTGGCCTGGACGCCGCTGCTGCTGGCCGGCACCCCCTACCTGTCGGTGGACGGCTACCTCGCCGCCCGGGCCGCCCGGGACCGCGCCCGCGGCCTCGCCGAGGACGCGGTGCGCCGCCGCGCCCTGCTGGACGGCGGCATCGCGGCCGTCGCGCTCGGCGGCGCCGGCCTGCTGTCCGGCTCGCTCACCGCCGCCTTCGGCCGCGAGGACCTCCCGCCCGCCGCCGCCGCGCCCGGCCCCGCCGCCCCCCGGCCGGCCGGCGACGCGCCGAGCGTCCCCGCCGCGCAGGTCCCGGTCGGCGGCTCCGCCACCGTCAAGGACCCCGCCAGTGGGGACGCCGTGTACATCGTCCAGCCGTCCGCCGGGAAGTACGCCGGTCTGTCCTCGGTCTGCACCCACTCCGGGTGCGCGGTCAACCCGCCCAAGGACGGCCGGCTGTACTGCCCCTGCCACGGCTCCACGTTCGACGCCGCCACCGGCGCCGTGATCACCGGCCCGGCCGTCAAACCGCTGCCCGGCTACGCCGTCACCAAGAACGGCGAGCAGCTCGAACTCGGACCGCAGCAGGCCTAGCCGTCCAGCGTGTGATCGTCGTCGCGGGCCCCGCCCCGGCCGCGCCTGGAGACCGCCACCAGCGCGCCGCCGAGGCCGCCCGCGCCGAGCACGATCAGCGCCAGCGGGAGCACGAACCGGCTGTTCACCGACCGGTCGTTCAGCGACGCCACCAGGTACAGCAGGGCCAGGACCGTGAACAGGCCGCCCGCGACCAGCGCGTACAGATCGAACTGATGCTTCCTCATCACCGCTCCACCCTGATGTCACCGATGCCCATCGTCACCGTCAGGTCCAGCACGCCCTTGGACGGCTGCCCCGCCGGGACCTCGATCACCACGTCCTCGTTGACGACCGGGCCGCCGTACTCCTGGCCGTCCGGCAGGCTCACCGAGCCCACCCCGTCGCGCAGCTTCAGCCGCAGCTCCACGCCGGTCGGCACCTGCACCACCGCGGTGCCGATGCCCACCCGCAGCTCGGTGCCGAGGGTGCCGCCCTTCGGGTCCAGCGCCGACAGGTCGAGCCGGGCGTCGCCGATGCCCGCCGTGTACTGCGAGTGCAGGTTGTCCGGCGCGGCCGTCCAGTGGCGGTCGCCGATCGAGTCCGCGACCGTCACCGAGGTGGACGACGCGGCCACCAGGCCCGCCGTCACCAGCAGCGCCAGGAAGGTCAGCCCGCGGGTGCGGCCCCAGCGGGCGCTGAGCATCATCGCCAGGCCCAGCGGCAGCAGCGCCACCGCCAGCACCGTCGACCAGCGGTGGTCGCCGTGGTCGGTCGCCGCGACCGCCCAGGCCGCGCCGACCGACACCAGCACCGCCCACGCGCCCAGCCCCGAACGTCCGCGCTGCCGCCGCCGCTCGGCCTTCCACTCGCGGTGGCGCTGCATGCTCTCCCGGTGCTGCTCCATCGCCTCCCGGTGCGCCCGGCGGCGCTCGTCGGCGCGCTCCCGGTACTGCGCCATCCGCTCCTGGTGGCTGTTCGGGTCGGCGGTCTCCTTGCGCAGCGGGTCGCCGTCCGGCAGGTCGGTGCGCTGCCACCACGGCTGGGCGGGCGCGCCGGGCGGCGGCGTCGCGCCGTACGGGTTGCGCTCCGGGTGCCGCGGGTCCCACAGGTAGCCGGACTGGCCGGTCGGGGGCGTGTCCGCGGGCCGCTCCTCGTGCCGGGCGGCGATCCGCTCCTGCAGGTCGGCGGTGCGGGCCTGCCACTCGCCGCGCAGGTCCCGGCCCATCGCCTCGCCCCAGGTCTTCCAGTCCGCGAACGCGCCGGACGGGTCGAGGCGGTCGTAGGGGCCGCAGGTGCGTTCCGGGCCCGGCTCGTCGCCGCCGAAGCGACGCCGGCGCTCCGGGTCGTAGCGCAGCGCCAGGAACACCAGCGCGGCCAGCAGCAGCAGCGGGAAGAGCTGGTCGCCGTCGTTCATCGAGGAGAAGAACACCCCGGTGCCGATCACCGTCAGCAGCACCGCGCCGACCGACTGGCCGTCCACCCGGCCGGTCAGCACGCGCTGGAGCTCGGTGCGGCCGCCCTCGCCGTCGGCGGCCTCGCGCGGCACCACCAGCCAGGCCAGGCCGTACAGGAACAACCCGAGCCCGCCGGTCAGGCCGAGCACCGCGATCACCACCCGGAACACCACCGGGTCGATGTCCAGGTAGCGGCCGAGCCCGCCGCACACGCCCGCCACCACCCGGTGCCGGGAGGAGCGGGTCAGCGCCGGTCGCGGTTCGGCAGGGGCGTCCGGTGCGTCTCCCGGGATCTGGTCGTCCGTCATGGCATCCATCCTTCCGGGCCGCGGGGCCCCGCCCAACCGTCCCGGGCCCCGGACCGACCCTGAACTGTCCCTGAGGCGGGCTCCGGGCCGAACCCTGATGCGCCGCCGACCGGCCACCTGCGACCATCGGTGCCGTGGCCGTTCCCGAGACCCGAAGCACCGAGACCGCCCCGACCGACACGCCGGCCGGGGCGCCGCCCTACCGTCGGCTCTACCGCAGCCCGCACGGCCGGATCCTCGGCGGCGTCTGCCAGGGCCTGTCGGTGCACCTCGGCGTGCCCGTCACCTGGGTGCGGCTGGCGTTCATCGTGCTGTTCTTCTCGCAGGGCATCGGCACCCTGCTCTACGCGGCGTTCTGGGTGGTGGTCCCGCTCGGCATCGGCGAGGCCGCCCCCGGCCGGGCCCCCGGTGCCGCGCCGGTCGGCGGCCGCTTCGGGCGGCTGCGCGAACTGCTGGAACGCACCTTCCACGGCGAGGACGGCGCCCCCGGTGCCCCCGGTGTCTCCAATGCCTTCGCCGCCGACCCGGAGGCGCGCCCGCAGTCCGGCCCCGCCGCCGGGGCCGGGCAGCGCGGCGGCAGCCTCGGCCAGCTGTTCGCACTGATCGGCCTGGTCATCGGCGTCATGGCGCTGCTGTCCGCGCTCGGCATCCAGACCGCCAAGCCGTACGTGTGGCCGCTGCTCGCGGTCGGCGTCGGCGTCGCCCTGGTGTGGCGGCAGGCCGACGACTCGCGCTGGCAGAACTGGTTCGGCCTGGAGCCCGGCAGCCGCAAGGGCGCCTACCTGCGGGTCGCCGCCGGCGTGCTGCTGGTGGTGGCCGGCATCATCGGCTACTTCCTGATGCAGGGCGTCGCCTCGCCGATCGCCCTGGTCATCGAGTCCTCGCTGGCCGTGGTGGCCGGCGTGCTGGTGCTCGGCGGCCCGTCCATGTTGCGGATGTGGCAGGACCTCGGCGCCGAGCGCACCGCCCGCATCCGCGCCCAGGAGCGCGCCGAGATCGCCGCGCACGTCCACGACTCGGTGCTGCACACCCTGACCCTGATCCAGCGCCGCGCCGAGGACCCCAAGGAGGTGCTGCGCCTGGCCCGCGCCCAGGAACGCGAACTGCGCCTGTGGCTGTACCGCCCCGAGGCCGCCGCCGAGGCCGCGCCCGACACCCTCGCCGAGCAGCTGCGGGAGATCGTCGCCGAGGTCGAGGACCGGCACGGCGTGCCCATCGAGCTGGTCTGCGTCGGCGACTGCCCGATGGACGAGAAGCTCGCCTCGCAGATGCAGGCGGCCAGGGAAGCCATGGTGAACGCCGCCAAGTACGGTGGCGGGGGACCGGTCCAGGTCTTCGCGGAGGTGGAGGGGAGGACGGTGTCGGTGTTCGTCCGCGACCACGGCCCCGGCTTCGACCCCGACGACCTCCCCGAGGACCGCATGGGCGTACGCGAATCGATCATCGGCCGGATGCGGCGCAACGGGGGCACCGCGCGGGTGCGGCCCGCGCCGGACGGCGGGACCGAGGTCGAGCTGGAGATGGAGAGGGCGGCAGATGACTGACGCAGCGGCACCCGAGAGGCGTGCCCGGGTGGTTCTGGTGGACGACCACCGGATGTTCCGCACCGGCGTGCGCGCCGAGATCGGGCGCACCGAGGAGACCGGCATCGACGTGGTCGGCGAGGCCGACGACGTGGAGTCAGCGGTCCGGGTGGTCGCCGAGACCCGGCCCGACGTGGTGCTGCTGGACGTCCACCTGCCCGGCGGCGGCGGCGTCGAGGTGCTGCGCCGCTCGGTGGGCGTGGAAGGGGTGCGGTTCCTCGCACTGTCGGTCTCCGACGCCGCCGACGACGTCATCGGCGTGATCCGCGGCGGCGCCCGCGGCTACGTCACCAAGACCATCACCGGCACCGACCTGGTCAACGCGATCTTCCGGATCTCCGACGGCGACGCGGTGTTCTCGCCGCGGCTGGCCGGCTTCGTGCTCGACGCGTTCGCCGCCACCGACACCCCGCCGGTCGACGAGGACCTCGACCGGCTCACCCAGCGCGAGCGCGAGGTGCTGCGGCTGATCGCCCGCGGCTACGCCTACAAGGAGATCGCCAAGCAGCTGTTCATCTCGGTGAAGACGGTGGAGAGCCACGTCTCCGCGGTGCTGCGCAAGCTCCAGCTGTCCAACCGGCACGAGCTGACCCGCTGGGCCACCGCCCGCCGCCTGGTCTGAGCCGCCCGGGCCCGCGGTCCGCCGCCTGGTCCGAGCCGCCCGGGCCCGCGGTCCGTCGGCTGATCCGAGCCGCCCGGGCCGCGGTCCGGGCGGGCCCGTACCCGCATGCGGTGGGCGTCTCAGGCGTTCGACACCGTGTGATATTTGTACGGATGCGTTCGAGCTGAGCGTGGCGATCGTTCAAACAAGGGGACCAGGGTGGGAATCAAGAAGGCGTCCGCGCCGGACATCAGTCCGTGGCTGCGGGCGAGGGCGTCGGTGCCGGTCGTCGTGGCCGCCGTGCTCGTGTTCTTCGTCACCGTCTACAACGCGCGCCACAGCGGCATCAACATGATGGACAACACGTTCATCGTGAAGGCCGCGCAGACCTTCGTGGACGGGGGCACCCCGTACGCGGACAAGCGGTTCCTGTACTTCCCCAGCTCCGTCCTGGTCGCCGCCCCGATGACCTTCGTCCCGTCGTACTGGCTGGGCTGGCTGGTGCCGGCGCTGACCACGGGCATGGTGCTGCTCGGCTGGCTCTTCGCGGTGCGGATCTTCCGGGTGTCGGTGTTCAGCCGGCTGTCGGTGCTCGGCGTGCTGTTCTTCTGCTTCTTCGGCCCGCTCCGGAACCTGGCGCAGCTGGGCAACTGGACGGCCTATTCGGCACTGGCGCTGCCGGCGGCCCTGCTGCTGGCCAGCCGCGCGCGCTGGGTGTGGGCGGGCGTGGTGATCGGCCTGGCCATCGCGACCAAGCCGATGCTGGTGCCGTTCGCGCTGATCTTCCTGATCGCCCGCCGCCCCAAGGCGTTCGCGGCGGCCGCCGCCGTCCCGCTGGCCCTCTGCGGCGTGGCCGCGGCGATAATGCCGCAGCCCGGCCTGTTCTTCACCAAGACACTGCCGTTCCTGCTGCACGGGCAGGACGAGTTCGCCAGGCCGTACGACGCCTCGTTGGGCACCCTGCTGGCGCGGGTGCACGTCCCGAGCGCGGTGGCGACGGGCGTGGCGGCGCTGCTGGCGCTGGCGCTGCTGGTCGGCGCGTGGCGGCGCTGGAACCGGGGCGACGAGGTGGAGATCCGGCTGGTCGAGACCGGCGTCATGCTGATGGTGGCGGCCAACATCGTCAGCAAGCCGGCCTTCGACCACTACCTGCTGGTGATACTCCCGGTGCTGCTCGCCTCGGTGGTCCGGACCGGCTCGGTGGCCCGTTCGCCGTGGCTGTGGATCGCGCTGATCCCGCGGATGGCCGGGTTCACCCTGCCCTGGTTGGACGTGGTCGAGCACTGGGCGTACTCGGTGGCCGCGGTGAACGTGACTGTCGCGCTGCTCCTGCTCGATCGGGCGTTCCGGCCGGCCGCGGTGGAGAGCGCCGAGGCGTCGGACGGGCGGGCCGCGATGGGCCCCGCCGGTTTTTCCCGCGGCGAGGGGACGCTTTCCGCCACGGCGCAGCCGGGGCGTTGACCATGGTGCGGCCGTGATGTATCCGATATGAGGGTTATCGATCTTTTGCCCGACCGTGGCTGTTTTCGGAGTGTCAGGAGCGCGTAAGGTCTGCTGAGGTCGGCCGGTCCGCGGTGCGGGTCGGCCTTGGCCCTTTTCGCTTCCCCACGCGTCGAGAGTCCGCCATGCCTGCCATTCCCATGCCGTCCCCCCCGGCTGCAGCTGAACCCGCTCCGATCGAGGCCCCTGCGGCCAGGCCGCGGCTGTACGTCCTGGACGGGCTACGGCTGATCGCCTCGCTCGGAGTGGTCGCCTTCCACTGGACGGGTGTCGACATCCACCCGAACGTCTGGGCGGGAACCCCGCAGGCGTTGATGCCGACCATCCATCGGTTCGGCGCCTACGGGTGGATGGGCGTCCAGCTGTTCTTCCTGATCAGCGGCTTCGTCATCTGCATGTCCTGCTGGGGCAAGTCGCCGCGGGCGTACTTCAGCTCCCGGGTGGTGCGACTCTTCCCGGCGTACTGGATCGGTGTCCTGCTGACCACCGCCGTGGTCAACTACTGGCCGACCACGCGCACCGACCGCAAGCCGATGAGCGTCAGCGACGTGCTGACCAACCTCACCATGCTGGAGCGCCCGCTCGGCGTCACGGAGGCGGACGGCGTCTACTGGACGCTCTGGATCGAGCTGCGCTTCTACATCGTGTTCGCGATCATGGTCGCGGTGGGTCTGACGTACCGCCGCCTGCTGGCGTTCTGCATGATCTGGACCACCCTCGTGGTGATCTCCGCGAACGTCGACAGCCCGCTGTTCGGCTACCTGGTCCAGCCCCAGGACGCCCCCTACTTCATCGCCGGCATCGTGCTGTACCTGATCTACCGGTTCGGGGCGAACCCGCTGCTGCTCGGCATGGTGGTGTTCGAGTGGCTGATAGCCCAGAACCGGCTCCACATCACGCAGGGCGGTTACGAGTACGAGGTGCACCACTCGCTCTCCTGGCCCGTCATGGCCGCCCTGTCCGGCGCCGCGTTCCTGGTGATGCTCGGGGTGGCGATGGGGGCCTTCAACTCGATCCGGTGGAAGTGGCTGACCGTGGCCGGCGCCCTGACCTACCCGGTGTACCTGCTGCACCAGGAGATCGGCTGGGCGATGATCCGGCTGGCCCGTCACCAGGGCATCGGCCACAAGACGACACTGGTGCTCTGCCTGGTCTTCATCCTGGCCCTGTCCTGGGTGGTTCACCGCTATGGAGAACGGCCGCTGTCCAAGCTCCTCAAGCGGCTGATGGACGCGAAGACGCTCTCCCTCCCGAAGGCGGACCCGCCGGTCAAGCGGCGCGTACAGGCCCCCGAAGCGGCCGCGGACGACCGGGTTCTGTCCTCGCATTCATGAGCGGAGCCCGATGGCAACTATGGTGTGGCGGGTACCGACCGTTGTACCGGAGGACAGTTCCGGCAGGATCTGAAAGCCAGAGGACGTACGCATGGGTAGTAGCACGGTGACACATGGCGCCACAGAGGCGCCGGGGGACGTGCACCGCGGCCCGCTCCGGCAGCGCGGAGACGCCGGGGCGGCCCTGCTCCGACGCACCTTCTGGCTCTGGCCGGCCCTGCTCACCCTCGGGCTGGGCATCCACGGCAGCTGGCGGCCGGAACTGTGGCGTGACGAGCTGGCGACCTGGAGCGCCGCCGCCCGCAGCACCGACCAGCTGTTCGCCCTGCTGCACCACGTGGACGCGGTGTCGGGGCTGTACTACCTGCTGATGCACTTCTGGATGTCGGCGTTCGGCGACTCGGCCACGGTGCTCCGACTGCCCTCGGCGCTGGCCATGTCCGGCGCCGCGGTGTTCGTCACGCTGATCGGCCGCAAGCAGTTCGACACCAGGACCGGTCTGGTCGCCGGCCTGCTGTTCGCCGTCCTCCCCAGCGTGTCGCGGTACTCCCAGGAGGCCCGTTCCTACGCCTTCGCGGTGCTCGCGGTCGCTGCCGCGACCTGGCTGCTGCTGCGCGCCCTGGAACTCCCGACCTGGCGGCGCTGGCTGCCGTACTCGGTGGCCGTCGCCCTCGCCGGACTGTTCCACATGGTCGCGCTGTGCGTGCTCGTCCCGCACGCCGGCGTGGTGCTGCTGCGCTGGTGGCGGGAGCGCGGCCGGGCGCTGCTGATCGGGTTCCCGGTGGCGGTGCTGGTCGCGCTGGTGCCGGTCGCGCCGCTGGTGCTGCTCGGCCGCCGCCAGGCGGGTCGGCAGATCTCCTGGCTGGCGCAGCCGACCCTGCAGGACTTCGCCAACCTGTGGCACGGCCTGTTCCAGTCGCCGCTGGTCGGCGGCTGCCTGCTGGCGATGGCCGCGCTGCCCGCGGCCTGGCCGAAGGGCCGCCGCCCGGCGTTCGAGATCGGCCTGATCGCGGCACTGCCGGTCGTGCTGATCTGGTTCGCCTCGCAGGGGCAGACCGCCTACTTCCTCGACCGCTACCTGCTGTTCACCGTCCCCGCCTGGGTGGTGCTGGCCGCCGCCGGCCTGACCGCCCTGCGCCCGCGGGTACTGCTCGCGATCGGCCTGATCGGCACGGCGCTGCTCGGCATCCAGGACCAGCAGAACGTCCGGGCGCGGGCTTCGCACGAGTGGGCCGACGAGAAGGGCGCCGCGAAGATCATCGCCGAGGGCTACCGGCCCGGCGACGGTGTCGCCCCGGTGCGCGGCGACGACGAGTTCATGATGCTCGACTTCGCCCTCGACTACTACCTGCCCGAGCAGGTGAAGCCGAAGGACGTGTTCATCACCGCCGACGCGGTGCAGCACAACGACCTGCGCTCGGTCGTCTGCAAGGACCCGGGGGCCTGCGCCGCGGGCGTCGACCGCATCTGGGTGGTCACCTACGGCACCCCCCAGGACCCGTACAAGAACATGTCCTCGGACGAGATCAAGGTGCTCTCCGGCGAGTACACCAGGATCCAGACCAAGCAGGTCCAGGGGATCACCGTGACCCTGGTCGCGCGGAGCAACGCGGGTGCGGCGAGCGGTTCCTGACGGTTCGTCCGCTGCATTTGTCAGTTCGTCGCGAACCGGAGAGGATCGGCGCAGCCGCGGGTAACGGCCCGTCGGCGACCGGTCTCGGAGGACCCTTCGGTGAGTACTGAGCTCTCCCGTGCAGACGACCAGGCCGCGGATTCGGGCGGGGACGAGTCGCGGCGGTCCGTGCTGCGGGGGCTGGTCGGGCCGAGATCCGCCGCCCCCGCCCTGCTGGGGTACATCGCGGTGCGGGCGCTCGGCGTCCTGGTGCTGGTCGCGTGGGGAACACGCCGCAACGAGCACGCGCTGAGCCGACTGGGTGAACTCTGGGACGCGGTGTTCTACCAGCAGATCGCCGAGCACTGGTACGCCGGGGTGGCCCCGGTGCCGGGCCCCTACGGCCCGTACGAGGCGTACGCGTTCTTCCCCGGCTACCCCGCGGCGATCCGCGCCGTCGCCTGGGTGACCCCGCTGTCGTACAGCCAGGCGGCGCTGGCGGTGGCCTGGGTGTCGTCGGTGGCCGCCGCCTGGGGGATCTTCGCGGTGGCCGCGCGGATCTACAACCGCAGGGTCGGCGTGCTCGCGGCCGTGCTGTGGGGCGTGCTGCCGGTCGCCGTGGTCGAGAGCATGGCCTACTCCGAGCTGATGTTCACCGCCTTCGCCGTCTGGGCGGTGTACGCGGCGATGACCCGAAGCTGGGTCGTCGCCGGAACGCTGTCGCTGCTGGCAGGCCTGTGCCGGCCCACCGGCGTCGCGGTGGCGGCCGCGATCGGCTGCGCCGCCCTGTGGGAGCTGATCACCCGCCGGGGCCCGGACGCCCCCGCCTGGTGGCGGCCGGTGCTCGGCGGGCTCATCGCCCCGCTCGGGTTCGTCGGCTACCTCTCCTGGGTCGGGTACGTGAAGGGCAGCTGGGACGGCTACTTCAAGGTCCAGGAGGCGTGGCAGTCGAAGTTCGACTTCGGCCACAGCACCATGAAGTCGTTCGTCCGGCTGCTCGGCCGGAGCGACACCGTGTGGCTGCCGCAGGTCGTGGTGGCGGTGGTGCTGGGCTGCGCGGTGCTGCTGTTCGGGATCTCGGTGATCCAGCGGCAGCCGCTCGTCCTGGTGCTGTTCAGCGCGTTCACGCTGGTGCTGGCGCTGGGCGACGCGTCCTACTTCACCTCCCGGGCCCGGTTCCTGCTGCCCGCGATCGGCCTGCTGATGCCGGCCGCCGCCGCGCTGGCCCGGGTGCGCACCAGGGCGACACTGGTGCTGCTGCTCGCCGGCGCGGCGCTCGGCTCGGCCGCGTACGGCGGGTTCCTGGTCTACATCTATCCGGACGCCCCGTAGGACAGGCCCTGGTTTCTTCGGCCCCGCCGGGGTTGTCGGCGGGGGGCCATAGACTCGAAGGGCCATGACTAGCCTCTTCGATGACCTCCCGCTCCCCGGCTTCGAGCGTCCTGCCGTCGGGTCGAGCCGCCGCCCCGAGGCGGCGCAGCAGCCGCCCCTGACGCTGTGGTCGGACGAGGAGGCGCCGCCCGCGGACGAGCCGTACGACGAGCCGTACGACGAGCCGCCGTACGACCCCGGGTACGGCGCGGAGGAGAGCATCCCGGACGGGCTGTTCGCCACCGACCACGCCGCCGAGAGCGCGCGCGACGCCTGGCACCGCAACGGCGCGGCCCGCACCGTCGTCGACCCGGCCCAGCTGCTGGAGGGCATGAACGACCCGCAGCGCGAGGCCGTGCTGCACCACGGCTCGCCGCTGCTGATCGTGGCCGGCGCGGGCTCCGGCAAGACCCGGGTGCTGACCCACCGGATCGCGTACCTGCTGGCCGCGCGCGGCGTGCAGCCCGGCGAGATCCTGGCGATCACCTTCACCAACAAGGCCGCCGGCGAGATGCGCGAACGCGTCGAGGCGCTGGTCGGCCCGCGCGCCAAGGCGATGTGGGTGTCGACGTTCCACAGCGCGTGCGTCCGCATCCTGCGCCGCGAGGCGAAGCTGCTGAACATGAGCTCCAGCTTCTCCATCTACGACTCGGCGGACTCGCAGCGCCTGATGGCCCTGGTCTGCCGAGACCTGGACCTCGACCCGAAGCAGTTCCCGCCGAAGTCGTTCACCGCGAAGGTCAGCAACCTCAAGAACGAGCTGATCGACGAGGAGACGTACGCCGACCAGGCGGCCAACCCGATGGAGAAGAAGCTCGCCGAGGCGTACTTCCTCTACCAGCGCCGCCTGCGCGAGGCCAACGCGCTGGACTTCGACGACATCATCATGGCCACCGTCAACCTGCTCCAGGCGTTCCCCGACGTCGCCGAGCACTACCGGCGCAGGTTCCGGCACATCCTGGTCGACGAGTACCAGGACACCAACCACGCCCAGTACACCCTGGTGCGGGAGCTGTCCGGCGGCTCCGCCGCGCACGCCCCGCGCAAGACCGTGGACGGCGACTTCGTCGACCCCGCCGAGGCCCGCCTCGCGCAGATCGCGCCCGCCGAACTGTGCGTGGTCGGCGACGCCGACCAGTCGATCTACGCCTTCCGCGGCGCGACGATCCGCAACATCCTCCAGTTCGAGGAGGACTACCCGAACGCGACGACGATCCTGCTGGAGCAGAACTACCGCTCCACGCAGACCATCCTGACCGCCGCGAACTCGGTCATCGAACGCAACACCAACCGCCGCAAGAAGAACCTGTGGACGGCCGGCGACCAGGGCGAGCAGGTGGTCGGCTACGTCGCCGACGACGAGCACGGCGAGGCCCAGTTCATCGCCGACGAGATCGACCGGCTCACCGACGCCGGCCACGCCCGCCCCGGCGACGTGGCGATCTTCTACCGCACCAACGCGCAGTCCCGGGTGTTCGAGGAGGTGTTCATCCGGGTCGGCCTGCCGTACAAGGTGGTCGGCGGCGTGCGCTTCTACGAGCGCAAGGAGGTCAAGGACGTCCTCGCGTACCTGCGGGTGCTGTCCAACCCGGAGGACACCGTGCCGCTGCGCCGGATCCTCAACGTGCCCAAGCGCGGCATCGGCGAACGCGCCGAGGCGATGATCGACGCGCTCTCCTCCCGCGAGCGGATCTCCTTCGCCGCCGCGCTGCGCCGGGTCGACGAGGCGTACGGCATGGCGGCGCGCTCCGCCAACGCCGTGAAGAAGTTCAACGAGCTGATGTCCGGGCTGCGGCAGGTCGTCGAGTCCGGGGCCGGTCCGGCCGCCGTGCTGGAGGCCGTGCTGGAGGAGACCGGGTACCTGGCCGAACTCCAGTCCTCCACCGACCCGCAGGACGAGACCCGGGTGGAGAACCTCCAGGAGCTCGCCTCGGTCGCCCTGGAGTACGAGAAGGACCCGGGGGAGCGGCCGGAGGGAGACGAGGGCCCGCCGGTGGGCTCGCTCGCCGACTTCCTGGAGCGGGTCGCGCTGGTCGCGGACTCCGACCAGATCCCCGACGACGAGGACGGCGCGGGCGTCATCACGATGATGACGCTGCACACCGCCAAGGGCCTGGAGTTCCCGGTGGTGTTCCTCACCGGCATGGAGGACGGGATCTTCCCGCACATGCGGGCGCTGAACCAGGTCAAGGAGTTGGAGGAGGAGCGGCGGCTCGCCTACGTCGGCCTCACCCGGGCCAGGCAGCGGCTCTACCTGACCAGGTCGGTGCTGCGCAGCGCCTGGGGGCAGCCGTCGTACAACCCGGCGTCCCGGTTCCTGGAGGAGATCCCGGACAACCTGATCGAGTGGAAGCGCACCGGCGCGGCGGCCGTGCCCGCCTCCCGGTTCTCCTCGTCCTCGGGCTCCTCGGGCTCGTCCGGTTCGTCCCGCGGCGGCGGCTTCTCGGCGGGCGCCTCGCCGAAGGCCGGCTGGGGCAAGTCGGCGCGCACCGTGGTGGACCGGGACGTGGTGGCGCTCACCGTCGGCGACCGGGTCAGCCACGACAGCTTCGGGCTGGGCACCGTGGTCGCCACCCAGGGCGTCGGCGACAAGGCCCGGGCCACCGTCGACTTCGGCACCGCCGGGCGCAAGGAACTGCTGCTGCGCTACGCGCCGGTGGAGAAGCTCTAGCCAGGGGCTCAGCGCGGGTCCAGGTGGTGGGCGAGCAGCCACGGCACCGGATCCACGGGCGTCTCGCCGTCGGGCCGTACCTCGAAGTGGAGGTGCGGCCCGGTGCTGTTGCCGGTGCTGCCGGACCAGCCGATCACCTCGCCGGCCCGGACCTCGCCGCGGGTGATCCGGAACGAGCGCAGGTGCCCGTACAGGGTGCGGGTGCCGTCGGGGGCGGTGACGGTCGCCATCCGGCCGTACGCCGGGTGCCAGTGGGTGCTGACCGTGCCGTCGGTGACCGCCAGCACCGGCGTGCCGGTGGGCACCGGGAAGTCGATGCCGGTGTGCCGGGCCGCCCAGTGCGTGCCGGGCTCGCCGAACACCGCGCTCAGGCCGCGCAGCGCCACCGGCAGCGCGAAGTGTCGCGCCAACTCGGCTTCCTGCTCGGCCTGTTCGCGTTCCTCGGCCTGGCGGACGGCCAGTTCGGCGATCTCGTTCGAGGTCGGGCGGTCCGCCCGGTCGGCGTGCTCCGGGGTGGGGCGGGCGACGGTCTGTCGGTCCGGTTCGGCGGGGCGGGCCGCGCCGGCCGGGCGGTGCGCGGGCTGCACGGCGACCGCGGCGGCCGCGAACACGCCCAGCGCCGCCACCGAGGGCAGGGCGACTGCGAGCACCGCCGTCCTGGTGGCGCGGCGGGCCCGCGCCCGGCGATGGGCACGGGCAGCGGCACGGCTGCTGGGGACCACGGCTGTCACCTCGCGGCGGCTCGGGGACGTACGGGAAGAACCGTCGAGACTGTAGCGGTGTCGTGACAGAGCGGACAAAGAGCGCATTTCAGCGGGCGTGGCGCGCCCGCCGGTCGGGGCCGGCAGGGCGGGTGGGCTGTGATTTTCCCCTCCTCTTGACCGGCGGGAAAGGACGGCGGCCCCGCCGGGCCGCTACCCTCCCCTCAGATCTGTTAAAAGTGGTTAACACGCCCCCGCGACGAGGTCGGCCGGGTGGTGGACGACGTGGTCCAGGAGGCAGTGATGGTTGTGTCAGGGCCGATTCGAGTGGTGGTCGCCAAGCCCGGTCTCGACGGGCACGACCGGGGCGCCAAGGTCATCGCGCGGGCGCTGCGCGACGCGGGCATGGAGGTCATCTACACCGGCCTCCACCAGACCCCCGAGCAGATCGTCGACACGGCGATCCAGGAGGACGCGGACGGCATCGGCCTGTCCATCCTGTCCGGCGCGCACATGACGCTCTGCGCCAAGGTCATCGAGCTGCTCAAGGAGCGCGACGCGGCCGACATCAAGGTGTTCTGCGGCGGGATCATCCCGGACGCCGACATCACCGAGCTGAAGGCGCTCGGCGTCGCCGACATCTTCACCCCCGGCACCTCCACCCAGGCCGTGGTGAGCTGGGTCGAGGCGAACCTGCGCGCAGCCGGCTGAACCCGTGCCGCGGCGGGCCCCCCCCCCCCCAACCCCCCCGGCCCCCCCCGGGCCCAAACCCCCCCGGGGGTGGGACCGCAAACCCACCCGCCCCCCCCCGCGGGCCGC
>NZ_JBHWID010000010.1:131544-147143 GCF_042732175.1 Kitasatospora sp. NPDC059795
GGGGGGTTGTGGGGGGTGGCGCCCCCCGCGCCCCCCCCCCCCCCCCCCGGGCCGGGGGCCCCCCGGGCCCCACCCCCCCCGGCCCCCGCCGCGTGTCCGCTACCCGGCGGTGAGTTCGCCGAGCATCGCCTGCCGGAAGCGCAGGGTGCCGGCGAGCCGGGTGAAGGTGTCGGCCCAGGCGGTGTCCGGCGACGTGTCGGCGGCCAGCGCCTCGACCGCCGGGGCGGTCTCCGGGGCGAGGGCCCGCTCGGTCATGCCGAGGACACCGCTGTGGGACCACGGGTACGAGCCGAGCTCCGCGGCCCGCTTGAGCGCGGCGACCACCGCCGTGGACAGCGGCGGCGTCCACGGCGTCGCGCACGCGCCGAGCAGCTGGAAGGCGTCACCGAGGCCGTGGGTCTGCACGAACGCGGCCGTCCAGGAGGCGCGTTCGGCGGGCGACAGGACGGCCAGCAGCTTCGCGGGCGCGCCCGGGGTGCGGGCCTCGCGGCCCGGGCGGGGCGGGGCGCCGAGCAGCGCCCGCGCCCAGTCGGCGTTCTGCTGGCGGACGGCGGCGCGGGCCCACGCCTCGCGCAGGTCCTCGGCCCACTCCGCGCCGCCGCCGTCCCCGTCCGCGTCCACGGTGGGCACGGCGAGCAGCTGTTCGGGCGTCAGGCCGGTGTCGGCGGTCCACACCGTGAGCGGTGCGGCGGCCGCGACCTCGCCGAACCACCAGGCCCGTTCGCCGCGCCCGGTGGGCGACTTGACGGGTATGCCGTCGCGCTGCATCGCGGCGTCGCAGGCGGTCGGCGGGGTGATGTGCAGCCGGCCGCCGTCGTGGCGGACGACCGCGCGGGCGCGGTCGGCCATCCGGGCGGCGAGCGCCGAACCCGGCAGCGTGGACAGCAGTTCGGCGGCGGTGGCGCGGACGTTCTTGGAGCGGTCGCCGAGCGCGGCCTCCAGGAACTCCTCGTCGGCGCCGGAGAGTCCGTCCTGCAGCGCGTCCAGGAACAGCACCCGGTCCTCGGCCCGCTCGGTCGCCCAGGTGGAGGCGAGCAGTGCCAGGCCGGCCGCCGGGTCGGTCCGGCGCAACCCGGCCAGGTGGGTGACGCGCTCCGCGAACAGGCCTTCCTGCCAGAGGAGTTCACCGGGGCGGTCGAGGCCGTCCGGGTCGGTGGCGGTCCGGGTGACGTACCGCCAGTCGGGGTTCTGCGGGGCCAGCCAGCGGCCGAGCGGGCCGGCCAGCGCGACGGCGTCGGCGCGCAGTTCGGAGCGGGCCCGGGCGGCGTCCAGCAGCGCCGGGACGAGCGCCGGCGGCAGCCGGTAGCCGTGCGTGCGGGCCACCGCCAGCCACTGCGGGAGCAGTTCGGCCAGGTTGGCGGTGGAGCCGTGGCCGCCGCGGGTGCCGAGCAGCACGGCGAGCCGACGGGCGGCGAGTTCGGGCAGCGCCGGGCGGGTGTCGTCCGGGGCGGGCGCGGGGGTGTCCACGGCGGGCGCGGGCAGCGCACCCGCCCGGCGACGGACCGCCGCGAGGGCGGCCAGGTCGAGCAGCGCGGTGGCCGGCTCGGTGCGGTCCACGGACGCGGCGAGCGGCGAACCGGGCTCGGGCAGCGGACGGCGGTCGGTGCCGAGCAGGGCCGCGCCCTGCAGGTCGGCCCACTGGTCGCCGGTGACGGCGGTCATGCGCGGCCTCCGATCGGACGGGCGGTGGTGCGGTGGCGGCGGCCCCAGCCGCTGGCGGTGGCGGCGCGGCGGGCGGCGTGGTGCAGGCAGATGCGTCGGACGGCGGCGCGCTGGCGGGTGCGGATGCAGGACATGTGGTTCCTCCGGTTGACGGGCCGTCGGGATGCGCCGGGGAGCGCCCGGGCCGGTCGGTCGGGTGTGGTGGGGCTCTTGGTGCGGGTCTCCGCGCACGTGCGGGGCGCTGCCGGCGCTTCTCGGGCGCTTCTCGGGCGCTTCTCGGGCGCTTCCGGGTGCTTCCGGGGCGCTTTCGGGCGTTTTTGGGCAGGCCGGAGCCGTGACGTGGCGTCAGAGCGGTGCGCGGGGTGCGGGTGTTGCGCGGGGTGAGGGTTCCGGGTCAGCCGAGGCCGACGGGGCGGTGCTCGGCGTCCCAGGCGGTGACGGGCGTGAAACCGGCGTGGCCGCACTCGCCGAACAGCGTGACGGGATGCCCGGCGGAGACCGCGGCCAGCCGCCACAGCGCGGCGTCGGCCAGCGCCCCGCGGCGCACCGGCAGGGTGCCGCGGCCGTCGGTGAGCTGCCAGCCGTCCGGCGTGAGGACGGGGACGACGTCGGCGAGGACGGCCGGCCAGCTGTCCAGCCACGGGTCCTCGGCGACGGCGGTGCCGTACCCGGCCAGCGCCTCGGCGGGCGACAGGCCGGCGGGCACCGCCATCGGGGCCGGCTCCGGGCTGCCGTAACGGGTGCCGAGGACGGCGCGCAGCGGGCGGGCGCCCGGGTGGAAGGCCAGGTCGGCCTCCAGCAGACGGCCGGTCGGCAGCGCGAGGTCCGGGGCCTGGCCGGGACGGCCGAAGGCCAGCAGCAGCGCGTCACGGCCGGTCTTCGCACCGCGCAGCCACACCCGGCGGGTGGTCAGCCGCTCGTCGGCGGTGTCCCGGCTGCCCAGGACCTGCCAGCGGTCCCGGACGGTCGGCCCGGCGAGCAGTTCGGCCGCGTCGGTGGTGAAACCGACCCGGGTGCGGACCGTCGCGGCGAGCTCCTCCGGCAGCGTGTCGATCCGGCCGTACGCGCCGGCCAACAGGTGCAGCATCGCGAACTCCTCCAACAGCGCGTCCTGCGGGGTGTCGGCCAGTGCCCGGACGCGGGCGGCCAGACCCGGGGCCTGGGCGTCGACCATGCGGGCCGCCACCTCGTCCCACGCGCCCGCCGGCAGCGGGTCGGCCAGGCCACGGCGGACGCCGTCGGCCAGCCGCAGCCGCAGGTCCAGCGCGCCGGCGGCGACCCGCGCGGAACGCTTCGCGGCCCGCTTCCGGGACGCCTCCGGATCCGCGTCGGCGGCCTTCGCCTGCTGCTTCGCGGCCTTGTCGGCGGCGGCCTGGCTGCGGCTGTTCAGCCACTCCGAGACCCAGTCCGGCGGCTCGGCGGCCGGGGCGACCGCCTCCGGACCGGACGCCCACAGCAGCAGCAGGCCCAGGGCGTGCTTGCACGGGAACTTGCGGCTCGGACAACTGCACTTGTAGGCGGGGGTGCCGAGCTCCACCGCCGTCCGGTACGGCGTGCTGCCGCTGCCCTTGCACAGGCCCCACAGCGCGCCCTGACCGGTGCCGGCGGAGCTCCACGGGGCGGGCCCGGACAGCTTGCCCGCGGCTTTCTGGGACGCCGGGTCGGGGGCCAGGGAAAGGACGTGTTCGGTGCTCCAGCGTTCCTCCATGACCACCACATTAGGCGGCGCCACTGACAGTTGAGCCGGGGTCAGTCGGCGGCCTGCGGCAGGCGTCGGCGGAGGAGGTTCGGGCCCGACGTCGGCCGGTGCGCCTCAAGGCCCCGGTGGAGGGAGTCTCAGGTCCGAGGTCGGGGAGCCGGGGCCAGCGGGCAGCCGGAGCCGACCCGTTCGACCAGGTCGGCGCGGAGCTCGGCGAGTTCGGCGGTGCGGGCGTCGATCAGGGCGATCTTCTCCCGCAGCAACGCGGACAGCCGCTCGGCGGCGTCCGGGGCGCCGTCCAGCTCCGCGCCGGTGCGGGCGATCTCCGCGAGCGAGAAGCCGAGCGCCTGCGCGGTGCGGACGTACCGCAGCCAGGGCACCGCCTCCGGCGGAAAGTCGCGGTAGCCGTTCGGCAGTCGGCGGGCCGTCAGCAGGCCCGTGCGCTCGTAGAACCGGACGGTGTCGCGGCTCAGCCCGGTCAGCTCGGCGAGCTCCCCGATCCTCATGTCCCTGCCTCCGTCGGCGACTTGACCTTGGACAGTACTCCAGGGTCGAGCCTGGACCGGTCCCGCCGCCGAGGCCGAAGGAGCCCGCCCGATGACGTCCCTCCGCACGATCCGTGCCAGTGCCTGGTACGACCTGCTGGTCACCGCCCCGTTCGCCACCCCCTGGACGTTCGCCCTCGCGCACCGCGCGCTGTCCGCCACCGGACGGGCCCTCGGCGTGGGCGAACTCCCGCCGCCGGAACCGACGTTGACACTGTTCGCCAACCTGATGGGCTCGCTGGTGGTGGTGTGGGCGCTGCTGCGGCTGCTCCGCCCGCTGCCCGTGCACGGGCTGTACGACGGCGCGGCCAGGGCGCTGTTCGCCTGCTGGCAGGCCTGGGCGCTGGCGCACGGCGCGACCGGACTGCTGTGGGGCTTCCTGGCCGTCGAGGTGGCCTTCGGCGCGGCCCAACTGTGGCCGTGGCGCGTCGGCCGGGCGGCGGTCGAGGGCCGGCGGAATTGTCGGTGGCGGGGTGCAGAGTAGGTGTCACACGGCCCGAACGGGAGTACGTCTTCCCAGGTCAGCGTCGTGTCGTTCCCTCTTCGCGCCCTTTTCCGCGCAGTGTTCTGACGTCCCGTGAGATCGGAGCAGTCGATGACCACCGAGACGACCAGCGAGGTCCTGCGGCAGCACGCCGAGGACGCGTTCGCCGAGGAGCTGGCCGCCCTCGCCCGGCACGACGACCGGGCCCGGCCGGAGCGCTGGCGGCTCTCGCCGTGGGCGGTCGCCACCTACCTGCTGGGCGGCGAACTCGCCGACGGCACCGTCATCACGCCCAAGTACATCGGCCCGCGCCGGGTGATCGAGGTCGCCGTCACCACGCTCGCCACCGACCGGGCGCTGCTACTGCTCGGCGTGCCCGGCACCGCCAAGACCTGGGTGTCCGAACACCTCGCCGCCGCCATCTCCGGCGACTCGACGCTGCTCGTCCAGGGCACCGCCGGTACGCCCGAGGAGGCCGTCCGCTACGGCTGGAACTACGCCCAACTGCTCGCCCACGGGCCCAGCGAGGACGCCCTGGTGCCGTCCCCGCTGATGCGCGCCATGCGGGACGGGCAGATCGCCCGCGTCGAGGAGCTCACCCGCATCCCCGCCGACGTGCAGGACAGCCTGATCACCATCCTGTCCGAGAAGACCCTGCCGGTGCCCGAACTCGGCAGCGAGGTCCAGGCGGTGCGCGGCTTCAACGTGATCGCCACCGCCAACGACCGCGACCGCGGCGTCAACGAACTCTCCTCCGCGCTGCGCCGCCGCTTCAACACCGTGGTGCTGCCGCTGCCCGCCACCCTCGAAGAGGAGGTCGAGATCGTCACCCGCCGGGTCGGCCAGCTCGGCCGCTCCCTCGACCTGCCCGAACTGCCGGGCGGCGCCGAGGAGATCCGTCGCGTGGTCACCGTCTTCCGCGAGCTGCGGGCCGGCCTGACCGCCGACGGCCGCACCAAGGTCAAGACGCCCAGTGGCACGCTGTCCACCGCCGAGGCGATCTCGGTCGTCACCAACGGCCTCGCCCTCGCCACCCACTTCGGCGACGGCGTGCTGCGGGCCGGCGACGTCGCGGACGGCATCGTCGGCGCGGTCGTCCGCGACCCGGTCGCCGACCGCCAGGTGTGGCGCGAGTACGTGGAGGGCGTGGTCCGCGACCGCGACGGCTGGAAGGACTTCTACCGGGCCGCCCGGGAGGTCTCCGCGTGACTGCCGCCCAGGTGACGCTGCTCGGGGTGCGCCACCACGGCCCCGGCTCGGCCCGCGCGGTCGCCGCCGCGCTGGCCGCCCTGCAACCCGACGTCGTGCTGGTCGAGGGCCCGCCGGAGGCCGACGAGCTGACCGCGCTGGCCGCCGAGAAGGACATGGTCCCGCCGGTCGCCCTGCTCGCCCACGTCAGCGACGACCCGGCGCGGGCCGCGTTCTGGCCGTTCGCCGAGTTCTCGCCCGAGTGGGTGGCGCTGCGGCACGCCGCGGACGCCGGGGTGCCGGTCCGCTTCATCGACCTGCCGGCGGGGCAGAGCCTCGCGCTCGGGCGGCGCGGGGCGGAGTTGGAGGCCGATCCGGACACGGACGCGGAGGCGGGTTCGGAATCTGGTTCGGATTCGGGTGCGACGTTCGGGGCCGACGGAGCGTCAGAAGAGCAGGAGGAGGGGTCGGGAGTGCCGGGGGGCACTTCCGGGCCCGCCCCCGCCCCGGTCGACCCGATCGCCGAACTCGCCGCCGCCGCCGGGCACCCCGACCCGGAGGCGTGGTGGGAGGACGTGATCGAGCACCGCGCCCCCGGCGACGACCCGCTCGCCCCGTTCGCCGCCCTCGCCGAGGCGATGGCCGCGCTGCGCGAGCACCACCCGGTCGAGCGGCGCGACGAGATCCGCGAGGCCGCCATGCGGCAGCAGATCCGCGCCGCCCGCCGCGCCGGACACCGCACCATCGCCGTGGTCTGCGGCGCCTGGCACGTCCCCGCGCTGGCCGTGATGCCGACCGTCGCCCACGACCGGGCGCTGCTCGCCGACCTCCCCAAGAAGCTCAAGACCGAACTCACCTGGGTGCCGTGGACCCACCGCCGGCTGTCCCAGCACACCGGCTACGGCGCCGGCATCGACTCGCCGGGCTGGTATCACCACCTGTACACCACGCCCGAGCAGCCGATCGCCCGCTGGATGACCAAGGTCGCCGAACTGCTGCGCGCCGAGGACCACCCGGTCTCCTCCGCGCACGTCATCGAAGCGATCCGGCTCGCCGACGCCCTCGCCGTCATGCGCGGCCGCCCGCTGCCCGGCCTCACCGAGACCCTGGACGCGGTGCGCGCCGTCATGTGCGACGGCTCGGACATCGCGCTCGCGCTGGTCCACGAGCGGCTGGTGGTCGGCGACGCGCTCGGCGAAGTCCCCGACGGCGCGCCCGCGGTGCCGCTGCAGCGCGACCTGACGCGCCTTCAGCGGGCGCTGCGGCTCAAGCCCGAGGCGACGAGCCGGGACCTCGTCCTCGACCTGCGCAAGGACCTCGACGCCGAACGCTCCCGCCTGCTCCACCGGCTGCGGCTGCTCGGCCTGCACTGGGGGCGGCCGGTCCGCGACAGCGTGCAGTCCACCGGCACCTTCCGGGAGACCTGGCGGCTGGAGTGGGAGCCCGAGTACGCCGTCCGCCTGGTCGAGGCCGGACAGTGGGGCACCACCGTGCTGGGCGCGGCGACCGGGAAGGCGGTCTCCGACGCGGCGACGGCCGAACTCCCCGCACTCACCGAACTCGCGGAGCACTGCCTGCTGGCGGCGCTGCCCGACGCGCTGCCCGAGGTGATGCGGCGGCTCGCCGACCGCGCCGCGCTCGACACCGACGCCGGGCACCTCGCCACCGCGCTGCCCGCGCTGGTCCGCACGCTGCGCTACGGCGACGTCCGGGCCACCGACACCAGCGCGCTCACGGCCGTCGCGGTCGGCCTCGCCGAGCGGCTCTGCGTCGCGCTGCCGGCGGCCTGCACGGGGCTCGACGCGGACGGGGCGAGTGTCCGCCGCACCGAGATCGACGCCGTCCACCAGGCGATCGCCCTGCTCGCCGACACCGCCATCGGCGAACGGTGGGCCGGCACGCTGGCCGCGCTCGCCGCCCGCGAACCGCACGGCGGTCCGGCCACCGGCGTCCCCGGTCTGCTGCGCGGACGCGCCGTCCGACTGCTGCTCGACGACGGCCGGATCGACACCGCGGAGGCCGGCCGGCGGCTCGGCCTGGTCCTCTCGATCGCCTCCGGGCCGCTGGACGCCGCCGGCTGGGTCGAGGGCCTGGTCTCCGGCGGCGGCGCGATGCTGCTGCACGACCCGGCGCTGCTCGGCCTGCTCGACACCTGGCTGTGCGGCGTCCCCGCCGAGACCTTCACCGACCTGCTGCCGATCCTGCGCCGCACCTTCTCCTCGCTGGAGACGGGCGTCCGCCACACCATCGGCTCCCGGGTGGCGGCGGGTCCGCTGAACACGTCCGTGCTGGAGAAGGGTCCTGACGTCGAGGTGGACGCCGAGCGGGCGGACGCGGCGACGCCGGTGCTGGCGCTGCTCCTCGGTGTGCAGCGGCCGGTCATTCCGCGTCAGTCGGATTGCCGCGCGGGCTGACGTGTCGTAGCCGGGCGGCAGGATCGGTGCTGTCCCGATCGTGTGGGCGGTCCGCGGGACGCACCTGCCGCGTTGCCCCGATCTCTCCCTTTCTTCGTTCCGCTTCGCGCAGTTCCCCGCGCCCCGACCGGGCGCGGGGGTTAAGGAGTGATTCAAGTGACTGTCCGTCAGGATGATGAGCGGATGCGGCGGTGGCGGCTGGTGCTCGGGGCCGAGGGGGACGGGACCGGGGTGCGGCTGTCGCGGCGGGACGCGGGGATGGACGGGGCGTTGGGGGCGCTCTACCGGGAGGACGGGAAGCGGTCGGCGGGGCTCGGGGGGTCGGCTCCGCAGGTGGCCCGGTGGCTGGGCGACATCCGGGAGTACTTCCCGACCAGCGTGGTGCAGCTGATGCAGCAGGACGCGATCTCGCGGCTGGGGCTGGACCGGCTGCTGCTGGAGCCGGAGATGCTGGCGGCGGTCGAGCCGGACGTCCACCTGGTGGGAACCCTGCTGTCGTTGAAGCACGCGCTGCCGGAGACCACCCGGGAGACGGCGCGGGCGGTGGTCGGCAAGGTGGTCGCGGAGCTGGAGCGCCGGCTGGCCGACAAGACCCGGTCCACGCTGGGCGGGGCGCTGGACCGCAGCGCGAAGGTGAACCGGCCCAAGCACCGGGACATCGACTGGGACCGCACGATCCGGGCCAACCTGTCGAAGTACCTGCCGGAGTACCGGACGGTGGTGCCGGAGCGGCTGGTCGGCTACGCCCGGGCGCAGCGGGCGGTGAAGAAGGACGTGATCCTCTGCATCGACCAGTCCGGGTCGATGGCGCCCTCGGTGGTGCACTCGGCGGTGTTCGGCGCGGTGCTGGCGTCGATGCACAGCCTGGACACCCGGCTGGTGGTGTTCGACACCTCGGTGGTGGACCTGACCGAGCAGTTGAGCGACCCGGTGGACGTGCTGTTCGCGACGCAGCTGGGCGGCGGCACCGACATCAACCGGGCGCTGGCGTACTGCCAGTCGAAGATCACCCGGCCGTCGGAGACCATCGTGGTGCTGATCAGCGACCTGTACGAGGGCGGCATCCGGGACGAGATGCTGAAGCGGGTGGCGTCGATGAAGGCGTCGGGGGTGCAGTTCATCGCGCTGCTGGCGCTGTCGGACGAGGGCGCGCCGGCCTACGACCACGCGCACGCGCAGGCGCTGGCGGCGCTGGGGGCCCCGGCGTTCGCCTGCACCCCGGACGCGTTCCCGGACATCATGGCGGCCGCGATCGAGAAGCGTCCGCTGCCGGTGCCGGACCGCCGGTGACGGGTCAATGGCGGCCGCCGCCACCCGTGCGGGTGGTCCTGTGGTGCGGTCGCCCGTCGCGCGCCCCGGGCTGGTGAGGGGCCCGGCGACACGCCTGACCGGGTCCGCTGTGACGGTTCTCACGAAGGTCGAGCCGGTCCCGAGCGAAACCTGCCCGCCGTCCGGGGATAACCTGCCATGCGGACGTGACGCGCGTGTTGATTGACGATGCGCCCGGCAACTTGGTGGGCCGCAAGGCCGTACATCTGCGTACCCGCTCAGCGCCGACGACCCGCAGCGAAGATCCTGCCGTGGCACGCTCGTAGAGACACATTCCGCGACCACGAACAAGGACAAACACGTGGACCTGTTCGAGTACCAGGCGAGGGACCTCTTCGCCAAGCACGGTGTACCCGTGCTTGACGGCGATGTCATCGAGACCGCCGCAGACGCTGCCGCCATCGCGGAGCGCTTCGGCGGCCGAGCCGTCGTCAAGGCTCAGGTGAAGGTGGGTGGCCGAGGCAAGGCCGGTGGCGTGAAGCTCGCGTCCGACCCCCAGGACGCCGTGGCCAAGGCCGAGGCCATCCTCGGCATGGACATCAAGGGCCACACCGTCCACAAGGTGATGCTGGCGCAGACCGCGGACATCAAGGAGGAGTACTACGTCTCCTTCCTGCTCGACCGCACCAACCGCACCTTCCTGGCGATGGCCAGCGTCGAGGGCGGCGTGGAGATCGAGGTCGTCGCCGAGGAGAACCCCGACGCGCTCGCCAAGATCCCGGTGGACGCCAACGAGGGCGTGACCGCGGAGAAGGCCGCCGAGATCGTCGCCGCCGCGAAGTTCCCGGCCGAGATCGCCGACCAGGTCGCCGACGTCCTGCAGAAGCTCTGGGTCGTCTTCGTCAAGGAGGACGCCCTCCTGGTCGAGGTCAACCCGCTGATCAAGTCCGGCGACGGCAAGATCATCGCCCTGGACGGCAAGGTCTCCCTCGACGAGAACGCCGAGTTCCGCCAGCCGGAGCACGAGGCGCTCGAGGACAAGGCCGCCGCCAACCCGCTGGAGGCCGCGGCCAAGGCGAAGGGCCTGAACTACGTCAAGCTCGACGGCCAGGTCGGCATCATCGGCAACGGCGCGGGCCTCGTCATGAGCACCCTGGACGTCGTCGCGTACGCCGGTGAGAACCACGGCGGCGTGAAGCCGGCCAACTTCCTCGACATCGGCGGCGGCGCGTCCGCCGAGGTGATGGCGAACGGCCTGGAGATCATCCTGGGCGACACCGACGTCAAGTCGGTCTTCGTCAACGTCTTCGGCGGCATCACCGCGTGCGACGCGGTCGCCAACGGCATCGTGCAGGCCCTCGCGCTCCTGGAGAGCAAGGGCGAGGCCGTCACCAAGCCGCTGGTCGTCCGCCTGGACGGCAACAACGCCGAGCTGGGTCGTCAGATCCTGACCGACGCCAACCACCCGCTGGTGCAGCAGGTGGACACCATGGACGGCGCTGCTGACCGCGCCGCCGAGCTGGCCAACAAGTAAGGAAGGGGACTTAACACCATGGCTATCTTCCTTACCAAGGACAGCAAGGTCATCGTCCAGGGCATGACCGGCTCCGAGGGCATGAAGCACACCCGCCGCATGCTCGCCTCCGGCACCCAGATCGTCGGCGGCGTGAACCCGCGCAAGGCCGGCACCACCGTGGACGTGGACGGCACCGAGGTTCCGGTGTTCGGCACCGTCGTCGAGGCGATCGAGAAGACCGGTGCCGACGTCACCGTCATCTTCGTCCCGCCGGCGTTCACCAAGTCCGCCGTCGTCGAGGCCATCGACGCCGAGATCGGCCTGGCCGTCGTCATCACCGAGGGCGTGCCGGTGCACGACACCGCCGCGTTCTGGGCCCACGCCGGCGCCAAGGGCAACAAGACCCGCATCATCGGCCCGAACTGCCCCGGCCTGATCAGCCCCGGACAGTCCAACGCGGGCATCATCCCGGCCAACATCACCGGCCCGGGCAAGATCGGTCTGGTGTCGAAGTCCGGCACCCTGACCTACCAGCTCATGTACGAGCTGCGCGACCTCGGCTTCTCCTCCGCGGTGGGCATCGGCGGTGACCCGGTCATCGGCACCACCCACATCGACGCCCTCAAGGCGTTCCAGGAGGACCCGGAGACCGAGCTGATCGTCATGATCGGCGAGATCGGCGGCGACGCCGAGGAGCGTGCCGCGGCCTACATCGCCGAGCACGTCACCAAGCCGGTCGTCGGCTACGTCGCGGGCTTCACCGCGCCCGAGGGCAAGACCATGGGCCACGCCGGCGCCATCGTCTCCGGCTCCTCCGGCACCGCCCAGGCGAAGAAGGAGGCCCTTGAGGCCGCCGGCGTCAAGGTCGGCAAGACGCCGTCCGAGACCGCCCGCCTGGCCCGCGAGCTGATCGCCGCCGCCAAGTAGGGCGACACCGCTCCGGCACGAAGGCGCCGCCCACCTTCCGGTGGGCGGTGCCTTCGGCGTTCCGCGGGGGCGTGCTCAGACGCCGGGGGTGCGGCAGTGCGCCAACGGGACGCACGCGTTCGCCAGCGGAGGCGGCAGCTGGCGGCGGCCCGGCAGCGGGACCGGCAGCGAGCGGTGCACCCCGAACGCCGAGGGCACCGGCAGGGCATCCGCGCTGTCCGCGTCCTCGTCGGCGTCCTCGGACGGCTGCACCGAGGGCAGCACCCGGGCCGGCGGGCCGATCAACCGGGTCGGAGACCCCGGCGACGCGCCGCACCAGGGCGTCCGCAGGCCCGGCGCGCCGTCCACCGCCGCCGGCCCCGCGCTGCCCGAGCCCGCCGCCGTGCAGGCCGTCGCCGCCGGCAGGACCGGGCGCAGCAGGTCGGCCGGGCCCACGCCCAGCAGGGTGGTCGCCACGGCCGTGCCGACCACCACCGTCAGCGCGGCGGCCGCGCCCGTCAGCAGGCCGGTGTGCAGCCGGCTGTCCGCGACCAGCAGGGCCGGCGAGGGCAGCCGCGGGCCCGGGCAGCCGTGCACCGCCGCCCGGTGCAGCAACTCGGCGAGGCGCTCCGCGAACTCCGGATCGTCCGGGTCCGCGCCGACCAGCGCCGGGACCTCCCGGGCCAGCGAGGCGCGCGCCGAACGCACCCGGGCCTCCGCCGCGGCCGTGCTGGACTCCCCGTCCAGCGCCAACTGCTCCACCGACAGCCCCAGCGTGTCGTGCAGCACCAGCGCCCGGCGGCGCGGCCGGGACAGCCGCTGCAACGCCTTCAGCAGCGCCCGGTCCCGAGGCGTCAGCCGGGTCGGCGGCTCCGGGACGACCGGCTCGGCGACCTTGATCCGGCGCCGCGCCCGCAGCACCCGCGCCCGACGCGGGCCGCCCCGGTGCCACGGCGACAGCGCCAGGTCGAACGCCGCCGACCGCACCCGGCCCTCCGGGTCCGCCGTCGCCGACACCTCCTCCCACCGGCGGCCCGCCGCGCCCAGCGCCAGGTGCACGCAGTGCAGGGCGCGGTGCCGGTGGCCGGTCAGCAGGAAGGTCTGCTGCACCAGCCGGGTGTGCACCAGCGCGGCGAAGTCGGCGAAGTCGGCCGGGACGGCCTCGGGTGCGGCCTCCGACTCGGCTTCGGCTTCGGCCTCGGCTTCGGGCTCCGATTCGACCTCGGCTTCGGACTCGGGGGCCGACGGGTCGGACGGTGTGCCAGGAGGCGCGGCCTCGACGGGCTCGGTCTCGGGCTCGGGCTCGGGCACCGGCGGCCGGGGCGGGGCGGGGGCGGTGGACGGTGTGTCGTCCGTCGCCGGATCGGGTGAAGCCTTCCGGCGCTTCTTCGGGCGGGCGGCGGCCGGCGGCCCGGGCGGCCGGGCCAGGGCCGCGGCGAGGGCGGCGGCCTCCTCGTGGCTGGCGGCCCCGAGTTTGCGCATGGCGCGGTTGAGGTGGGCGCGGGCGGCGCCGGGGGCGATGCCGAGCCGGCGGGCCAGGGTGCGCAGGTCGTCGCCGGCGGCGAGCCTGGCCAGTGCCTGGGCCTCGCGCGGGGTGAGGCGGCGCAGCAGGCGTTGGGCGTTGTCGGAGGGCGAGTCTCCGGTGGTGCGCTCGGGTTCGGCGGTAGAAGGTGAAGTCACCGCAATCCTCCGCTGTGAATCCGTCCCGGCGATAGGCACATGTACTGATAATCCGGGACACGGCGAAGGTTTGCGCGTTGACACCCCGTAACGCGCGGCCTTGGCAGCATGTGGCCCATGACGCAGCTGATGGGCCGTCCGATCCTCGGCCTGCCGAGCGAACTCGACAGTCGTTCCCCCCTCGCCGATCTGCTCGCCGGGGTCCGTACCGCGCTGCTCACCCTGTCCGTGGTCGCCGTCCCGGTGTTCGGCCTGTGGGTGCTGGCCCCGTACGGCGACGACTCGGCGCAGGGCGCGGCCGGGACGGCGTTCGGGCTCTGGCTGCTCGGCCACGGCGCGCCGCTCGCCCGCGGGCCCGAGGCTGCGCCGGTGACGATCACTCCGCTGCTGCTCACGGTCGTCATCTCGGTGCTGCTGGTCCGGGCCGGTCGCCGGCTGGCCCAGCGCGCCCGGGGGCGCGGGTTCGTCCGCTGGCGCTCCCCGCTGGCGATGTACGCCGGGTACCAGCTGGTCGCGGCCGCCGCCGTCGCGCAGTGCGCCGACCCGGAGGCCGCGCTGTGCTCGCGGGCGGTGCCGGACCTGTTGGCGGTCGCGGCGCTGACCGCCGGGACGCTCGGCTACGGGCTGTGGGTCGGGCTCGGCCGGCCCGGGCAGCTGCCGCGGCTGCCGCTGCCCGAGGCGCTGTGGCCGTCCGACGGCGCGGAGCCGGTGGCGCTGCGGGCGCTGGCCGGATGGGGGGCCGCGCTGCTGGCCGGCGGCGGGGCGGTGTTCCTGGCGGCGGTGCTGCTCGGCTCGGCCGGGCAGAGCGCGCAGCGGCTCGGCGGCGACACCGCCGGGTGGCTCGGGCTGCTGCTGGCCTGCCTGGCACTGGTGCCCAACGCGCTGCTGTGGTCGGCGGGCTACGCGCTCGGCCCGGGCTTCACGGTCGGCGCGGGCAGCCACGCCGGGCCGCTCGGCACCCGGCTGGGCGCCGTCCCGGACTTCCCGCTGCTGGCGGTGCTGCCCGAACGGCGCGGCGCGGACTGGCACCTGCTGGTCGGCGCGGCGCCCGCCGCCGCCGCGGTCGTCGCCGCGCTGCTGCTGGGCCGCGCCGCGACCCGCTGGAGCATCCCGCAGACCGCGGTGGTCGCGGCCGTCACCGCGCTGGCCGCCGCCCCGCTCGGGATGCTGGCCGGCTGGTCCTGCGGGGGTGCGCTCGGGGTCCGACGAATGTCCGAACTCGGTCCGGTGCCATGGCAGTTCGGCCTGGCACAGAGCGCCTGGCTGCTGGCCGTGGCGGTGCCGGGCGCGCTGCTGGCCCGCTGGTGGCACACCCGCGGCGGGCCCGGCCCGGTGGTGCGGGTCCGGGCGGGCGCCTACCGGCTGGTGTGCCGACTGGCCGCCTGAGAACGCGTCACGCGTCACGCGTCGCGGAGGAACGGCGGTGCAGGGCGCGGGCCCGCTGTGACGGCGAGGGCCGTCCAGGTGGCCGTCAGCGGCAGGCCGCCGCCTTGGCGCGGAGTGTCGGGCTGCGGGCTGCGGCGGCGCAGGGTGCGCGGGCCCGCCGCGACGGCGAGGGCTGTTCATGGGACCGTCAGCGGCAGGCCGCCGCCTTGGCAGTTCGGCTTGGTGCAGATTGCCGGGCTGCGGGCTGCGGCGGTGCCGGCGCGCTGGTGGCACACCTGCGGCGGGCCCGGGCCGGTGGTGCGGGGCCGGGCCGGGTGCCTGTCGGCTGGCGTGCCGAGAGCGTGTCACGCGTCGCGGTGCAGGGCGCGGGCCCGCCGTGACGGCGAGGGATGTTCCCGTGGCCGTCAGCAGTGGGCCGCCGCCTTGGCGCAGAGTGCGGGCTGTGGCGGTGCTGGCGGCCGGTGGTGGGTCCGGGCCGGTGGTGCAGGGCCGGGCCGGGTGTCCGTCGGCCGGCGGACCGAGAGCGCGTCATGCGTCGCGGCGGCGCAGAGTGCGCAGGCCCGCCGCCACTGCGAGGGCCGTCCACGTGACCGTCAGCGGCAGGCCGCCGCCTTGACGCAGAGTGCCGGGCTGCGGGCTGCGGCGATGTTGGCGCGCCGGTGGTGGGCCCGGCCCGGTGGTGCGGGGCCGGGTGTCTGTCGGCTGGCGTGCCGAGAGCGCGTCATGCGTCGCGGCGGCGCAGGGTGCGCAGGCCTGCCGCCACTGCGAGGGCCGTCCACGTGACCGTCAGCGGCAGGCCGCCGCCTTGACGCAGAGTGCCGGGCTGCGGGCTGCGGCGATGGTGGCGCGC